>NZ_BAAANO010000014.1:29174-49597 GCF_039529845.1 Brevibacterium samyangense | reverse complement strand
GGCGGATCCGGGCGAGGTCCCGGAGTTCGTGCGGGCGGTGGAGGTCGCCGCCGCCCTCGAGACGGACCCGATCTACGCCGAACCCGGCCAGGAGAGCCGGCTCGACGCGGCGACGACGGAGGAACTCCGGGAGGCTCTCTCGAGGACCGAGTACCCGATGTACGTGCTGCTCCTGGACGACATGGGCACCGACGGGCAGTCGTACTACGCGAACTCCGATTTCCTCGGGATGGTCGCCGCGGCGAAGGGCGATGTGGGGCTCTACTCCATGCTCGTGCGGGGGTCCGACATCCGGTACGAACGGACCGTCGCCGACGACTCCGTCACGTACACGACGATCAATTCGCAGACCTTCGACCACATCCTCGACCCGGCGGGCACGATGAGCGAGGGCGAATGGCTCCTCGACGTCGCCCACCGGATGGAGGACCCCTCCATCGTCACCCGGGACGACGGTGGCGCTCCCGCGGTCCTGTCCCGGTGGGGATCGCGGTTCGTCCAGGCGATCAACACGCACCCGTGGATCTCCCTCACGGTCTTCGTGGCGGTCCTCCTCGCGCTCGGCGCGCTCATCTGGTGGATCGGCCGGAAGTGGCCGCGCCACGGGAAGAAGTACACGGTGCCGAAGACCGTCATCGACGCCGCGAAGCGCGCGAGCCGGGAGAAACTCTCGACCGCGCTCGGTGCGGACGCCATGCGGGTCGCCGAACGCCTCGAGTCCCTGCGCACCGAGGACCTCTCCGCCGAGCAGGCCGACCGGGTGCAGCACGGACTCGACGCGTACGCGCTCGCCCGCCGGATCGCCGACGACCCGGCGTCGGAGGCCGACGACCTCATCGGGGCGCTCGTCCTGTTCGAACTCGCGGAGAACGACCTCGCCCGGGTCGAGGCACCCGCCGGAGGCGTGGAGCTCCACCGGCCGTGCGCAGTGAATCCCGGCCACGGGAACGCCCGCGGCGAGGTCGTTGTCGCGGACCAGAAGGCGTACGACGGGTCGATCCGCGCGAGCCTCGAGGTGCCGGCGTGCGCGAAGTGCATGCGTGACCACGGGAACAGCAACCCGCTCCAGTGGCTGCGCGTGGACGGCAAGCCGTACCTCGAGCGCGACACAGTGTGGGCGCGGACGCTCTTCGGTGCCACGGACGCGGACCTCGTGGAGGAGGCGATCCGGGAGCGAGCGCTCGGGTGAGGGTGCCCGGGTGCGGGTGTTGGGGTGACTGCGTTCGGGTACGGGTGCCCCGGTGGAACTGCACTGTGTGACGTCACATGACGCGGAATCGGGGCCGATCTCGCGATGCGGCGCCACATCTCGTCACATGACTCCCGTGTCGGAACGCCCTGTGCCACTCTCGTGGAACGCCCACTTCCATGCGACGGGAGACGGAACCATGAACACACGCACGGAGTACTCGGTGCTGCAGGACGCTGCACGGTCCGAGGCCGCGTCGCGGACCGGCACCGCCGCCGGCCGTGGTGTCACCGACTCGGCCCTCACCGACCTCTCGCCCCTGCGCCTGCGCTCGATCATGGGCAACTTCGGTTCCGGCGTCACCGTCATCACGAGCGCCACCCCGGACGGACCGGCCGGGTTCACCTGCCAGTCCTTCACCTCGCTCTCGCTCGAGCCGGCACTCGTCACGTTCAACCCGGCGCGGTCCTCGAGCACGTGGCCCCGCATCCGCGAGATCGGCTCGTTCACGGTGAACGTCCTCGGAGCCGATCAGCAGGCTCTCTCCGGGCAGTTCGCCCGGTCGGGCACCGACAAGTTCGCGGGTGTCGACTGGACCGAGTCCCCGTTCGGCAATCCGATCCTGCCCGGCGCCGTCACGTGGATCGACTGCACGCTCCACGCCGAGTACGACGGCGGTGACCACACGATCGTCGTCGGTGCCGTGCACGCGCTCGCGAGCAACGACGAGGCCGAACCGCTCCTCTTCGTCCGCGGCAGCTACCGCGGTCTGCAGCCGCTCACCGAGGCGGCCGTGTCCCGCTGATGCCGGTCCTGCCCCGCTGACGAGGCGATTGCGCTGTCCCGCTGATCAGGCAATGGCGCTGCCCCGCTCACCTCGTCTGCAGACCTGTCCTGCCGGGCTCGCCTGGGCCCCGTGACGCCGGGTGCGCCCCGGGATAGGTTGAGAGGGGCGCACCTCTTCCGGACGAAGGAGTCCTCATGAGCATCGAATTCGCCTCCCGCTCGATCAGCGGTGCGACCGCAGTCATCACCGGCGCCGCGAGCGGAATGGGGCGCGCCACCGCCCTGCTCTTCGCCGCGGAGGGAGCGAATGTCGTACTCGCCGATCGGGAGGGCGAACAGCTCGCCGAGGTGGTCCGCGAGGCCCAGCAGATCGCACCGGAGGCACGAGCCCTCGCCGTGCCCACCGATGTGCGCCGCCCGGAGGACCTGAAGAACCTCGTGGCCACCGCGACCGAGGAGTTCGGTGGGATCGATCTCCTCGTGAACAACGCCGGAATCTCCCGGCGCAACAACGTCTCCCGGCAGGAGGAGGACGAGTTCGAGGAGGTGTGGCAGGAGGTCCTCGACGTCAACCTCACCGCCCACGTGCGGCTCACCCGCCTGGCGTTGCCCTACCTCAAGGAGGCGGAGGCCGGCCGGATCGTGAATATCGCCTCGACCGAGGCGCTCGTCGCGCAGGCCGGACTCATCAGCTATTCGGCGTCGAAGTCCGGAGTCGTGGGCATCACCCGGAGCACTGCCATCGAACTCGCGGAGTTCGGCATCACGGTCAACGCGATCTGCCCCGGTCCCATCGAGACCGGCATGACGCACGAGTACGACCCCGAGGCGAAGGCGAAGTACGCCCGCCGGCGGGTGCCGATGCGTCGCTACGGGCGGCCGGAGGAGGTCGCGCAGATGACGCTGAACCTGTGCCTGCCGGCATCCAGTTACGTGACCGGAGCGGTCATCCCGGTCGACGGCGGGATGTCGATGTTCCACGTCTGAGGGTCGTCCGGCGGTACTGGCAATCAGGGGCACTGGCAACGGTTTCACCCGCGGCGACCGAATGCGTTTCCCTCCGCGCAGAAGGCAACACTTTCGGTCGTCGTGGGAGAAATGCCTTGTCCCCCGGGCCGCGAGTGCTCTCAGGTCGCATCCGCGGCGAGCACGAGGGCGGCGGCCTCCGCATCGTCCTGCGTGTCCTCCGCAGCACGTTGGGCGCGCACGTGGGCCTCGAAATCCGCGATCTCGCGCGTGATCCGGTCCTCGTCCCACCCGAGCGGCCCGGCGATGAGCCGCGCGACCGTCGGGGCCGCCGCGACACCCCGGTCGGGCACCTCGTAGTTCAGGCGCATGCGGCGTTCGAGGACGTCGACGAGGTGGACGACGCCCTCGGCGCGGGCGGCGTGAACGGCCTCGACGCCGAGGTACCGCTCGGCTCCCGGCACCGGGCGGGCGAGGTCCGGGTCCGCCTCGATGAGGGCGAAGAGGTCGGTCACGAGTGAGCCGTACCGGGTGAGCAGCCGTTCGGTGCGTTCGAGGTCCCAGCCGTACGTCGCCGCGGCGGCCTCCGTGCGGGTGCGGGCCCGCGTGAGGTTCCGGGCACCGAGCAGCGGGAGGAACTCCGTCTCCGAGGACTTCGCCCCGGTCTCGTCCCGCAGGGCGAAGTCGATGACGTCCTCGGCCATGACGCGGTAGGTGGTGAACTTGCCGCCGGCGATCGCGACGAGGCCGGGCTCGACCTCCATGACGGTGTGTTCGCGCGAGACCTTCGTCGACGCGGGCTCCTTCGCACCGTTCCCCTTCGCACCGGCCTTCCTGTCGCCGGACTCCTCCGCAGCGGGCACCGGCTCCTGCGGCTGGAGCAGCGGGCGCAGACCCGCGTAGACGCCGATGACGTCGTCCCGGGTGAGGGGTTCGGCGAGGACCGCGTTCGCGTGTTCGAGCACGTAGTCGATGTCCGCGCTCGTGGCGACGGGTGCGTCGACGTCCTCGTGCCACGGGGTGTCCGTCGTCCCGATGACCCAGTACCCGTCCCACGGGATGACGAAGAGGACGGACTTCTCGGTCTTCGTGATGAGGCCGGTGCCGGGGTCCGCTGCAATGCGCTCGCGCGGGACCGTCACGTGCACGCCCTTCGAGGCGAGGACCTTGAGCCCGCCCTTCTCCGTCGCGAGGTTCTGCTGTTCCTCCGTCCACACGCCACCGGCGAGCACGATGTGCCGGGCGTGGACGGTGAACTCCTCACCCGTCTCCTCGTCGCGGGCCCGGACACCGGTGACGCGGCCGGCGGCGGAGCGGACATAGTCGGTGACCCGCGCGTAGTTCGCGGCGTGCGCGCCGAGCGCGGTCGCGGACCGGACGAGGGTCATGACGAAACGGGCGTCGTCGACCTTCGCGTCGTAGTACTCGAGTGCGCCGACCGCGGCCTCGGGATCGAGCCCGGGGAAGTGGTCGAGGAGCGCCTTGTGGCTGAGGTGTCGGTGGAGCGGCACGGCGCGCTTGCGGCCGGGACGGGCGGCGAGCGTGTCGTAGAGGAGGACGCCGGAGCCGATGTACGCGCGGTCGAGGAACGGCTTCTCGAACGGGAAGACGAACGCGACCGGTGTTACGAGGTGCGGCGCGGTGTGGGTGAGGAGGAGGTCGCGTTCCTTGAGCGCCTCGCCCACGAGGGCGAAGTCGAGCATCTCGAGGTACCGCAGGCCCCCGTGCATGAGTTTCGAGGAGCGGCTCGAGGTGCCCGAGGCCCAGTCCTGCGCCTCGAGGATGCCCACCCGCAGGCCACGGGTGGCGGCGTCGAAGGCGGCTCCCGCCCCCGTGACCCCGCCACCGACGACGAGCACGTCGAGCGGATTCTCCGGGGTGGTCGACCGGAGCGCGGCGAGGGAGGCGGCGCGGTGCGTGGGGGAGAGGTCCTCGGGGCGCTCGGACCGGGAGTGGGACGCCGGCGCGGAGACGGGGTGGGCCGAGGGCCGTGCGGGGGAGCTCTGTGCGGGGGAGTGGGAAGCGGCGCGAGACATGCCGACCATTGTCGACCTCAAAACCGGACGGTGGCTGAACGCGCGGTCACAGTTCGGACACGGGTGGTGCGCGGAGGCGGGCGTGGTGCCGGGGCGGTGGGGCGCCTCGGCGGGAGGAGACGGGGGGGGGGGNNNGCACACCGGCGACGGTGTGCGGGCCCCGCAGGACGTGCCGGTTTACTTGCCCGGGGTGAGGTCGTGCGTCGCGACGGTGAACTTCTCGAGCTTCGCGGGGTCGATGGTGACGCCGAAGCCGGGGCCCTGCGGGACGTCGACGACGCCGTCGTGCATGACGATCTCCTCGGTGATGTCCTCGGTGAAGAAGCGCTTCGAACCGGAGATGTCACCCGGGAGGGTGAAGCCCGGGAGGGTCGCGAAGGCGGCGTTCGCCGCGCGGCCCAGGCCGGTCTCCACCATGCCGCCGTGCCACACCGCGACACCGTGGGCGCGGGCGAGGTCGTGGATCTTCTTCGCCTCGATGTACCCGCCCACGCGGCCCGGCTTGATGTTGATGACGGAGGTGGCGCCGAGCGAGATCGCGTCCGCGGCGGCCTCGGCGGAGACGATGGACTCGTCGAGGCACATCGGGGTGTCCATGAGCTTCGCGAGTTCCGCGTGCTGCCGGATGTCCGCCTCGCCGAGGGGCTGCTCGATGAGGAGGAGACCGTAGTCGTCGAGGCGCTTGAGGTGGTTCGCGTCGACGAGGGTGTAGGCGGCGTTCGCGTCGACCTGGAAGAGGAAGTCGTCACCGAAGGCCTTGCGGACGGCGGCGACCGGTTCGATGTCGGCACCCGGCTTGATCTTGAGCTTGATGCGCGAGTATCCCTCCTCGAGGTACTCGCCGATGACCTTCACGGTCTGCTCGACGGAGTCCTGGATGCCGACGGAGACGCCGGACGGCACGGTGTCGACGACGCCGCCCATGTACTCCTTGAACGACTGGCCGCGCATCTTGAGTTGGGCCTCGATGACCGCCATCTCGAGGGCGTGCTTCGCCATCGGGTTGCCGATGATGTGGCGCAGGTGCCAGCCGACGGTCTCCGCCGTGAGGTCCTCGACCTCGAAGAGGAGCGGGGCGAGGAACCGGCGGGTGAGGTCGATGCCCTGGTCCATGTACTCGGCCGAGTACAGCGGGGCGACCATCGCGACGGACTCGCCCCAGCCGGTGACCGGGCCGTTCGGGGTGTCGAAGCCGGCCTCGACGAGGTAGCAGTCCTTCTCCGTCTCCGTCATGAACGAGGTGGTGAAGGGGGAGACGAGGGGCAACTGGATCTGGTGGAGCCTGAGGGAGGTGAGCTTCATGGGAATGTCCTTCTCGAGGGTGTCGTGCGGGACCGGAACGGCGGCCGGGGAAAGGTCGGTGCCGACCGCCGGTTCCGGAAGGGAGGGCCGGAATCAGGGTAGCGGCCCGTGTGACGAAGAATTACAGCCGGTCGGCGATGAGGGCCGCGAGGAGGGCGGTGCGCGGCGCGATCTCCGCGATGATCGCGTGCTCGTGCTCCGCGTGCGCACCGTCACCGACGGCGCCGAGGCCGTCGAGGGTCGGCACGCCGTCGGCCGCCGTGAAGTTGCCGTCCGAGGCGCCACCGACCGCGACACCGGTGGGCGCCGGGAGGCCGAGGTCGGCGGCGAGTTCCGTCGCGCGGGCGAACAGTTCCGCGGTCATCGACTCCTCGAGCGGCGGACGGTTGATGCTGCCCTCGATCTCGATGCTCGCGCCCTCGATCGACGAGGTGAGGGCACGGATCGCGGCATCGACGCGCTCCTGTTCGGCGATCGACTTCGCCCGCACGTCCACGGCGAAGACCCCCTCGGCGGGCACGGTGTTCGTCGTCGTGCCGCCGGAGAACTTCGTGGGCACGACGGTGGTGCCGAGCTCCGGGTTGCCCAGGTCCGCGACGACCTGCGCCTGGTGGGCGAGCTCGAGGAGTGCGTTGATGCCCTTCTCCGGTTCGAGGCCCGAGTGCGCGGCCTTCCCCTTGACGATCACGCGGTAGTCCGAGGTGCCCTTCCGGGCGATCTTGAGCGCACCGCCCGCACTCGCCTCCATGACGAAGGCGGCGTTCGCGTTCTTCGCCTCCGCGCGGATGAACTCGGAGGAGTCCTTCGACCCGATCTCCTCGTCACCGGTCACGAGGATCGAGAGGCCGTCGAGCGCCTCGGCGCCGAGGGAGTCCTGGAGGAGTTTCGCCGCGTGGATGCTCATGACGGCGCCGGTGAGCATGTCGAAGGAGCCGGGGCCGCGGAGGATGCCGTCCTCGGTCGAGAAGGGCTTGCGGGCGAGGGTGCCGTGCGGCCACACGGTGTCCTGGTGGTTGACGAGGACGACCTTCGGGTCGCCGGATCCGAAGCGCAGACGCAGGTGGGTGGTCTCCCCGATGACGACGGTCTCCGGGGTGACGCCGAGGCGTTCGGTGAGGAGGGCGGAGAACTCCGCGGCGCCTCGGGCGACGGCCACCTTGTCGTCGGAGGGGGTCTCGACGGAGATGACGCGTTCGATGTCCGCGAGGATCTGGGGGAGGGCGGCCTCTGCGGCGGTGACGAGGGACTTCTGGTCGGTGAGGGTCGGCACGGGGATACTCCTGGGTTGTCGATCGTGCCCCGGTCCGGTCGGTTCGGCGCCGGCCGGGTCGGGGACGCGGGGATGGTCGTGCTCTCGACTCTACGCGCGCGGGATGTCCGGCTCGAAACCGGTGGGGCGCCTCGGCGGGTGCGAGCGGCGGAAGGCCGAGGAGTGACCCGCATCATGGAACGGCGACCGAATGTGTCACAGTGATCCCATGAACACGTCTGCCGTTTCCGCACCCCTCGTTCCGCCGATCTCTGCGCGCTCGCAGAAGGTCCGCCCCTTCGCCGTCATGGACATCGCCCGCCGGGTCGGTGAGCTCAAGGCCGAGGGGCGCGACGTCATCGTCGCGAACATCGGTGAGCCCTCGCAGGGCGCGCCGGCCCCCGTCCGTCGCCGTGCCGCCGAGATCATGAGCGATGGCACCGATCTCGGTTACTCGGAGGTCGCGGGTGTCCCCGAGCTCCGTACCGCGATCGCCGGGCACTACAAGCGGTGGTACGACGTCGACATCGACCCGCGGCGCATCTTCGTCACCGCCGGGTCCTCCCTCGGTTTCTCCCTCACGTTCCTCACCTGCTTCGACGCCGGCGACCGGGTCGCGATGGCACGTCCCTGGTACACCGCGTACGAGGCGGTCCTCACCGCCCTCGGCTGCGAGGTCGTCGACATCGAGTGCGGTCCCGAGGAACGGTTCCAGCCCACCGTCGAACTCCTCGAGCAGGCCCACGCCGAGGCGCCGCTCGCGGGCATCGTGCTCGCCTCCCCCGCGAACCCCACCGGCACCATGCTCGACGCCGAACAGCTACGGGAGATCACCGACTGGGCGAAGGCCCACGGTGTGCGGGTCATCTCCGACGAGATCTACCAGGGCATCACGTACACCGGCAGCCGCGGGGAGACCGTCGTGGCGTTCGACGACGAGTCCGTCGTGGTGAGCTCGTTCTCGAAGTACTGGGCGATGACCGGGTGGCGGCTCGGGTGGATCATCGTGCCGGACTCGCTCGTCGAACCGCTCATCGCGCTCAGCGGCAACCTGCAGCTGTGCGCTCCGGTGCCCGCCCAGTGGGCCGCGGTCGAGGGGTTCACCGAGGAGTCCTACGCGGAGTGCGACGCCGCCGTCGCCGGATTCGCGAAGGCCCGCGAGATGGTGCTCGAGGCGATCCCCGCACTCGGCTGGAAGGACGTCGCGCCGTGCGACGGGGCGTTCTACATCTGGGGTCGGCTCGAGGGAGACGTGCTCGGGCCGTACGCGAATGCGAAGGAATGGTGCAGCGCGCTCCTCGAGGAGACCGGTGTCGCACTGTCCCCGGGGCTCGACTTCGACCCGTACGCGGGGGAGAACCACGTGCGGATGTCGCTCGCAGTCGGGCCCGCCCAGGTGCGCGACGCGCTCGACCGGATCATCCGGTTCACGAAGGGGTTGAGCGCCTGAGGCGGGCGGCGGGCGGGGCGGGCGCCTCGGCGAGTCAGGCGCCGCGGCTGCGAAAGCAGCAGTTTGCGCTCACGGCAGCTGATCGAGCTGTGCGATCGGGCGTAACCCGCTGCCGCCGGTCGGGGTTGTGCGGACCTCGACTCACACCTCCCGCACCTGTGCGGGCAAAGGGTCCGACAGCAGAGTGCGGGTGAGCGACGGGCCGAGCGGCAGCGGCGATTGCGAGGCCGCGAGGACGACGTTCCCCCGCCGCCTCCCCTTGAGCATCGCGGCGTCCGCGATCGCCGCGACGTGCGCGAACACGGCCCTGAGGTTGTCCGATTCGCGCCGGAATCCCGCGAGATCCGGGGTGTCGCCGACGTTGAGGAGGTAGAGCCCTCCGGCGTCGAGCACCCGGTCGGCGTGCCGTGCGTACTCGACGGTCGTGAGCTGTTCGGGAGTCCTGTCACCTGCGAAGACATCGCGAATGACGAGGTCGCGCGAGTTCTCCGTGAGTGTCGGCAGGACCTCTCCCGCGTCACCGGGCCGCAGGCGCAGCAGCGGCGCGCTCGGGAGGTCGAACCACGCGCGCACGAGCACCGTGAGCCGAGCGTCGAGCTCGACGACGACCTGGCGGGCGTCCGGATACGTGGCATGCACCCACCGCGCCATCGAGCACGCCCCACCGCCGAGGTGCAGCGCCCGCAGGCGCGCGCCGTCGCCGTTCCCGGCGCCCGCGGTGCTGCGGGCGGAGCCCCCGCCCGAGGCGCCCCACCGTTCGGAGATCACCGCCGCCATCCAGCGCATGTACTCGAAATCGAGGGCGCGCGGGTCGTCGAGATCGACGTGGGAGGACGGTACTCCGTTGACGAAGATCGTCCACGCGTTCGTCGCGTACCGGTCGCGTTCGAGGCGCACCGTGCCGGTGTCGGTCTCCCACTCGCCCTCGTGGAGGGTGAGGTCCGGGCCGGAGCCGGCGGGCGCCTCGGCGGTGGAGGAGCCGGAACGGCGGGAGTCCTTGTCCTTGCGGTTCGTGCGCTTGCGCCCCATGGGGTCAGTGGTCCTCGACGACGTGGGCGAGGGCGTCGACGACCATGTGGGCGACGTGGTCGTCCTTGAGGGAGTAGATGGCCTCGCGGCCACGACGCTGCACCTCGACGAGCCCGAGTCCGCGCAGCAGCTTGAGGTGCTGGGACACGAGGGGCTGCGAGAGATCGGTGAGGTCGACGATGCCGGTCACCGTCGACGGCCCGTGGGACAGGATGAGGAGGATCCGCAGGCGGGACGAGGTCGCGAGGGCCTTGAAGACCTCGGCGGTCCGGTCGATCGCCTCGAGGGAGGCGGGAACGAGAGGGAGTCCGGATTCCTCCGCGACGGCGGCCACGGAGTGGTGGTGGCCGGAGTGGTCGTGTGCGGCATGGTCGTGTGGGGAGCGGGTGGAGCCGACCTGGGTGGTGTCGGGCCGTACGGTGCCGGGTCGGGCGGAATCGGCGCGGGTGGAATCGGCGCGGGTGGAGCCGACGGTTTCGGGGAAATTCATGCCGCGAATCTTACATTGCACCTCGTACGGATCCGAACTGTTGTGCATGAGTGGCGGCGAGGCGCGGCGCGGCATGGCGATGGAGGCGGTGGCTGAGCCGTACCGCCAACGGATTCGCCAACGCCGAACGATTCGCTTTGCATCCCGCGAATCGGAAACGGAATCAGCGGCTCGGTTTCGGATCCGTTGGCGCTGCGGCCGGGCAACCCTTCGACCGGCGCGCCCGCACCCCTCACCCGATCGGCTCGACCGCGCCGTGCCGGGAGAGGACCTCCTCGGCGAGGGGCTCCCACTTCGCGTACGCCTGGGGGTATGCCGAACGCTGCACGGCCTGCGCCGCGTCGGTCGCCTCCATGTCCTCCCAGTCACGGATCTGCACGAGGCCCGGGTTCCTCACCTCGGGGTTCACTCCGTAGAACGCCTTCGACGCCCACACCGGGTCCTGCAACTGATCCGGCTCGCCCCAGCCCTGCGACGGCCGCTGCTGGAAGAGCCCGAGCGAATCGCGGTCCCCGTGATCGAGGTTCCGCAGGCTGCTCTCCTGCGCCGCAGTCATGAGCGCGATGACGATCGCCCGATCACTCATGTCGGCACCGCGCCCGACGGCGATGATCGTCCGCGCGTTCTCCACCTGCTCGCTGCTGAGGTTGTCCACGCTCATGTCCCACTGCTTGTAGCCGGTCCGAATGTTGCTCGTGAGGGACGTACTCGCCCACACGACCACGAGCACGACGGCGAGGAGCCCGGCCGTGATGCCGAACCCCACGGTCGCGCCGGTCACTGCACGGCTGGGTCGTCTGCGAAGCACCGCACCAGTGTAGGAACCGGACCCGAGAACGCGCTGGTGATCCTCTGCACTGCCGGTGAACCGCGCCCCTCACCGCCTCCGCTCGACGCGCTGCCGGCGGATCCGGGTGACGACCACTGCGGCCGCCCCGAGCGCGAGCAGCGCACCCACGGCGAGCATGAGCAGGCCGGTCACCGCACCGGTGAACGGCAACCGCCCCTCCTCCGCCGAGGCGCCCTGCCCCTGGGCGGCGGTCTCACCGCCCGCGGTCCCTCCCGGTCCCACGGGTGTGTTCGCCTCGATCGGCAGCCCGGCCGCTTTCGCGTCCTGCTCGTCGAACGCGACCGTGAAGTCGGTGTCCACCCGGGCGCCCTCGCCCGGGCATTCGACGAGGAGCGAGAACGGCTGCATGTCCGTGTCGAACATGCCCTCCGCGAGGAACCGATGGAGCAGTGCGCCGTCGCCGCGCGGCATCACCCACTCCTCGCGGACGACCTCGGATCCCGTCCCGGTGAGCGCCACTCGTGCTGCGGATTCCGGGCTTCCTGCGAGCCCTGTGTCCGCCTCGACCAGGCACTCCGGGACGTCCACGGCGATGCCGTTGTCGACGCCGTTGATGTTCTCGACCCAGACGGTGTCGCCGTCCACGACGGAGAACGCGCCGACGGGAGCCTCGTTCAGGGAGACGTACGGGTGCTCCGGTGTCCCGTCGCCCGTGTAGGCGTCCGTCTCCACGGATGCCACGTCAGCTGGGGTGACGTCGGTATCGGCTTCCTCGTCGGCCGGCACGTATCCGTCTCCCGTGCCTCCGACCGAGGTTCCTCCGCCGCCGGAACCGCGGCTCGACCGTCTCCCGGACCCGTTGTCCGACGCGGCGTCGCCGGGGTCCGTGGCACTTTCCGATGAACCGGTGGACTCGTTCCCACTACCGGTGCCCGTGTCCTCGTACGACTCGTCGGACGCGCCGCCTTCCGAGGACGACTCACCGATGGGCGCGGGCGCTTCCGAGTCCTCGTTCGTTCCCTCCGACCCGCTGTCGGACTCTCCGGCCTCGCCGGCATCGGACTCGCCGGTGTCCGTCGAACCCTCGCTCGTCCCGTCGCCTCCGGCGCTGTCGTCCCCGTTCCCGGTTCCCCCTGAGCCGTCGGGCGGATCACCCCAGCCGTCGCCGTTCCCGTCCGGCCATCCGTCACCGGACGACCCGCCGCCGTCGTCGGTGCCGTCGGTGGCACCGCCGTCCAGTCCGGATTCGACCGCTCCGCCGGAGATCCCGCTGGCCGATGCCGGGGCGGCGGGGACGCCGAGCACCAGCGCGGTCACCGTGAGCGCGGCACTCACACCGGTCACGAGGCCGAGCGCGGAACGGCGACGACCGGTGCACCCGGTACCGGCGCGCACGGCAGCGGGGTCGTGGAATCGGGGATCGGTGGTCGTGCGGGGTGGTCGTGCGGACATGCTCACTTCTTGCCGGGGATCGGGATGCGGCGAAACTGTCGGAACGAGGGTCCGTGGCCGCAAGAGCGCACGGGGACCTCACGGCGAGAATACCCGCGTCGTTCACCCCCGGCCCGCGCGGTGCGACCGGCGCACCCGAACGTCACCCCGTGATCGCCACGCGGATCCGTTCGAGCACCTCCGGGTCCTCGATGGTCGAGGGCACGACGGCGTCGCGACCGTCGGCGATCTCCCGCATCGTCTTGCGGAGGATCTTGCCCGACCGGGTCTTCGGCAGTGCTGCGACGACGTCGACCTCCTTGAGGGCGGCGACGGGGCCGATCTCCGACCGCACGAGCGCCACGAGTTCCTTCCGGAGTGCTTCCGGATCCGCGTCCTTCGCCCCGTCCCCGAGGACCACGAACGCCCGTGGGATCTGCCCCTTGGTCTCGTCGTGGACGCCGATGACCGCGCACTCCGCGACGGCCGGGTGCGAGGCGATGGCCGCCTCCATGACTCCTGTGCTCAGGCGGTGACCGGCGACGTTGATGACGTCGTCGGTGCGGCCGAGGACGTACAGGTACCCGTCCTCGTCGATGTACCCGCTGTCGCCCGTGAGGTAGTAACCGTCGAACGCGCTCAGGTAGGAGGAGATGTACCTCTCGTCATCACCCCACACCGTTGCGAGTGTGCCCGGTGGCAACGGCAGTTCGATGACGATGAGCCCCTCGTTGCCGGCCGGGACCGGGTTCCCCGCGGCGTCGACGATCGCCACTTTGTAGCCGGGAACGGGCACGGTCGGGGACCCGGCCTTGAGCGGGTACTCGTGCAGGCCGATCGGGTTCGCGGCGATCGGCCAGCCCGTTTCCGTCTGCCACCAGTTGTCGATGACGGGGATCGACCGGCCGGTGGCCTCCGCGAGGGTCGTGGTCGTCCATTCGTAGGTGTCCGGGTCGAGGCGCTCGCCGGCCATGTACCAGGCGCGCAGGTGCGGCATCGGGTACTTCTTCATCATCGCGCCGTCCGGATCCTCCTTGCGGATGACGCGCATGGCCGTCGGGGCGGCGAAGAAGACGTTCACATCCTGCTCGCTCACGATCCGGAAGAACGTCGAGGCGTCCGGGGTCCCGATCGGTTTGCCCTCGAACAGTACGGAGGTGACGCCCGCGAGCAGGGGTGCGTACACGATGTACGAGTGCCCGACGACCCAGCCGACGTCCGAGGCCGTGAACATCGTGTCCCCGGGGTTCAGCCCGAACACGTTCGGCATCGACCACGCGAGCGCGGTCGCGTACCCGCCGGAGTCCCGCACGATGCCCTTCGGCTTACCGGTCGTGCCCGAGGTGTAGAGCACGTAGAGTTCGTCCGTCGCCTTCACCGGCACGCACGGAGCACCCTCGGGTGTGGCGGCGAGGAGTTCCGCGTAGTCGAAGTCCCGGCCGTCCACGAGCTCGGCCTGCAGCTGCGGTCGCTGCACGACGACGGTGAACTCCGGCTTCGCCGTGGCGATCTCGAGGGCCTCGTCGAGGAGCGGCTTGTACGCGATCGTCCGGCTCCGTTCGATCCCGCACGAGGAACTCACGACCGCCTTCGGCCGGAGGTCGTCGATGCGCACCGCGAGTTCCGTTGCGGAGAACCCGCCGAACACGACCGAGTGCACGGCTCCCAGGCGCGCGCACGCGAGCATCGCGACGACGGCCTCCGGCACCATCGGCATGTACACGACCACGCGATCGCCCTTCTCCACGCCCTTGTCCCGGAGGACGGCGGCGAACCGGGACACGAGGTCGAGGAGCTCCGCGTACGTAAATTCCCGCACCGTGTCCGTCACGGGGGAGTCGTACACGAGCGCCACGTCCTGCCCCCGCCCGGCGGCGACGTGCCGGTCGAGGGCGTTGTGGCAGACGTTGAGCTCGCCGTCGGGGAACCAGCGGTGGATCGGAGCGCGGGAGTCGTCCGTCGCGCGGGTGGGCATCCTCGTCCACTCGAGCAGGGCGGCGGCCTCGAGCCAGAAACCGTTCGGGTCCTCGGCCGCCCGGGCGGCGGCCGTCTCGTAGGAGTTCGCTCCCGGATCTGCGGAGGCGGCGGAACCTGCATGAATCGTCGTCGAATCACTCATGACAGATATTGTCGCTCACGCCACAGACACCGCGTACCAGTTATTCCGGATCCGACTGGACGAATCCACGGAGGGAACGCAATGGAACAGCCGAGGCGCCGCACCCCACCGCCCCGTCTTCTCACCTCCCACGGGCCCGGAGCAGTGGCGCCCGCGGCGCCGCAGGGCCGGGACCTCGCGGGTTCCCGGGGTGCCACCCGGGACGCGGGTACGGCGGAAGCCGGCGGGGTTCCGGGACTCCGGGGCGCCTCGGCGGTGGGACGTGGGGAGCGGCGGTGGTGGCACTCGGACGCCCGGCGGGCGGACGTCGCCACGGTGCTCGCACTCGGTGGCGCCTCGGCGTTCCTCCTCCTCGCGGATGCGGACGGAGGCGCGCCCGCCGGGCTGGGGGACATCGGGTCCGGTGCGGATCTGCGCGACTGGGTGCAGGCGACGGCGGGAACGACGTGGGTGCCGTTCCTCCTCGTGTTCTCGGCGCTGTTCGGCGCGGTGTACGTCGGGTTCACGGCGCTCGCGTTCGGCCGCCTCGATCATGCGGAGCTCCTGCGCGTTGCGGAGCTGTCGGCGCCGCGGTCGCGGATGGTGCGGTGGTTCGGGTACGGCGGGGCGAGTTCGTGGACGATCTCCGGTGCCGTGTTCGCCGCAGTTCTCAGCGTGACGATCGCACAGAACCCGACGTTCCACGGGTCGATGTTCTACGTCCTCCTCGGGCTCGCGGCGGTCGCCACCTCGTGGGCCGTCATGGTGTGTTCCTATGCGCTGTCCGTTCTCGTGTCCGCGATGGCGGCGATGTCGGGAATGGCAGTGCGCGGCCGGCGGGGACTGCGCGTGGTGCGGGAGCACGTCGTTCTCGCGTTCGCCTTCAATGCGGTGATCGTCGCGATGACGGTGTCCGTGCTGTTCGGAGGCCTCGCCGGGTGAGCGCGGGGCCGGGCGGTTTATTTTCTGCGAACACTTGTTCGGGGTTTTAGCTCTCCGTAGACTGACCGCACTCCCGGCACAACGAGGTGCCGTACGGAAACACGACGAAGTGTCCCGTCCTCCTGTTCGTGCGATCGAGGCACGTGGGGATCGCCCGTGGTGATCGCCTGCAGCGGTCGCCGAACCCGGAGGCGGGGAAAGGATCAGGAATGACCATTCCCGTGCTCCCCGACCGTCAACCGTTCCTCAGTCGCCGCATGCACTGGATGAACATGCTCGACCTCCACGCCACCGACCGCCCCGACGAGGTCGTCATCACCTCCGAGAAGGGCGAACAGATCACGTGGGGCGTGTTCCACCGGCGTGTGCAGGCCCTCGCCGCCGACCTCCAGGCCCGAGGTGTGCAGCCGGGCGATCGGGTGCTCATCCTCTCGCTCAACCGGTCCGAGTACATCGCCGCGCTCCTCGCGATCAACACCGTCGGCGGGATCGCCACGCCGCTCAACAGTCGGAGCGTGCCGCGCGAACTCTCGTACTTCATCGAGGACTCGGGGGCACGGATCCTCTACGTCGACGACATGGGCGCGGCGTGTGCCGCAGGGATCGAGGGCGGGCACGGGGTCGAGGTCATCCACTTCGACCACGATGTGCCGGGGATCATCGAAGCAGGTGGGACCCCGGAGTTCCTCGACATCGACGAGAACTCGATCGCGATGATCGTCTACACCTCCGGGACGACCTCGGCACCGAAGGGTGTCATGCTCTCGTATCTCAACCTCGTGAGCCAGATGATCCCGATCTTCCGGGCGGCACCGCCGCCGAGCGAGATCCCCGAGGTGAACCTCACCGTTGTGCCGCTCTTCCACATCGCCGGGCTCGGCTTCCTCACGCCCGCGTTCTTCGGTGGCACCCGGATCGTGCTCGCACCGCCGCAGGTGCTCGGCAACATCGAGGCGCTCGCCGACCTCATCGAGAAGGAACAGGTCACCTCGATGTTCCTCGTCCCGACGATCTGGCAGGCGTTGTGTTCGTTGCCCGGCATCAAGGAGCGGAACCTGCCGCTGCGCAATCTGTCGTGGGGCGCCTCGCCGGCGTCGAAGGAGACCCTGCAGCTCATGCGGGACACGTTCCCCGACGCGCAGATCTCCTGCGCCTTCGGGCAGACGGAGATGTCGCCGGTGACCGCGCAACTTCCCGACCACGACTCGATCCGGAAGATGGGGTCGATCGGCAAGGCGATCTCCGCGGTCGCGGTGCGGGTGATCAACGCCGAGGGCAGGGACGTCGAGGACGGGGAGATGGGCGAGATCGTCTACCGCGGTCCGGGCTTCATGGCGGGGTACTGGAACAAGCCCGAGCAGACCGAGGAGGCCACCCACGACGGGTGGTTCCACTCCGGTGACCTCGTCAAACGCGATGAGGAGGGGTACATGTACGTCGTCGACCGGGCGAAGGACCTCATCATCTCCGGCGGCGAGAACATCTCCTCGATCGAGGTCGAGCAGGCGGTGGCGGCACATCCGAAGGTGGCCGACGCCTCGGTCGTGGGAGCGCCGGACCCGAAGTGGGTGGAGACACCGGTCGCGATCGTCGTGCCCACCGACCCGGCCGACCCGCCGACGCTGGCGGAACTGCAGGAGTTCCTCGCGGACCGGATCGCATCCTTCAAGAAGCCCACCCGCCTCGAGATCCTCGACGAGCTCCCGCGCAACGCGAGCGGCAAGCTGCTCAAGCACGTGCTCCGCGCCGAGTACGGGAAGTAGGGGGCGCGAGTTCCGGACGCTGTGTCGAGTTCCGGGCGTGGTCGGCGCTTGCCGAAGGGAAGTCACGAGAGCGTCGGGAACTCGCCGGCCGGGTCCCGGCGGGCACAGAACTCGCCGACCGGCGCGGAACCGCTCAGGCCTCCCCGCCGTAGTGGGAGGCGAGCTCCTTCATCCCCTGCTCGATCGTCACCCGCGGAGTCCAGCCGAGGACCTCGCGGGTGCGGCGCTGGTCGAACCAGTGCGCCGTCGAGAGCTGTTCGGCGAGGAAGTGCGTGAGCGGCGGTTCGTCGTCGTGCTCACCGAGCGCCCACACCTTCTCGACGACAGTGCCCGCCGCGCGTGCCGGGGCCACCGGAACCCGGAGCTTCGGAGCCCCCGCACCGCCGGCCCGCGCCATCCGTTCGACGAGTTCGCCGATCGGCCGCGGCTGGCCGTTCGTCACGACGAGCGCCTCACCGTGCACCCGGGTGACGGCGTCGAGGGCGGCGACGACCGCCTCGACCGCGTTCGTGAGGTACAGAGTGTCGACGAGAGCCGCCCCGGACCCGAGGATCGGCATCCGACCCGAGCGCGCCCGGTCGATGATGCGCTCCGTGAGCTGTGTGTCGCCCGGTCCCCACATGAGGTGCGGGCGCAGGACGAGGACGGGGAACGCCGGCGAGTCCGCCTCGAGGGCGAGGATCTCACCGGCCGCCTTCGTCCGGGCGTAGTCGCCGCGCGCGTGCTCGGGCGAGGCCGGGCCCGCACCCTCCCCGACGAGCGAGGAACCCGCATGCGCGACCGAGGGCGAGGACACGTGCACGAACCGCGACACCGTGCCCGCCGCCCGCGCTGCTGCGAGCACCGTCCGGGTGCCGTCGATGTTCACCCGCGCGAAGTCGGCTGGATCACCGGCCATCGACACCTTCGCCGCCATGTGGACGACCGCCTCGGCGCCGTCGAGCGCCCGCGCGGCCACGTCCTCGTCGGTCACCGAGCCGAGGACGTCCTGCGCGCCCTCGACCCCCGAGGGCCGGCGCTGCAGCGTGCGCACCTCGTGCCCCGCGCCGACGAGCGCCCGGGCCACGGACGAACCGAGGACGCCCGAGGCGCCCGTCACCAGAATCACCATGAGTCAGTTCCCCTGTGGTCGGGTTGTGTGGATCGGGCGACCGGCGCGCCGACCTCGGTCATCGGGCCGCCGAGGCGCCTCAGGGCTTCCCGACGGCACCGCCGCGCAGCACCCGGTCGGCCCACCGGGCCAGCCGGGGCCGGTCGATCTTCGAATTGTGGCGGATGTCGGTCGGGAACGACGGCGCCACGAGGACCGCAGCGATGTCGAGACCGTCGAATGCCTCGGCGACGGCGGCCCGGACCTCGTCCGTGAGCGCCAGCGGCGCGAGTCCCGGCTTGGTCCGTGCGTACTGCGGGTCCGCGGCACCGTCGAGCTCGAGCACGACGACGGCCGCCTGTGTCCCGACCGGTCCGACGCCCACGAGCGCGGAACGCCACACGGGGTCGAGGCGGTCGACGACGGCCTCGACCGCGCCGGGGCCCAGCGGCCCGGTGGGCAGGGTGAGGACGTGCTGGACCCGACCCTCGAGCCACACGCGGCCCTCCGCGTCGATGTGTCCGATGTCGTTCGTGCGGTGCCACTGCAGCCCGTCGAGCGTGTCCTGCTTGGACACCGTGTCGGTGAGCCACAGGCGGTCGTAGCCGGCTTTCGTGTGCGGCGCGGAGACGACGAACTCGCCGAGGACCCCGCGGGCCTCCTCCCCTTCGAGAAGGGTGTCGGCGGGGACGCCGGAGTCGTCGAGCGGTGCGAGGGCGAGACGGACGCCGGGGATCGGCCGACCCACGCACACACCGTGATCACGCGAACCGGACGCACGGGACGCCGCTTCCGCCGCGGCGACACCCTCGCGATCGATGTCCGTGAGGAGCAGGCTCTCCGTCATGCCGTACGGGGAGTGGATCTCCGCGTGCGGGAACACGCCGGCGAGGTCGTCCATGAGATCGAGCGGCACCGGAGCGCCCGCGGAGAGCACGAGCTCGACCCGGTCGCACGCCGCGCGCTGTTCCGCGTCGAGGTCACCGGCGGTCGCGACGACGTTCCGGAAGGCCGCGGGGGAGGCGAAGACCATCGTGCAGTCGCCCTCGAGCACGGCGTCCGCGAGAGCGGCCGCGGTGAGCGTACGCGGCTTCGTCACCGACATGTCCGGAGTGACGCTCGTGGCACCGATCGCCGGTCCCAGCAGCGCGAACGGCGGGAACCCGGCGACGAGTCCGGCCCCGGGCCTGATGTCGAAGCGGTCCCGCAGGAGCGCGGCGAGAGCGGCGAGGCGTTCGTGCGTGTACCGCACGCCCTTCGCCGGTCCGGTCGACCCGGAGGTGAAGAGGATCGCGGCGTCGTCGGAGCCATTCACGCGGGGGAGCGCGGCGGTCGACTCGGAACGCGCGAGCTCGGTGAGGCTCGTCTCCACGCCGAACGCACGCTTCTCGAGGCGGTCGAACGGCGTGACGGAGATGCGTCGACCCGGCCATCCGGCACCCCGCGCGAGCGCGAGCCCGGGCATGAGCCCGATGATCCACTGCGGGTCCGCGGACCTGATCGCCCGGGTCATGCCCGCGGGACCCAGCCCGGCGTCCGCGACGACCGCGATACCGCCGGCGCGAAGGACGGCGTAGAGCGCCGCGGTGAGGTCGTTGCCGGGCGTCACGAGCATGGACACCCGGTCACCCGGACGCATGCCGAGGTCGACGAGCCCGCGGGCCATCGCCTCGACGACGGCGCTCAGCTGCGTCCACGTCACCGCCTGCGGCGGCTCCTGGGTCATGTCGACGCTCGCGATCGTCCGATCGGTGCGCCGTGCCTCGAGGTTCTCGAACACGAGCGGAAGAGCGGCCGAGGCGCCCTCGGCGT
>NZ_BAAANO010000014.1:21009-29111 GCF_039529845.1 Brevibacterium samyangense | reverse complement strand
CCGGCCCCGGCGGGTGCCGCCGGGGTGGGCGCCTCGGCGGACGTGGGCGTGGCCGCAACTCCTGCCGGGAAGGTCTGCGTGAGCCAGCGGAGGACGAGGCCGGGGACGTTCTCGTCCTCGGAGACGAGGTGGGAGGCCTTCTCGTAACGGTGCACGGCCGCCTGCGGGAGGCGTGCGCGCAGGTCACGGAGGTAGCGCTCGACGAAGACGGGGTCCTTCGGTCCCCACACGAGGAGTGCGGGCACGTCGATCCCGGCGATGTCCTCGCCGAGGCGCTGGAGTTCGTCGTAGGACGGGTGCGTCTCCTGTGCGGGGATGTCGGCGACGAATGCGCCGATGCCGCCGCGGCGGTCCTTCGTGAGGTACGGGGACCGGAATGCCCGCTTGATCTCCGGGCTGAGCGGACCCTGGCCGAGTGCGAGCGTGACGCCGAGGAACCAATCGGTGAGGACGGTGGACGTCGGGAGCATGGGACCGGCGAGGGCCGCGCGCAGCGGCGCCGGGATCGGCTCGCCCTCGGGGTGGTGGACGGCGGTGTTGAGGCTGATGACCGCATCGACGACGTCGAGGTGGCGGGCCGCCCACGTGAGCGAGAGGACGCCGCCCCAGTCGTGGCCGATCGTGACGACGGGGTGGTCGGTTCCCGGGACCTCGGGGAGGAGGGCACTCACGACGGCGTCGAAGTCGGTGACGCGTTCGGCGATCCGGCGGTGGCCGGCGCCGTGCGTGGTCGGCAGGGCCGAGTGCGCGAGGCGCTCGGAGAAGCCCATCTCGAGCTGGTCGGGGGCGATGACACGCCAGATGCGGGGCGCCTCGGCGGAGGTGCCGGGCCGTGGAGTGCCGGTGCCGACTGTGGTGTCGGCAGCCCGTTCCGCCTCGGCGATCGTGGCGGCGGCGAGGCCGCGCCACAGGTACGACCACGTGGGGTTGCCGTGGAGGGCGAGGATCGTCCCGGTCGGTTCGAGGCCGCGTTCGCGGAGCGCCGACAGGGTGTCGAGGACGTGGAAGGTGTGCTCACCGTCGACCGTGGGGACGGTGACGAGCCGGGACCACGCGGGATCCCACTCGGGAAGAGGACCGGGGACGCTCGCGGGGAGGGCGGGCAGCTTCACCAGAGGATCTCCATCATCGCGGTGTTGAGGCCGGATCCCACGCCCATGCAGAGGATGCGATCGCCCTTCTCGAGGGTGTCGACCTCGCGGGCGAGGGTGATGGGGAGGGACGCGGGGCCGACGTTGCCGAGTTCGGGGTAGGACTTCGGGACACGGTCCATGTCGAGCTCCGCGGCCTTCGCGATCGAGTTCGTGTGGATGTTGGAGACCTGGTGCATGACGTACCGGTCCATGTTCTGCCAGTTCCAGCCGTCCGCGTGGGCCTCCTCCCACGCCGCGGTCACGAGCTCCATGCCGTTCTCGAGCAGGCCCTTCGTGTCCGTGAACATGCCGTTGTGGTCGCCCACGCACAGCTCGTGGTTCCACGTCGCCGCGCGGGTGACACCGCCGAGGATGCGGTGGCCCTCGGGGTGTTCGTCGGCCCGGCCGAGCACGGCGGCGACGGCCCCGGAACCGAGGGTGAGGGACGCGAACTCCTCGAGGTACTCCTCGCGGGTGATGTCCGGGCGGTTGAGGCGGTCTATCGTCGCCTCCTGCACGCGGGAGGCGTCCTCACCGGCGACGACGAGGGCGTAGGAGATCGCGCCGGAGTCGATCATCGTGGCGGCGATGGTCATGCCGTTGACGAAACCGAGGCATGCATTCGTGACGTCGAAGTTCATGGCCTGCGGCTGGAGGCCGATGCCGTTGTGGACCGTGACGGCGACGGAGGGTTCGAGCGACTCGCGGGTCACCGAGGTGTTGATCATGAGCCCGATGTCCGCCGGGTCGATCCCGGTGTTCGCGAGGACCTTGCGGCCGGCCTCCGCGGCACCCTCCATGAAGTCGGTGGGGGTGTCCCAGTTGCGGCGGGCGTACACACCCGCGACGCGCTGGAGGAGGTTCTCGGGAAGGCCGAGGCGCTCGAGGGTTCCGGACAATCGCGCATCGAAGGACTCCGACGTGACTTCGATCGGGGCCACGACCTCAGCGAGGCCGAGGAGAGCGACGTTGGTGTGTCGGAAAGTCGTGTTGCCGTTCAAGAGTGTCCGTTCGATGAGTCGACCGTTCGCAGACGGAACTGGGGTCCGTCCCGGATTCCTGGGTGGTATCCGCGCAGGTGTCCGCCTGGGTGCTGTGTGCGTGCGCCGGCCCGGGGTCCGGGTGCGCGGGTACCGCGGATCATCCTACAAGCCGGGAACCTCCCCGGTTCTGGGCGAAGGTTCAGGTGGGACGCGCCCTACTGCAACGCGGTGACGACGCGGAACCACATGGCGGTCGCGAGCCGGGAGTCGAAGTCGGTGCTCGTGGGGTCCGCGAAGAGGTGGCCGGAGCCCGGGTACACGAAGTGTTCGGCGAGGGCGCCGCCGCGGGCCGCGCACGTGACGAGGCGTTCCGGTGCGCCCGCGTCGATCCACGGGTCGTCGACCATGTGGTGGATCTGCAGGGGGACGTGCGCGGGCCATGTCACGTCCTTGTCCGTGCCGCCGGCGTGGAAGAGGAACGCCGCGGCCGCCCGGGGGTCCCGCCGGCCCATCGACTGCGCCATCGCGGCCCCGAGTGAGAACCCGCCGAACACGAGGGGGCCGGGGAGGTCCGCGATGAGCTCGGCCGCGTGTTTCGCGAGGTTCCCGAAACCGACGGAGTCGCGGTACGCGATGCCGCTGTCCGTGTCGGTGAACACGTGGCCGTCGTAGTAGTCGGGGGTGTGGACGGTGTGCCCGGCGTCCTCGAGGACCCGGGCCATCGCCCGGAACCCCTCGTTGAGCCCGAGCGCGGAGTGGAAGAGCACGATTCTCGCCATGCGCTCACTCTGCCGTGCGGGTGGGGCGCGGGCAAGGGTGGGGCGGCGCAGGTGCGACGCGCGGGCGGCAACGGTTTCACCGAGAACGACCGATTCGGTCGCCTTTCCGCGAATCGGAAACCGAATGAGTCGTTCTCGGTGAAACCGTGGGAGTGGGAGTAGGAGACAGGACCTACGGGAGCACGTTCGCTCAGCACTCGACGACGGTGACGGCGAGGCCGCCGCGCGAGGTCTCCTTGTATTCGTCCTGCATGTCTGCCCCGGTCCTCCGGAGCGTGTCGATGACGGTGTCGAGCGAGACGTGGTGCGTCCCGTCCCCGCGCAGCGCCATCCGGGCCGCATTGACCGCCTTCGTCGCGGCGATCGCATTGCGCTCGATGCACGGGATCTGCACGAGACCGCCGACCGGATCGCACGTGAGCCCGAGGTTGTGCTCGATCCCGATCTCCGCCGCGTTCTCGACCTGCGCGGGTGTGCCGCCGAGCACCGCGCAGAGCCCGGCCGCGGCCATCGCGCACGCGGAACCGACCTCGCCCTGGCAGCCGACCTCCGCACCGGAGATCGAGGCGTTCCGTTTCACGAGGTGCCCGATCGCGGTCGCCGTGAGGAAGAACCGCACGACGGCGTCGTCGAGTGCCGCACCGCCTTCACCAGCACCGTCCTCGTCCGCACCGATGAGCCGTGGCGCCACGAAGACCGTGAAGTAGTGGAGGACGGCGGGGATGATGCCCGCGGCGCCGTTCGTCGGAGCGGTGACGATCCGTCCGCCGGACGCGTTCTCCTCGTTCACCGCGAGCGCGTAGAGGTTCACCCAGTCGAGGACCGCCGTCGGGTCGTCCTCGTCGTGGTGGGCGAGCAGGTCCGCGTGGAGCCGAGGCGCCCGCCGGGGAACCCGGAGCCGTCCCGGGAGCAGCGGTTCGGTCCGGGCACAGCCGGCGCGGACACACTCCTCCATCGCGGACCGGATCCGGAGGATGCCCTCCCGCACCTCGTCCTCCGGCCGAAGAGCGCACTCGTTCGCGAGCACGACCTCCGCCACGTCGAGTCCCTCGGCCATGCAGATCGCGAGGAGTTCCTCGGCGGTGCGGAACGGATACGGTACTGCCGAGGCGCCGGCCGGCCCCGGACCCACGTGCCCGGTCTCCGGCCCGTCCCCGGCGAGCTCACTCACCTCGGTACGGCGGTCCGGGTCCGGGCGAGTGGGGACCGGTCCGGCGGTGTCCCGGCCGGTGGCGTCCCCGGCAGCCGCCTTCGGGACGGCCCGCTCGTACTCCTCGGCACCACGGACGAACCCGCCGCCGACCGAGTACGCCGTCCACGTGTGGAGCACGCACCCCTCGCCGTCGAACGCGGTGAACGTCATGCCGTTCGGGTGCGCCGGGAGGTTCCGTCCGAGGTGGAGCAGCAGGTCCCGCTCCCAGACGAACGGCACCCGGTGGGTTCCGCCGAGCGCGAGCGCTGCACGGGTCCGGATCTCCTCGATCCGCGCCTCGGTGAGGTCCGGGTCGACCGTCTCCGGCCGGTACCCCGCGAGTCCGAGGACCACCGTGCGGTCCGTCCCGTGCCCGATCCCCGTCGCTGCGAGGGAACCGAAGAGCTCGGCCCGGACGTTCCGGACCTCCCCGAGCACACCGGTGGTCGCGAGCACGGACACGAAGTCCGCGGCCGCCCGCATGGGCCCGACCGTGTGGGACGAGGACGGGCCGATCCCGATCGAGAACATGTCGAACACGCTCGGCATGTCCTCGCCGCCGACACCGCCCGCCGGTCCGGAGAGATGCTCCTCCGCCGAGGCGTCTGCCGGCCGGGCCTCGCCCGTCACCCTCTCCCGGAGGTCCGGGTACGGCAGCAGCGTCATCGCGGTGGCTCCGGCACCCGGAACTCGACGGCGGCGTCGATGAGCCAGCGTCCCGTGTGATCGGCGAACGACGACCGCGGGTACACCCGGTACGTGTCCTCGGCGGTGCGGTGGAGGATCACGGACACCTTGCCGAGGGTCGTGTTGACGGCGGTCCCGATGGTGAACACCGTCGGGTGGAGGTCGAGCGGGCAGCCCTTCTCGAGGACCCGGCGGGCGGAGGAACCCGAGATCTCGAGGGTGGTGCGGTTGGCCGAGAGGTCGAGGACGGCGGCGGGTGTGCCCTCGACGGTCCGGGCGAGGAACGCCTCGACCTCGGCGCCGGTCGGGCCGGCGCTCGCCGCAGCAGCCTCGTCCGCAGCCGCAGCCGCAGCCGCAGCCGCAGCCGCATCTGCATCCGTCGCCGCCTCGTCGCCCACGAGGAGGAACTCGTCGGGGGAGAGCCACAGCGCGGTGAGGTGACCGCCGGGCACCGTGAGGCGGGCGGTCGCCCCGACCCGCTGCGGCAAGCAGGCTCCGAGCAGCGCTTCGAGCCGGGCGCGGGTCGCCGAACCCGGGACCGCACGCAGTCCCACCATCGTGAGGAACGGGATCTCCCGGAACGCGATGCCGCGCCCGTCGGATTCCGCATCGGTGACGGCGGCCGCGGCGAACGCCGCCGCGAGGTGGCCCGCCGGGCTCACCCGGCGGTGGAGGGGTTCGGCGCGCGGCGCCTCGGCGGTGGTGCCGACCGTGCCCGAGGCGCCCGGCGCTGCGGTGGTGCCCGGCACCTCGGTAGCGCCGGTGGAATCGGTGGCAGGGGTCGGTGTGGTCGGGGACTGCGTGGAGGGGGTCTGGGGTGCGAGGGTGTCAGCCGTCACGGCGGAGTCCTTCCGGGTCGTAGAGGCAGGTCTCGCCGACGACGACGTCCACGAGGGAGTCGCCGACGGGAGCGGTGAGCGTGGTGCCGATGAGGTTCCGGCCGTTCTGCACGAGGGCGAGGCCGAACGACCTCTCGAGAGCGGCGCTCATGTAGCTCGAGGTGACATGGCCGAGCATCGGCACCGGTCCGTCGCTCGTGTCGATCGGGGTGCCGGGGGCGATGAGCTGGGTGCCCTCCGGCAGCACGATCGAGGGATCGGCGGGCAGCACCGACACGAAGTGCTTGCGGTCCTCACGGGCGGTGTCCGGGCGGGAGTACGAGCGCTTGCCGACGAAGTCCTTCGCCTTCGACACCGCCCATGCCATGCCCGCGTCCTGCGGGGTGACGGTGCCGTCGGTGTCCTGACCGACGATCGGGAAGCCCTTCTCCGCACGCAGCACGTGCATGGTCTCCGTGCCGTACGGGGTGATGTCGAGGTCTGCGCCGGCCGCGTACACGTCCTCCCACACCGACAGGCCGTACCAGGTCGGCACGTTCACCTCGAAGGCGAGCTCCCCCGAGAAGGAGATCCGGCAGATCCGGGCCGGGGTACCCGAAGCGAGCACGGTCTCGCGGAACGTCATGAAGGGGAATGCGTCCTGGGAGACGTCGAGGTCGGGTGCGAGCCGCGCGATGACCTCGCGGGACCGCGGGCCGGCCACCGCGACGGTCGCCCACTGCTCGGTCGCCGAGGTGAAGCTCACCTCGAGTCCGGGCCACTCCGTCTGGTGCCATTCCTCGAGCCATTCGAGGATGTGGGCGGCGTTGCCGGTCGTCGTCGTCATGAAGTACCGGTTCTCGTCGACCCGGAGGGTGACACCGTCGTCGATGATCATGCCGTCGGCGCTGCACATGAGGCCGTAGCGCGCGTGGCCGGGCTTCAGCTTCTTGAAGGCGTTCGTGTAGATCCGGTTGAGGAACTCTCCGGCGTCCGGACCCCAGATCTCGATCTTGCCGAGGGTCGTCGCGTCCTGCATGCCGACCCCGCTGCGCACGGCCCGGCACTCACGGAGGACCGCGGCGTCCATGTCCTCCCCGGCCTGCGGGTAGTAGCGGGGACGCAGCCACTGACCGACGAGCTCGAACTCGGCCCCGTGCGCCACGTGCCACGGCTGCATCGAGGTGACGCGCGCGGGGTCGAAGAGGTCGCCGCGTTCGCGCCCGGCGAGGGCGACGAACGGCACGGGCGCGTAGGGCGCACGGAACGTCGTGGTGCCGATCTCGCCCATCCCGGGCACGGAGGAGTTCTCCTGCGCGCCGAGTGCGGCGGCGATGACGCCGATCGCGTTGACGGCCGAGGTCTTGCCCTGGTCGTTCGCGGTGCTGATCGACGTGTAGCGCTTGATGTGCTCGACGCTCCGCATACCTGCGCCGGTCGCCCGGAGCACGTCGGCCACCGTCTGGTCGCGCTGGAGGTCGACGAACTGTTCGTCGAGTCCCGGGGTGTCGAGGACGGAACCGGAGGAGGTGGGAACGAACCACAGGGGCCGCACGGGGGCCGAGGCGCGGGGCGCCTCGAGCGGGGCCGGCGCCTCGGCACCGGGCACCAGTCCGATTCCTCCGGCCGAGGCGAGGGCCCGGGCCGCGGCCCACTCGCCCTCGGAGAGAGCCCCGGACAGGTCGTACGTGCCACGCGCGGCACCGACGACCGTCTGGTCCTCGACCTCGGCGGAGGGGACGAACGCCGCGAGCGCCTCGTCCCAGCGGAGCTTCCCCTGCCGTTGGCTGTGGAGGTGGACGACCGGGCTCCACCCACCGGAGACCGCGAGGGTGTCGCACGCGAAGACGGTGCGCTCGCCCACGGCCCGGCCGTGGTCGTCGAGCGCGGAGACGGTGACGGAGGTGAGCCCGCCGTCGGGGGCGTCCCCTGCGGTGTCGAGCACCGCGTGCCCGGTGAGGACCCGGACGCCCGCGTCACGGGCCTCACGGGCGGCGGCGGAGAGCTCCGGTCGGGAGTCGATGACCGCGATGACGGCGATCGCCGCCGCCTCGAGTTCCGCGAGGAGCGGGTACACGGAGTCGTTCGTCGTCGCGAGCACGACCCGTTCGCCGGCGGCGACGCCGAAGCGGTTGAGGTACGTCCGGACGGCCGAGGCGAGCACGATCCCGGGGCGGTCGTTGTTCCGGAAGACGAGCGGACGCTCGTGGGCTCCCGTTGCGAGGACGACGTACCCGGCACGGATGTGCCACAACCGCTGACGGGACACGCCCTCGAGTCCGGCCCGGGTGGGGCCGTCGAGGTGGTCGAGACGCTTCTCGAGCGCGACGACGTAGTTCCCGTCGTAGGAGCCGAAGGCGTTCGTGCGGGTGAGGACGGTGGTCTCGGGCGCCGCCTCGAGGTCGGCCGCCGCCTCGGCGACCCAGTCGACGGCGCGGCGGCCGGCGACGGGCGCCTCGGCGGTGGTCACGGTGCGCTCGAGGACATGTCCGGTGGGGAGGGGGCCCGAG
>NZ_BAAANO010000014.1:16538-20936 GCF_039529845.1 Brevibacterium samyangense | reverse complement strand
GGGACCCGCCGAGTTCCGGGCCGTCGTCGACGAGCATCGTCCGCACGCCCGCGGCGCTCAGCGCGCGGGCGGCTGCGAGGCCCGCGGGGCCGGCCCCGACGACGAGGACGTCGGTATGGACGTACTTCTTGTCGTAGAGGGCGGTGTCGTCGTTCGGGTCGAGATCGCCGAGCCCCGACAGGAGTGTGGCGTCGAGGCCGTCGACGAGTTCGACCGTCGTCGCCGGGAGCATCGATTCGGCGACCGGATCACCGGGCCGGCGGACGCGGACGAGGGCGTTGGGTTCCTCGACCCCAGCGGAGAGGACACCGCGGGAGCGGCCGGAGTACAGGCCGGGTCCGACGGCGCGGACGCCTGCCCCGAGGAGGGCGGAGGCGAGCGTGTCGCCGGGGTGGCCCGTGTACTCCCGCCCGCCGACGGTGAAGGACAGGGTGCGGGTGCGGTCGATGCGCCCGCCGGAGGGCAAGCGGTGCGAGGGGCTGCTCATCGGGTGGCTCCTTCGTAGACCTCGGTGATGCGGTAGGTGACGGTGTCGCGCACGGCGTTGAACCACTTGCGACACCCGGCGGTGTGTGCCCAGCGTTCGGCGAACACACCCTCGGTGTTCGCGCGGTAGAAGAGGTAGCGGCCCCACTCCTCGTCGGAGAGGGCGTGGGGGTCCTCGGGGTAGGGGACGTGGGCCTCGCCGCCGTAGTGGAACTCGGTCTCGTCACGGGGGCCGCAGTGGGGGCAGGGGATGAGAAGCATGGGGTGTCTCCTGGGGTTCGGGGACGGTCAGTGGGCGACCGCGGCGGCGCCGTGTTCGTCGATGAGGGCCCCGGTCGTGAACCGGTCGAGGCCGAAGGGGGCGTTGAGCCGGTGGGGTTCGTCGTGGGCGATCGTGTGGGCGAGCGTCCACCCCGCGGCGGGCGTGCCCTTGAAGCCGCCGGTGCCCCATCCGCAGTTCACGTAGAGGCCGTCGAGCGGGGTCTTCGAGATCACCGGGGAGGCGTCCGGGGTGACGTCGACGATCCCGCCCCACGTCCGCAGGAGGTGCGCCCGCGCGAAGATCGGGAAGAGTTCGATCGCCGCGGCCATCTGCTCCTCGACGACGTGGAAGGCACCCCGGCGGCCGTACCCGTTGTAGGCGTCGACCCCGGCGCCCATGACGAGTTCGCCCTTGTGCGCCTGGGAGACGTACACGTGGACGTGGTTCGACATCACGACCGTCGGGTGCACGGGCAGGTGGAGTTCGGAGACGAGGGCCTGGAGCGGGTGCGACTGGATGGGCAGGTCGAGCCCCGCCATCCCCGCGAGCACGCTCGAGTGGCCGGCCGCGCAGAGCGCGATGCGTCCGGCGGCGATGTCACCGCGGCTCGTGCGGACGCCCGTGACCCGGCCTCCCTCACGGAGGATCCCCGTGACCTCGCAGTTCTGGATGAGGTCGATGCCGTACTCGTCGGCCTTCCGGGCGAACGCCCACGCGACGTGGTCGTGCTTCGCGATGCCGGCGCGCGGCTGGTACGTCGCGCCGAGGACCGGGTACCGGATGTCGTCCGAGACGTTCACGATCGGGCAGACGTCCTTGACCTCGTCCGGGGTGAGCCATTCGGCGTCGACCCCGCCCAGGCGGTTCGCCTCCGACCGGCGCACGGACTCCCGCACGTCCTGGAGCGTGTGGGCGAGATTGAGGACGCCGCGCTGGCTGAAGAGGAAGTCGTACTCGAGTTCCTCCGGCAGTTGCTCCCAGAGCTTGAGCGAGTGCTCGTAGATCCCGGCGGACTCGTCCCACAGGTAGTTCGAGCGGATGATCGTCGTGTTGCGGGCCATGTTGCCGCCGGCGAGCCAGCCGCGTTCGAGGACCGCGACGTTCGTGATGCCGTGATTGCGGGCGAGGTAGTACGCGGTCGCGAGGCCGTGACCGCCGCCGCCGACGATGACGACGTCGTACGACTTCTTCGGTTCCGGGTTCCGCCACAGGAAGTCCGGGTGTTCGGGCAGGCGTTCGGTCATCGGACGAGCTCCTCGTCGGTCGGGAGGGCGGAGACGGTGTCGATCCCGGCCGCAGCGCCGGCCAGGTCCGCGGCCGCGGCGTCGCCGAGTCCCTCGTAGAGCGGATGGGCGGAGGCGAGGGCCTCGACGCGGGCCCGGAGCGCCTCGAGAGCGGAGTCGTCGGGACGGGTGGAGAGCACCGTCGCGATGATGTCGGCGGTCTCCGCGAAGGCGTCCGCGTCGAAACCGCGGGTGGCGAGGGCCGGGGTGCCGATCCGCAGGCCCGAGCTCACCATCGGCGGGCGGGGGTCGAAGGGGACCGCGTTGCGGTTGACCGTGATGCCGACCGTGTGGAGGAGGTCCTCCGCCTGCTGCCCGTCGAGCTCGGAGTTCCGCAGGTCGACGAGGACGAGGTGGACATCGGTGCCGCCGGTGAGCACGGAGACCCCCGCCTCGGCAACGTCCGACTGCGACAGGCGCTCGGCGAGGATGCGCGCGCCTTCGAGCGTGCGTTCCTGGCGCTCACGGAACTCGGCGCCCGCGGCGAGCCCGAAGGCCACCGCCTTGCCGGCGATCACGTGCTCGAGGGGCCCGCCCTGCTGGCCGGGGAAGACCGCGGAGTTCACCTTCTTCGCGATGGCGGCGTCGTTGCTGAGGATCACGCCGCCGCGAGGGCCGCCGAGGGTCTTGTGGGTCGTCGTCGTGACGACGTCGGCGTACTCGACGGGGTTCGGGTGGAGACCCGCGGCGACGAGTCCGGCGAAGTGCGCCATGTCGACCATGAGGAGGGCGCCGACCTCGTCGGCGATGGCGCGGAATGCGGCGAAGTCGAGCTGCCGCGGGTACGCGGACCAGCCGGCGACGATGAGCTTGGGGCGGTGCTCGCGCGCGAGGCGGGCCACCTCGTCCATGTCGATCCGGAAGTCCTCGGGCGAGACCTCGTAGGACACGATCGAGTAGAGCTTGCCGGAGAAGTTGATCTTCATGCCGTGCGTGAGGTGGCCGCCGTGGGCGAGCGAGAGGCCGAGGACGGTGTCCCCGGGCTCGAGGAGGGCGAACATCGCGGCAGCGTTCGCCTGGGCACCCGAGTGCGGCTGCACGTTCGCGAAGCCTGCGCCGAACAGGCTCTTCACCCGGTCGATCGCGATGCGTTCGATCTCGTCGACGTGTTCGCACCCGCCGTAGTACCGGCGCCCGGGGTAGCCCTCGGCGTACTTGTTCGTGAGGACGGACCCCTGTGCCTCCATGACGGCGACGGGAGCGAAGTTCTCCGAGGCGATCATCTCGAGCGTCGACTGCTGACGGGTGAGCTCGTCCGCGATGAGCGCGTGGACGAGGGGATCGGTGGTGGCCAGTGGGCGGGAGAGGAGCGATTCCATCGAGATCTCCTGGTACGTGGAAGAGCGAGTGGACGGGGATTGATGTGTGACTGATATATCAATAGTTGCCCTGAAGTATGCTGGGGCCTGCGAGACGTTGTCAATGCCCTGCGGAGACCGTTTTCCCGATAGGTCCCACCGCAGGGGACGAAGGAGGGTTCATGACCGTCACCACCGCACAGTCCGGGGCGCCCGGTGCGGACGGAATGTCCTTGTCGGAACGCGCGTACGCCGTCATCCGCGACCGCCTCGTCATGCTCGACATCCGCCCCGGCGAACCGATCAACGACGTCAAACTCGCCGCCGAACTCCAGATGGGCCGCACCCCGGTCCGGGAGGCCCTCAAACGCCTCGAACTCGACCACCTCGTGCAGTCCTTCCCCCGGCGCGGCACCTTCGCGACGACGATCGACGTCACCGAACTCGGCTCGATCTCCGAGATCCGCCAGCAACTCGAACCCTTCGCCGCAGCCCGGGCCGCCCGGACCGCCTCCACCGCGGCACGCGAGGAACTCCGCGAACTCGCGGACGAACTTCGTGCCCTCCCCGAGGCCGGCGACACCCTCCCGGACCTCCTCCGCACGGACATCGCGGTCCACCAGGCGATCTACCGCGCGGCGGGGAACCCACACCTCGAGGACGTCCTCGTGCGGTACGACAACCTCGCCACCCGCATCTGGTGCCTCGTGCTCGACCGGCTCCCCGACCTCGGCGCGCACGTCGCCGAACACATCGCCCTCCTCGAGGCAGTCGCCGCCGGCGACGAGGACCTCGCCGCCACCCTCTCCCGCGACCACGTGGATCACTTCGAATCCGAGATCCGTAGGGTGCTCTGAACATGCCGGTCCGAGGTGCCCTCCGGCGGCATCCCGCTATCAGCTGTGCGATCTGGCACGATCCAGCCGCCTGAAATCGTGCCGAAGCGCACACCTGATTCCGGAATCGTGCCGAAGTGCACAGCTGACTCTGCGCGCCACCGAGCATGCGGGAGTACAACTCCGACCTCAGAGTGCTTGTGAAGCGCCGAGGCGCCGGTCCGGGAGTACCC
>NZ_BAAANO010000014.1:0-16506 GCF_039529845.1 Brevibacterium samyangense | reverse complement strand
GCGTGTGAGCGAATCGCTCCGCCGCTCAGCGGCGGATGCGCGTCATCTCCGGATCGACGAGCGGTTCGGCGACCACGGTGGCCGTGATCCGCCGGCCCGTGTACTCGACCTCGACGGTGTCCCCTTCGGCGACAGAGGACGGCAGGTGGGCGTACGCCACGGGGCGGCCGACCGTGTAGCCGTAGGCCGCACTCGTCACGTACCCGGCGGCGGTGCCGTCGACGAACACCGGCTCCTTCCCCATGAGGACGGTGCGCCCGTCGTCGACCGTGAGGCACCGAAGACGGGTCGCCGGTTCCGTCCCCTTCGCCTCGAGTGCGGCCCGGCCGCGGAACTCCGGTTTCGTCATCTTCACGGCGAAGCCGATCGACGCCTCGTAGGGGTCGTGCTCGCTCGTCATGTCCGCGCCGAAGGAGCGGTACCCCTTCTCGAGGCGCAGGGAGTTGAAGGCCGCGCGGCCGGCGGCGATGATGCCGAACTCCTGCCCGGCCTCCCACAACAGGTCCCAGAGCTTCCGGCCGTGCTCGGCGGAGGTGTAGATCTCCCAGCCGAGCTCGCCGACGTAGGAGAGGCGGAGAGCGGTGACGGGAATGCCGCCGAGGAACGCGGAACGTCCCCGGAAGTACCCCAGGCCCTCGTGCGAGAAGTCGTCCTCGGTGAGTTTTTCCACCACATCGCGGGCGAGCGGCCCCCACAGACCGATACAGCACGTGCCGCCGGTCGTGTCACGGATCGTGACGACCTGAGTGGGATCCTCGGCGCGCAGGGCCGCGGCCTCCCGTTCGAGGTACACGGTGTCGACGGCACCGTTCGCCCCGATCTGGAACAGGTCCTCGCCGAGGCGCGCCACGGTGACATCGCTCGTGATGCCGCCGGCCTCGTCGAGGAACAGGGTGTAGGTGACGGCACCGACGGACTTCGCCATCTTGCCGGTCGTGAGCCGCTCGAGGAGGGTGAGGGCACCGGGGCCGGAGACCTCGAGGCGGCGCAGCTGTGTCATGTCGTAGAGGGCGACCGCGGTGCGCGTCCTCCACGCCTCGACCGCGGCGATGGGCGAGTGGAACATCGCCGTCCATGCGTCCCGTTCGGGTTCCCGCCACTCCTCGGGCAGGTCCGGCAGGAGGGCGCCGTTGCTCTCGTACCAGTGGGCGCGTTCCCAGCCCCCGTGCTCGAGGAAGACGGCGCCGAGTTCCTGCTGGCGGTCGTGGAACGGGCTCACCCGCAGCTCACGCGGTTCCTCGCGCTGCTGGTGCGGGTGGAGGACGTCGTACACCTCGACGAATTGCCGGGACGCGGTCGATTCCACGTACTGCGGGGACAGCTGGAACTCGTCGAAGCGGTTGATGTCGCAATGGCTCAGGTCGAGTTCCGAGCGGCCGGTCGTGAGCAGTTCCGCCATCGCCCGGGCGACGCCGGCGGAGTGCGTGACCCACACGGCCTCCGCGACCCAGAACCCGTCGAGGTGCCGCGACTGCCCCATGAGGGGGCCGCCGTCCGGGGTGAAGGACATGATGCCGTTGATGCCGTGGTCGATCTCCACGTCCCGGAGGAAGGGAAGCAGCTTCCGGGACTCCTCCCACGGCCCGGCGAAGTCCTCCGGGGTGAACGTCAGGCTCGAGGGCATGTTCGCGTCGTCGACGTGGGCGGGGGTCGGGCCGAGGTCCGCGGCCCGGACCGGCATGGGGCGGTGACGGTACGAACCGATGCCGTAGTGGTCGCCCCACTCGCGGTAGTAGAGGTCCTGGTCCTGGTGGCGGAGGATCGGCAGGGTCGCCCCGCGCGGGTGCGCGTGCACACCGTCGAGGTGCGGTACCGGGGTCGTCCATGCGAACTGGTGGGCCAGGGGCAGCAGCGGCACCGCGGTGTCCGCCATCGCCCCGACCTCGACACCCCAGAAGCCGGCGCAGGACACGACGACATCTGCCTCGACGACGCCGTTCGGGGTCTCGACCCCGGTGATCCGACGGCCCTCGCGCACGATCCCGGTCACCGGGGTGCGGTCGAGGTACGTGACCCCGGCGGCGCGGGTACGGGCGACGAGTGCGTCGACGGCCTTCGTCGCGAACGCCAGGCCGTCGGTGGGTGTGTGGAAGCCGCCGAGCACGTCCGACACGTCGAGGTGCGGGTACAGCTCGAGGCACTCCTCGGGGCCGATGACGCGGGCGTCGGGTACACCCCACGACTGCGCGTATCCGGCCTTGCGGTGGAGGTCGTCGAGTCGCTCGGGGGTGGTCGCGAGTTCGAGCCCGCCGACCTGGTCGAAGGCGTCGAGGGAGAGCAGTTTGTCGATCGTGTACTGCGCGAAACGGGTCATCGTCCGGTCGGGGTTCGTCTGGAAGACGAGGCCGGGAGCGTGCGAGGTGGATCCGCCGGGCAGATCGAGCGGGCCCTGTTCGATGACGGTGATGTCGGTGTGGCCGCGGGAGACGAGTTCGTCGGCGAGGTTCGTGCCGACGATGCCGGCTCCGATGACGACGATCCGGGGGTGGGACGCCATGGTGTGACTCCTGGGTGGGGGAGGGGATCAGCGGAAGACGACGGTGCTGGAGCCGTGGAGCAGGATCCGGTGCTCGCAGTGCCAGCGCACTGCCCGGGCGAGGGCGAGGCACTCGGCGTCACGGCCGACGACCGTGAGTGCCTCGGGCGTGTAGGTGTGGTCGACGCGGTTGATCTCCTGCTCGATGATCGGTCCCTCGTCGAGGTCGGCGGTGACGTAGTGGGCGGTGGCGCCGACGAGCTTGACCCCGCGTTCGTAGGCCTGGTGGTACGGGCGTGCGCCCTTGAATCCCGGCAGGAACGAGTGGTGGATGTTGATCGCCCGGCCGGCGAGGGCGTGGCACAGGTCGTCCGAGAGGATCTGCATGTAGCGGGCGAGGACGACGAGGTCGATGTCGTGGGTGTCGACGAGCTCGAGGAGCTTCGCCTCCGCCTCGGCCTTCGTGTCCTTCGTGACGGGGACGTGGACGAAGGGCAGGCCGGCGGCCTCGACCATGGGCCGCAGGTCCTCGTGGTTGGAGACGACGAGGGCGATCTCCCCGCCGAGGGTCCCGCCGCGCCAGCGGAACAGCAGGTCGTTGAGGCAGTGTCCGAACTTGGACACCATGACGAGCAGGCGGGGCGGACGTTCGTCGTGGAAGTCCGCGTCCATGCCGAACTCCTCGGCGATGGGGGTGAAGTCGCGTCGGAGCGCCTCGATGTCGATGGGAGCGCCGGTGGAGAACGCGGTGCGGAGGAAGAACCGCTCGCTGCGCCGGTCGTCGAACTGCTGGTGTTCCCGGATGTCGAAGCCGCGCTCGTAGAGGAAGGTCGTGATGGCCTGGGTGATCCCGGGACGCTGCGGGCACGAGACCGTGAGGACGGCGGTCGTGCACGTGGGTTCGGGCGACGACTCCCGGGCGGGGGAGGGGGTCGGGGAGTGGTCGGTGGCCGGCTGTGCCGGGCGTTCGAGAATGGTGGCCGACATGGGTGGCTCCTCTGCTGAAACACTACTAATATATCAGTGATGAGCAGGACGGTATATGGCCTCCGTCACGGAAGTCAATACCCTCGGCTCCCACCCGTTTCGACAGGAGTGTGCACGTCCATGAACACCGCAGTTCCGGCCCCCGCGTCCACCCCCACCGTGCCCGCCGAGTCCCACGCTGCCGGGGCACCCACCGCCGAGGCGCCCGCGCTCTACGTCGGTATGAAGCACAAGCAGGCGCTCGCGATCGGCATGAACTCCATCCAGCGCACGCTGCCGGCGGACGCCACGCAGGAACAGGTCACGATCGGCCGCTCCATCGGGCTGCTCCTCACCCGGCGGGCCGTGAACGCGACCGTGACCCAGATCCACACCGGGACCGTCGACGCGGCGAAGTACCTGCGTCAGGCGGACGTCATCGTCGCCTCGGCCGGTGCCAAGCACCTCGCCACCGCTGCCGACGTGAAGCCCGGTGCGGTCGTCGTCGACGTCGGCGTCACGCGCGAGGCCGATCCGGAGACGGGGAAGGCCACCGTGTACGGGGACGTCCACCCGGACGTCACCGAGGTGGCGGAATGGGTCTCACCGAACCCCGGCGGGGCCGGGCCGATGACGGTGGCACTCCTGCTCACGAACGTCGTCGAGGCGGCCGAACGGAGCAGGTGAGGAGGTGAGACTCAGCCGAGGTGCCCGACCCGGCGGCCCAGCTCCTTCCCGGCCTCCTGGAGCCGGGCGAGGTGCTGCATGATCGTCGGCTCGTCGAACCGGAAGGCGGGGCCGGAGATGCTGAGCGCGCCGACGAAGGTTCCGCCGAGGTCGTGCACCGGCACCGCGATCGCGTTGATCTCCTCGTCGAGTTCCCCGTACGTGACCGCGTATCCCTGCGCATAGGTGGCATCGACCTGCGCCTCGAGCACGGCCCGGGACGTGATGGTGTGCGGGGTGAGACGGACGAGGCGCCCCTCCGGGAGTACGGTCTCCCACTCCTCGCGCGGCAGGTGGGCGAGGATGACCTTGCCGCTCGAGGTCGCATGGAGCGGGGTGAGCTTCCCGACCCAGTTGTGGACGCCGACGGCCGACGGGCCCATCGACTGGTCGATGTTCACGGCGTACGTCTCACTGAGGATCGCGAAGTTCACCGTCTCCCCGACGTCGTGGGCGAGGGGCTCGGTCACCCGATGGGCCTGATGGGCGATCTGGAGCTGACCCGAGGCGGAGGAGGCGAGCCGGATGATGCCGAATCCGAGGCGGTACGTGCCGCGGTCCTCCGTCACCTCGACGAGTTCACGGGCCTCGAGGGTGCTGAGGAGGCGGGAGGCCGTCGACTTGTGCACGCCGAGCGCGGTCGCGATCTCGCCCACCGCTCCCTCGCCCCATTCGGCGAGGAGGTCAAGGGCCTGGAGGGCACGATCCACGGACTGCATCCCGGTCGCCGGGGTGCGTCCGGTCTCGTCGCTCATCGGTCCCGGTCCTCTCCATCGCATCGGCCTCGTCGCCGTCCACTTTAACCGGGCGACGGGCGACGAGGCCGAAGGGGAAGGTCTCGATCGAGTGACGGGTGGTCGGGCTCAGGCGTCGATCTGCAGGTCCCCCAGGGGCTTCGAACAGCACATGAGGGCCTTGCCCTGCTTGATCTCCTTCGGGCGGATCCCGCCGTTGTGCTGCATGTCGACCTCACCGGCGAGCAGCGAGATCTTGCACGTGCCGCACAGGCCCTGGCCGCACGAGGACGGCAGTCGCAGGCCCGCGGCCTGCCCGGCCTCGAGGACGGTCTGCCCCGGTGCGCACTCGACGGTGCGGCCGCTGCGGACGAACTCGACGGAGAGGCCGGTCGGCTCGGCGGCACCGGGGGGCGCCTCGGCGGTGGGAGTGTCCGGCTCAGCTGAGGCCGCGGTGTCGGGCGCCGGGGGAGGTGTCGTGAGGCGGGTGAAGTCGAAACTCTCCTCGTGGTGCCGGGCCATGTCGTAGCCGAGGTCGGTGAGGAGGAGCCGGACGGTGTCCATGTACCCCTCGGGGCCGCAGACGAAGGTCTCCCGGTCGTGCAGGTCGGGGACGAGTGTCTGGAGTGCCGCGGCCGTGATCCTTCCGGTCGGTCCGAACCAGCGCTCGTTCGGGTGCTCCCGACCGCACACGAAGGCCACCCGGAGTCGGGGCATCTGGCGGGCCAGGGCCTCGAGCTCGGCACGGTGAATGAGGTCGAGCGGGGTGCGGGCACAGTGGACGACGGTGACGTCGGTGTCCTCCGCGAGGTCCGCGAGGGTGCGGACCATCGACAGGGTCGGGGTGATGCCGACCCCGGCGGACAGCAGGAGGTACGAGGGTGCCGGGTGATCGGTGAGGGTGAAGGCTCCGAGGGGTGCCCGGACCTTCAGCTCCGTGCCCGGGACGACGGTGTCGTGGAGCCACCCGGAGACCGTGCCGTCGGGAATCCGTTTCACGGTGATCGACAGGCGGTGTGGCCGGGTCGGCGGTGAGGAGATCGTGTAGCTGCGTTCGATGCGGGCGCCGTCGATCTCGAGGTCGAGGGTGATGAACTGCCCGGCCTCGAAGGAGAAGTACTGCCCGTCGGGCGGCTCGAACACGAAGGTCTTCACGTCCGCGGTGACGTCGGTGACGGTGCGCACGCGGAGGGTCTGGGTGTCCGTGGAGTCCCAGCAGGGGACGCCGGGTCCCTCGGGCAGGGGAGAGGCCGGGGTCGGCGCATGCAGGAGTGCGGTCATCGTTCAGCCCTCCTGCGTCGCGGCTGCCGGGGCCGCGGGGTCGGAGGTGTTCGGGAAGAGGTGCGCGGGAAGAGCGGCTCCGAGGCGGGTGACGTACCAGTTGACGAACGCCTCGACCTCCTCCTCGACGAGCGAGTACGGGCCGGGGACGTAACCGGGGTCGTGGACCCCGCGCTGCGTCTTCTCGACGAGTTCGCGGTCCTCGTCGTTCGTCGCCTTCCACACCGCGGTGAGTTCCTCGACGTCGTAGTCGACGCCCTCCTCGGCATCCGGGTGGACGAGCCACGTCGTCCGGACGATGGTGCGGTCGACGCCGAGCGGAAGGACGGAGAACACGACGGCATGGTCACCGAGGAAGTGGAACCACGTGTTCGGCTGCAGGTGGAGGGAGAGGTCGCCGAACGCCGGGGACGGGATGCGGCCGAGGAGCGTGCGGCACAGCTGGCGTCCGTCGGGGGCGAAGCTCGCGCCGTCGCCGTCGAGCGGGAGGTGGGAGATCTGGAATCCGGACGGGCGTGTGTCGAGTTCGGTGATGTCGGACTGCGGGAAGTCGATGGCACTGCGGGCGCGGGCGAGCTCCTGCTCGGCGGCGAGGTAGCGACCGTACTGCTCCCGGTTGCGCGGGGTGACCTGTTCCTCGGTGTAGCGGGACACCGTGAAGTAGGCGGTGATGAGTTCCGGGTGTGCGCCGTCGCAGTGGTAGCACTCGCGGTTGTTCTCCATGACGAGCTTCCAGTTGCCGCCCTCGACGATGTCGGTCTGGTGCGCGACCTTCGTGTTCCGCAGATCGTAGGGCTCGAGGTACGGCTCGAGGCGGGTCGCGACCTCGTCGAAGTCCTCCGGCGGGTTGTCCGCGAGACAGATGAAGAGGAGGCCGGCGAGCGAGCGGATGTGGACCGAGCGGAGGCCGAAGGAGCTGCGGTCGAAGGTCTCCGGCTGGGACTCCGCGTACGCGAGTTCGCCGTCGGGCCGGTAGGTCCATTGGTGGTAGGGGCAGACGATGTTGCCGACCGAACCGCACGGGGACTCGAGGAGTCGGGCACCGCGGTGGCGGCACACGTTCCGGTGGGCGCGGACGATCTCGTCGTCGTCACGGACGACGATGACGGAGTGCCGGCCCACGTCCACCGTGACGTAGTCACCGGCGTCGGGGATCTCTGCCTCGGAGGCGACGAAGATCCAGTGCTTGCCGAAGATCTCCTCCATGTCGAGGTCGTAGATGTCCGGGTCGGTGTAGAACGGCGCCGCGAGGCTGTGCCCGACCGGGCGCTCGGCGACGAGCTGCGCGATCGCCGAGAGGGCCGGCCCGGTCTGCGGTCGCGGTGCCGTCGACCGCGTTGTCGACGGGGTGGACGGGGTGGCGGGAGAGGTGGGGGTGAGAGTCATGTGCCGCTCCGGGAGGGACGGGATCCTGGGGATCGGGGATCTGGTGGGGTGTGGATGGTGCCGGAGAACCGGGGTCCCACGTTGCGAACTATGCAACGTCCGCGAATAGTGCAACGAATTGGCTCAATAGTGACCACTGTCACCGGAGCCCGTCAACGGGGCAGGCCCAATTCACCCGGGTTTTACGTGGGGAGGTTCTGTGGGGTGTCGTCCGGCCGCGGCCGAGTGGGGTGCGGGCGACGGTTCCCGCGCGGTCCGGCCGTGCTCCGGCAGGCGCCCCGGGCGCGTTCCGGTCTGTGAATTTCGTGTTGCACTATTGATATATGTGTCGAGTATCACGAGAGTATGAGGACTCCCCTCATTGCAACCGAACGGAGAAGTCATGTCCGACACCACCGCGGTCCCACCGGCCGCACCCGGACCGCCGGGCGGCCCGGGCCAGGACCCGGAGACCGACGCACCCCTCGACACGGATCCCGGGCGGACGACCGCACGAGTCATCGTTCGCGGCGTCGCCCCCGACACCGAGGACGCCGACGCGGACGCGGAGATCCCGGACGCACTCGCGGTCGAGGCGCACGACGACGCGCCCACCGGGGTTCTGCCCGTCGCCACCCGGATCGCCGAGGGTGACACCGATGCGGAGATCACCGAGAAGCTGCGGCGCCAGGGAGTGCGGATCGGCGCCGGAGGCATCACTCCCCGGGTGTTCTGGCCGGCACTCCTCGTCATCGTCGCGGTCGCGGTCATCGCCGTGGTGACGCCCGCGGGGACGAGCGCGGTGTTCAACGCGACGCAGAACTGGATCGTCTCGAACCTCGGCTGGTACTACATGCTCGCGATCGCCGGGTTCCTCGCGTTCGCCCTCGTGCTCGCGTGCTCCCGCCTCGGCAGGATCAAGCTCGGCCGGGACGACGAGAAGCCCGAGTTCGGTGTGTTCTCGTGGTTCTGCATGCTCTTCGCCGCCGGGATGGGCATCGGCCTCATCTTCTACGGCGTCGGTGAGCCCCTCACCTTCGCCTCGACGGCGCCCAAGCCCGGCTGGACGGGGTCCGCGCAGGAACTCGCGCCCCTCGCCATGGCCCAGACCTACATCCACTGGGGCCTGCACCCCTGGGCCATCTACGCCGTCATCGGGCTCGCCACCGCGTACTCCATCCACCGACGGGGCCGCCCCGTGTCGATCCGCTGGGCGCTCGAGCCCCTCCTCGGTGACCGGGTGAAGGGATGGGCGGGCGATGTCATCGACGTCCTCGCGATCTTCGGGACCGTCTTCGGTGTCGCGACCTCGCTCGGCCTCGGCGTTCAGCAGATCGCCGCCGGTCTCGCCGCGATCGGTGTCGTCGGCACGGTCGACAACATCCTCCTCGTCGTCCTCATCACCGTCATCACCTTCTGTGCGACGTTCTCCGTGGTGAGCGGCCTGGGCACCGGAATCAAGTGGCTGTCGAACATCAACATCACCCTCGCCGGACTCCTCATGGTGAGCGTCCTCGTGTTCGGACCGACGGTGTTCCTCCTCCAGAACTTCACCGAATCGCTCGGCGTGTACCTCGCGAACTTCTTCGGCATGACCTTCGACATCGGCGCGTACGCCGGTGAGGACGGCGCCGCCTGGTTCAGCGGGTGGACGATCTTCTACTGGGGCTGGTGGATCGCCTGGGCCCCGTTCGTCGGCATCTTCATCGCCCGCATCTCCCGCGGGCGCACCATCCGCGAGTTCGTCGCCGGCACTCTCATCGTGCCGACGCTCGTCGGATTCGTCTGGTTCGCGGTGCTCGGCGGTGCAGGGCTGCACCGCCTGGTCTTCGGCGAGGGCGACTTCCTCCAGGACGAGGGACTGCTGTCCGAGACCGGTTCGCTCCTCACCGAGAACGCGCTCTTCGCCGTGCTCGGTGATCTCCCGCTCGGGTCACTCCTCAGCGTCGTCGCGATCATCCTCGTGGCCCTCTTCTTCATCACGTCCTCGGACTCGGGGTCGCTCGTCGTCGACATGCTCGCCTCCGGCGGTCATCCGAACCCGCCAGTGTGGTCACGGGTCCTCTGGGCCTTCCTCGAGGGTCTGCTCGCGATCGCGCTGCTCCTCGCCGGAGGTCTCCAGGCGTTGCAGGCCGGTTCCCTCATCACCGCCCTGCCGTTCAGCGTCGTCCTCGTGCTCATGTGCGCCGCGACGTGGAAGGCCCTCCGGGCGGACGACCGGGCGATGCGCCAGACGGCCCGCGCCGAGGCGGTCGCGCAGATGGCCGATCACGTGACCGACCGGCTCACGCGCAATCCCGGTTTCGAGGAGTTCGTGCACGACCGGATCGACTACCGGCTCGCCGGCCGCCGCCCACCGCTGCGCCGGCGCGCGTCACGGAAGCAGCGCTGAGGCGCTGAGTCCCTCCCGGCCCGAGGCGCCGACCCGCCGGGTGCCGCGTGGTGCCTCGGGCGGGGCGGGCGGGGCGGGCGTGGGACCCGTCCGACAACGGTTTCGACGAGAACGACTCATTCGGTTGCCGTTCCGCGAATCGGAAACCGAATGAGTCGTTCTGGGTGAAACCGTCGGAAGCCCGGTCCGTGCGGCTCGGGCGGGGCGGACGTCAGGCTCCAGCACGCGAGAGCCGTTCCACTCCTCGGAACGCGTTCACTCCGAGTTGTAAACTGCCTCACTGACCCCCTCATCCCCGTCACGAAGCTGGAGACATGGCCACCATTCGCCGCTTTCCGCGCTGGGCAGACCTTGCCCCGCTCATGCAGTTCGACCTCGAGCTCAATCCCCGCCGGGCTCGCCTCAACCGGGTCGGCGACATCTACGATCTGCGGGCGATCGCGAAGCGGCGGACTCCGACGGCTCCCTTCGATTACGTCGACGGCGGTGCCCAGGGCGAGTTCACGTACCGCGGCAACCGTGAGGTGTTCGAGGACCTCGAGTTCACCCCGGCGATCCTCGCGGGCAATGCGGACGTCGACCTCACCGCGAAGGTCGCCGGTCACGAGTACGCGATGCCCGTCGGGATCGCGCCGACCGGCTTCACGCGGATGATGCAGACCGAGGGCGAGATCGCGGGCGTGCGTGCCGCCGAGGCGTACGGCGTCCCCTTCAGCCTCTCGACGATGGGCACGAAGTCGATCGAGGACGTCGCCGCCGCCGCGCCGACCGCCTCGAAGTGGTTCCAGCTCTACCTGTGGCGCGACCACGAGAAGTCCCGTGACCTTCTCGAGCGCGCGTGGAAGAACGGCTTCGACACGCTCCTCGTCACCGTCGACACGGCCGTCGGCGGACAGCGCCTGCGCGACGTCCGCAACGGCATGACGATCCCGCCGAAGCTCACCGCGCAGACCGTCCTCGACGCGTCCTACCGGCCCGAGTGGTGGTTCAACTTCCTCACGACAGAACCGCTGTCCTTCGCCTCGCTCTCGGGGAAGAGCTCGGACCTCATCTCGCTCATCAACAGCATGTTCGACCCGACGCTGAGCTTCGACGACCTCCAGTGGATCCGGAAGGAGTGGCCCGGCAAGCTCTACGTCAAGGGCGTTCTCACCGCCGAGGACACGAAGAAGTCCCTCGACGCCGGCGCCGACGGTCTCGTCGTCTCCAACCACGGCGGGCGTCAGCTCGACCGCGCCCCCATCGCTCTCGAGGCACTCCCGCACGTGCGCGCCGCCGCCGGTGACGACGTCGAGATCATCCTCGACTCCGGCATCATGCGTGGCCAGGACATCATCGGTGCGCTCGCCCTCGGAGCCGACTTCACGCTCATCGGTCGCGCCTACCTCTACGGGCTCATGGCCGCCGGTGAGGCGGGGGTGAGGAAGGCGCTCGACATCCTCCACAAGGAAATGATCGTGACGATGCAGCTCATGGGAGCTGCCAACCTCTCCGAGCTGGGTCCCGACATGGTGAAGGTGCGCCCCCGCGAACGCTGAGCCGTCCGCGCTCCCCGCAGAGACCACCCCCCCGCCGAGGCGCCCCGCACCTCCCGCACACCCTGCTCGGCGAGCACGGGGCCGGGAGGCGCGGGGCGCCACGGCGTATGGAACGTGTGATGTCCCACGCCTCCGGAGTGACGTTTCTCTCCCCAGCGTGAGAGTTCTCACGCCTCTGTTGTGGCCTTCCCCATGGTGAGGATCCTCACGCCGGGTCGCCCGCGTGTGCGCTCACGCGAACCGTTTCCGGTGGACGGCGATCGCGGCGATCCACGCGAGGGCGAGGACGCCCGCGCACCAGGCGAGTGCCACCCGGATCTCGCTGCCGATGGGTGTGCCGGCGAACAGGGCGCGGATGGTGTCGACGATCGAGGTGACCGGCTGGTGCTCGGCGAACCACCGCACCGGGCCCGGCATCGTCTCCGTCGGGACGAACGCGGAACTGATGAACGGCAGGAAGATGAGCGGGTACGATAACGCACTCGCCCCCTCGACCGACTTCGCCGAGAGTCCCGCGATCACCGCGATCACCGCGACCCACGTGAGGGCGAGAGTGAAGAGCACGAGGACGCCTGTGATCGCGAGCCAGTCGAGGACCGAGGCGCCCGTGCGGAACCCCATGAGGAGCGCCGATCCGACGACGAGCACGAGGGCGGCGAGGTTCGCAGCGAGCGACGTGAGTACGTGTGCCCACAGGGTCGCCGAACGGGCGATCGGGGTGATCGCAGTCGTGATGATCGTGTCGGGGCTGCGCAGGATGTGGCGCAGCGAGCGCCCGGTGAGGACGGCGGTGTCCCGGATCGCGGTCATGCGCGTGCTCCTTCCCCGACGAGCGCGAGGAACACGTCCTCGAGGCTCGGTTGCTTCTCGACGTACTCGACCTCCGGCGCCGGCAGCAGCGCTGTGAGGTCCGCAAGGGTGCCGTCGGCGATGATCGTCCCGCCGTGGAGGACGGAGATCCGGTCCGCGAGGCGTTCGGCCTCCTCGAGGTACTGCGTCGTGAGGAGGATCGTCGTGCCTGCGCGGGCGAGGCCCTCGATCGTGTCCCACACGTCCTGGCGTGCCTGCGGGTCGAGGCCGGTCGTCGGTTCGTCGAGCACGATGATCCGGGGGTTCCCCACGAGGCTCATCGCCGCGCGCACCGCGGCGCCGGCGCGGACGGTGTCGTGACCGGCCACGGTCGCGGTCCCGGCATCCGCCCGTAGGAGGGTTGCGAGGATCCGCACGAGCGTCGTCTTCCCGGGCCCGTTCGAACCGAGGAGCGCGTGGATGGTGCCCGGGGCGACCGCGAGGTCGACCCCGCGGAGGACGTCGAGCGTCCCGAAGGACTTCCGGATCCCGCTCGCGCGGATGGCGACGTCCCGTGCCGGGCCCGAGGCGCCTCGGTGGGTGGGTGCCGACGTTCCGGTCGTCATGACGCACCGCCTGTGGTGTCGCTCCTCGTGGGGTCGAGGTCCGCGAAGGCGCGCTGCAGGCGGTCCTTCTCCTTCGAGACCCACTGGGCGTCCTTGTAGGTCTCGAGGAAGTCGTCGGCGAACACGACCGGGCCGTCGCCGACGAGGTCGTGGACGGTGGTGCCGTCGGCGGACGCGGACTCGAAGAGGTCGACGAGGTCCGTGTGCGCGGTGACGAGGACATCACCGTCCGCGATCCCGCCGGCGTACATGACATAGCGTTCGACGGCCTTCGCGGCCGTCCGGTGGGGCTCGGGCAGCGCCTCGAGGCGGGCCTTCGCGTCCTTGTACTGCTTCTTCTGTTCGAGGGAACCGATGATCTTCTCGATCCACTTCGCGGCCATGAGCGTTCTCCTTGGGAGTGAGGTGTGCGTGAGGTGCTGAATGAGGTGGTGGGTGGTGGTGCGGGCGGAACTCAGGGGCGGAGCACCGCGAGGCGGGAGGTGAGGAAGTCCCAGTCGACCCAGAACTCCGTGAGCCGGTCGCGGCCGGCGGCATTGAGGGAGAAGACCTTCCGCGGCGGACCCTGCGGCGAGGGGACCTTCTCGACGTCGACGAGTCCCTTCTTCTCGATCCGCAGGAGCAGTGCGTAGATCGTGCCCTCGGCGATGTCCTCGAAGCCCCGGTCGCGGAGCCACGCGGTGATCTCGTACCCGTAGGCGGGCCGGTTCGACAGGATGCCGAGGACGATCCCCTCGAGGACTCCCTTGAGCATCTCGGTGTTCTGTCGTGGCATGTCGTCCTCCGGTCGTACTGGGTACTGGGCACTTGGCACTTGGTACTGAGCGCTTGGTACTCAACAACGCTGAGTACCACTACATAGTGACACTGAATAGTGGTGCGCGCAAGACGTTCGGGTGTGCTCCGAGGCGTAGGGTGACGAGCGTGACAGTGACCATGCTTCTCGTGACAGTCGTGGCGATCCTCGTCGGGTCGACGCTCCAGCGGTTGTCGGGAACGGGGGTCGGCCTCGTCGTCGCTCCCGTCCTCGCACTCCTCATGGGACCCGCGCTCGGAGTCTTCGTCACGAACGCGACGACCGTCGTCTCCGGATTCCTCATCATGCTCGCGGTCCTGCGCGAGGTGGACTGGAAGCGGTACCTCGTCTTCCTCCCAATGGCCGTCCTCGGGGGCATCCCCGCCGGACTCATGGTCCGCGAGCTCAGCGCGGCATGGCTCAACATCGTCATCGGCACCGTCGTGCTCGTCGCGCTCGCCCTCACCTTCGGCCTACCGAAACTCCCGCAGGTGACCTCGCCGTTCCTCACCGCCCTCACCGGCGCGGTCGGGGGATTCCTCAACACGAGTGCCGGCGTCGCGGCCCCCGCGATGGTGATCTACTCGAAGATCTCCGGCTGGGACCAGCGCTCCTTCGCCGCCACCATGCAGCCGACGTTCATGACGATGGGACTCATCTCCGTCGTCGTGAAACTCGCGGTCGGAGCGACGACCTTCGCCCAGTTGCCCCCGTGGTGGCTGTTCCCGATCATCGTGGCCACCGTTTTCCTCGGCATCCGCGCCGGCGGATGGCTCTCGACGCGCACGAGCACGGAGACTGCGCGCAAGGTCGCGATCACGCTCGCGGGACTCGGTGGGCTCGTCGCGGTCGTCCGCGGCCTCACGATGCTCTGACGTCCCGCGCGACATTCCGGATCGTGCACTCGCGCGCCCGTCCGGCGCTAATCGAGTGACCCGTCTCACATGGTGAGGCCGCTCCGGGGGTGAAACCGGCCTTAGCGAGTGTGAAACGCCTCACGCCCAGAGTGAGATCCGACCACCTGCACACGGAGGTCATCGGATCTCATATCCGGGCCTTCGGGTTCCGAACGAAGGGGGGCAGCCATGGACGCCGTCCTCACCGACGACGGCAACGGCGGCATCGGCACCGCGTACATGGCGATCTGGCTCATCATGTTCGCCGGCATCACGATCGCGATCGTCGCCTCCGGCGGTGCCGGGCGCATGAAGCTCGGCGGCTGGCTGCTCTTCGCCGCGGTCTGGATCACCGTCGTCTACCTGCCGGTCGCCCACTGGGTGTTCGCCGCGGACGGGCTCCTCCTCGGCAAGGTCGGCATCATCGACTTCGCCGGTGGCACCGCGGTCCATATGAACTCCGGCGCGGCCGCGCTCGCCCTCGCGCTCGTCCTCGGCGCCCGCAAGAACCGTGCGGAACGCCCGCACAACGTGCCGCAGGCGATCCTCGGCGCCGGTCTCCTCTTCGTCGGCTGGCTCGGCTTCAACGGTTCCTGTGCTCTCGCCGCCGGACACCTCGTCCAGGTGGTCCTCCTCAACACGATCCTCGCCGGCTGCGCGGGCATGCTCGGGTTCATGGTCGTCGAGAAGCTCCGTCACGGGCACCCGACCGCGCTCGGTGCGGCCACGGGAGTCGTCGGCGGCCTCGTCGCCATCACCCCGGCCGCGCACACCATGGGCCCGCTCGGTGCCCTCGCCACCGGGTTCATCGGCGCCGGCGTCGCCGCCTTCGCGATGGGCTTCAAGTCGCGGATGAAGATCGACGAGTCCCTCGACGCGTTCATGGTCCACGGCCTCGCCGGGATCACCGGCACCCTCTGCATCGTGTTCTTCGCGAACCCGGCAGCACCCGCCGGCATCGGCGGACTGCTCACCGGCGGCGGACTCGAACATGCCCTCGCCGAGGTCACCGGCATCGTCGTCACCCTCGGTTACTCCTTCGGCGTCACCTTCGTCATCGCCTGGGTGCTCAACAGGACCGTCGGCCTCCGTGCTCCCGAACAGGACGAGGACCTCGGCCTCGACGCAGCCGTCCATGCGGAAACCGCCTACGAGATCTCCCTCATCCAGCTCGACCGCACTCCCACGACGGTGCCGGCCGGCGCCTCGGCCCCGGTTCTCGCCCAGGCACAGGCCCCGGCGCCCTCGGTGCCGGACGCCGAGGCGGTGGCTCCGCAGGAGTCTGCCCGTTCCTGACCCCGCCCCCAACCTTTCCCGACCCCGCTCCCCGGCACCCGCCCGGGGGTCCTCTACCAGGAGTGCTTCACAGATGACTGCTCAGCCCGATACCCGCATCGACATGCTGTACCTCTCCGAGCCCGAAATGATCGAGGCGGGTGTGAAGGACATGGCCGGTTGCATCGACGTCATGGAGGAGACCCTCGTCCTCTGGGCCAAGGGCGACTACCGGATGGCCGGTTCGAACTGGAACTCCCACGGCGCCCAGATGTCCTTCCCGAAGGAGTCCCCGTTCCCGGGCATGCCGCTCGACGGACCGGACCGTCGTTTCATGGCGATGGTCGCGTACCTCGGTGGCCGCTTCGACACCTCCGGCGTCAAGTGGTACGGCTCGAACGTCGACAACCGTGAGCAGGGTCTGCCCCGGTCGATCCACACGATCACCCTCAACGACAAGACGACCGGTGCGCCGTTCGCGATCATGTCCGGCAACCTCGAGTCCGCGTACCGCACCGCCGCCGTGCCCGGTGCCGCCGCCCGCAAGCTCGCACCCGAGAACGCGAAGACCCAATAGGGCTCTTCGCAGTTGAGGGTGTAGCGAGGTAGTCGGCTCGGCCGGCGTGCCGTTGAGAGGAAAGACGTC
>NZ_BAAANO010000013.1:249192-265158 GCF_039529845.1 Brevibacterium samyangense | reverse complement strand
TGCAACGATGAACGCAAGAACGGCTCAAACCCGAGAACCTGTGCAAGTCAGGTGCCAAGGACCCATCGCAAGGCAGAAAGTTTCCCGTTGAGCATGCCAAGTTCGAAATCTGAGTATGGTCCTAGCTCTCCCGGTTGCGTATAGGTTTCCTCAACGCGTGCTCGCCCCTCGCCGGCGATTTTCCGTAACCGCTCGACCCCGGCATAGTCGCCAGCATCCTCCAAATGGTACTCGTGTTGCAGTGAACGGTGGTACCAGATGCGATCGAAAAGCTCCTTCTCAGCGTCTTGGATTTCATCCAAGCGTCGCGGCTCCTCCACGAAATCGGTATCTGCGAACAGTTCCTCGATCTCTGGATCGAAGTGGTGACGAAGGACCCCGTTCAATCCGTCGACTCCCAGTGCGTAAGTGGAATGCTCCGATGCGAAGGCTGCCGAGATGTCTGGATGCGGCAGCCGCTTGTCCCCATTGGGTAATGAGAAGTCCTCGCTGTTGGACGTGACGAACGCATGGGGGTGTTGCGCAAGATCGACAGTTGCAATCGCGGTTGCGTACAACTCGATCAGCAACGCGTCGGCGACACTGTTGCGCGAGCGGTGAAAAGGTGCTCGCTTCGAGAGACCTCGTTCGACGGCCGCGTGGTGTTCCGAGTCCGTGGCCTCGACTGCGCGGCCACCACGAAGCAGATCGAGGACTTCATCGAAGTTGCGGGTCGTCATCGCGCCAATCAGTGGTGCGTGGCGTGCAAGGTCTTCGACGGTCCTGAGCGCCTGCTCGGTGTCGGTGCCGCCGAAGTCATCTAGATCCTGTCGGATCAGTTTGAAGCGCTGAGCGACACTAGCGGTCATCGACGCCTCGACACGCTCTCGATTGCGCTCGTACTCCTCGATGACGAGCGACGGCACGATCAACTCGACCTCACCCTGATGAACAAGGACGCGGAGGGCAACGATCCATCGCTGACCGTCACGTCGTTTGGACAGGTCTAGCCACGTCGAGGTGTCAACCAGCAAGCTGAGCATGGTACTCACGTTATCCGTCACCGACAGCTCCGAGCGGTAGTCGGCGACGAGGCGGAGGTCCGAGGCGCACGATGAAGGGGCACTCTCCCTCGACCTGCAAGACGCGTGGCAGCTCCGATGGTGAGCTGAGTGAGAGGCGGATCGGCGCTGGCCCGACGGCCGGGAGCGGGCTTGCCGCGTCGTGTCGTCAGCAAGGCATCGGCGGCGGGTGATCGGGGTCGTGCACCTGGCAGGTGATCAGCCCGGCGATGGGCTCCGTGAGGGGTTCGGGTCCGGAGTCACCGAATCGCCGGAGCCTCCATGCACGACCACTCCGTTCCGCCTGAGGACCGTCGCCTGCGGGTCGGGTCGCTGTTCTCCGGACACGGTGGCCTGGACCTCGCTGTCGAGCACGTCTTCAACGCTGAGACGGTCTGGTTCTCCGAGATCAGCGAACCCGTCGCCCGCGTCTTCGCGCACCACTGGCCCCATGTTCCGAACCTCGGTGACGTCACCACCATCGACTGGAACGCCGTCGAACCGGTGGACATCCTCTGCGGCGGCTTCCCATGCCACGACGTATCCACCGTCGGTAAGCAGGCCGGCCTCGCGCCCGGGACTCGCTCGGGGCTCTGATCGCACATGGCGGCAGCGATCGAGGCCCTGCAACCGGAGTTCGTGGTGATCGAGAACGTGGACGGTCTGCTCTCCGCACCGGCGGTCCGCAACCTCCCGGGAGCAGCAACCGATGCCGGATGCGCCCCGCCACCGCAACCCCCGCCGACGATGCGAGTGCAACCGTTCGCGAAGTGGAACCCGACCTGTGGGGCGTGGAAGACGATGCAGCCCGACCTCTCAAGGCGTTTGGCACCGTGGCGGGAGACCTGGCTGACATGCGGCGCGATGCGCGATGGATCGACCTACCGGCATCCGTCGTCGGCGCACCGCACCAGCGGTTCGTGGTCTTCGTCCTCACCCACCGTCCTGTTCCGGACCCGGCTGGCCTCGGACTCCTCCCGTGACGGCGAGAGAGCTTGGAACACGTGCGAGCCCGTCGCGGGACGATCGCACTGAGCTATCAGATCATCGACCTGGCACTGCACGGACCCGATGGGTCACCGATGCAGAGCAGCGGAGATCTTCTCCGCTGGGGACGCCACGCCTCAGCCATCGTCGGATGGGAACACATCACTGGAGGGCCCGCGCCAACGCCAGCCCTCCTGAGCGAGACGAAGGGGCCACGGCCCGCGCCGGCGCTCGTGGAGTGGTTGATGGGTTGAACCCGATTGGGTCACCGAACCCGCTCACGGTTCACACCGGCAATCAGCAGCTCACAGTCGTCGGACACGTCGTTGCGTCTCGTCCGCTGGCGGCGGCGCTACTGACTGGTTATGACGCAAGTGATGAGCTTGCCGAGGTTGTGCTCAAAGAGTTCGTCGGCGCTGGCCTGTTGTTCGTCGAGGTGCCCTGCCTTGTGGAGGGTGGGATAGCGCTCCTCATCGTCGGTGATGCGCCTGCGGGCCAGGCTTTGTTGTTTGGGATCGGCCTGACTCCGGTGCCATGTGGATTCGACCGCCGCGGTTCCGATGACGTAGTTCGCCAGGAGTTGGGCGGTGGCGGTCAGGTCGGTGCCGGTCAGACCAGTGCCTGCGAGGACGGCGTAGAGGAACTCGGTGCGGGCCAGCGCGTTGGGGCCGAGCATCGGCCGGTCCACCAGCGTGGTGGCCCAGGGGTGGGCGAGCATCGCGGCGCGCCAGCGGCGCAGCAGGGTGCGCACGGCGCTGTGCCAGTCGTCGGTGAGCGGGGGAATCTCGACGCTGCCGAAGATGTGGTCGAAGGCGAGGTCGAGCACGTCTTCTTTGGTGTTCACGTGCCAGTACAGGGCGGTGGAGGTCACGTTCAGGCGCTCGGCGAGGCGGCGCATCGTCAACCGGTCGATCCCCTGCTCGTCCAGCAGCGCGACGGCCTCGATGACGATGGCCTCGCGACTGAGGGTCCGGCGGGCACGCGCTGGTGCTGCCCCACGGAGCCACACGCTGCCCGGCGCTTCGTCCGGCCGCGGGCGCGGCAGCTTGCTAGACGATGAGTGCGCGTCGCGTGCCATGACGGCCACTATAGCCGATTGATCATCTAACTTATCGCGGGTAAGTTAGATGTATGACGATAAGCAAGGATCGCTCGACGCGCTGGTGGGTGCTCGCGGTGGCGGGGCTGGCGCAGTTGATGGTCGTGCTCGACTCGACCATCGTCACCATCGCGTTGCCCTCCCTCCAAGCTGAACTGGGGATGAGCGACGCGAGCCGTAGCTGGGTGGTGACCGCCTATGCCCTAGCGTTCGGGGGTCTGCTGATCCTGGGTGGGCGGCTGAGCGACGTGCTCGGGGCCAAACGGGCGTTCGTGATCGGGCTGATCGGGTTCGCGGCGGCCTCCGCGCTGGCCGGGGCCGCACCGACCTGGGAAACGCTGCTGGCCGCACGAGTCGGACAGGGCGTGTTCGCGGCACTGCTGGCCCCGGCAGCGCTGGCCGTCATCTCCGGCACGTTCACCGAGCCGCGCGCGAGGGCGACCGCGTTCGGCGTCTACGGTGCACTGACCGGGGCGGGCGCGGTCGTCGGGCTCCTGCTGGGCGGGTTCCTCACCGAGTGGGCCGGATGGCGGTGGTGCCTTCTGATCAACGTGCCCATCGTCGTGGTGGCGCTGATCGGCACCCGCCTAGTGATCCCGGCACTGCCACGCCGCGGGGTTCGGCTCGATTGGGCGGGCGCGTTGACCAGCGCTATAGGGATGGCTGCGGTCGTGTTCGCCCTGACCGAAGTCGCCTCCCGCGGAGCAGGCCACGCCCTTGTGCTGGTGCCGTTCGGGGCAGGGCTGATCGCGATGGTCCTATTCGTGGTGTTGCAGGCACGGCTTCCCAGCCCACTGCTGCCGCTGCGAATTCTGCTACATCGCACACGCGGCGGAGCGCTGCTGGCGGTGGCCCTGCCGCAACTGTCGCTGTTCGGCCTGTTCCTGGTGCTCACCTACTGGTTCCAGCAGATTCTCGGCTTCTCGCCCATGCAGGCCGGTTTCGCGTTCCTGCCCCTGGCCGTCTCCATCGGTATCGGCTCCACCGTGATCGCCGGACCGCTCTCCCAACGGCTGGGTGCTCGGAACCTGATCGTGCCCGCACTGCTCGTGATGGCACTCGGCTTCGTGTTCCTCATCGGCCTGGACCCGGCCAGCGAGAACATCTACCTCACCCGGTTCGTACCCGCCGAAGTGCTCATCGGCCTCGGACTTGGCTGCACCATCGCACCCGCGGCGGAGAGCGCGACCTCAGGCGTGGACACCGGGGACCTTGGCGCTGCTTCCGGAGCGGTCAACGCCGTCACCCAGCTCGGCGGCTCGATCGGCACGGCCCTGCTTAACACGGTCGCCACGGTGTCCGCCGCGGCAGCAGCACGTGGCAACGACACGGCCGCAGCCAACCCGATCGCGCAGACAACGACCGGGTTCGATGCCGCGCTTACTGTCGCAGCCGGACTGCTCGTGGTCGCGGCCGTCGTCGTCGCCCTTGTGGTGCCAGGACGGTCCCACCGCAGCGCGGCCCGGGATTCGACGGCACGCGCGGAGAGCAGGTGAGCGGCATGCCGGTGATCCGAGTCGAACTGCCCAGCACCCGCGACGAGGCCAAGAAGATCCTGGCCCTGTACCAGAAGGGAGCCAAACACCGACATTCCGAGGATGCCGCTATCGATGAAGCCTGGAAACGGGGACGCACGCCCACCGGACGCATCCGCTTCGCCGGACTCACCAACGGACAACCACCCAGCCTCAAGTACGACGTCACTGTCCACACAGAACTCGAAAAGCCCCGATAACCCAAGGCGACTAGCAGAGACCATGAGCACCATGACGACGAGAGGAACCCGAGCCCCGGCCGGAGGCCAATCACTTGTGGCTGGACTCGACCACGCTGTTGCCCAGGAAGGTGATTCCGCATACGGGCGCGTCCGCTTTATTGTTGCTCCGGCCATCGGCACCGATCGGGCCTTGACGAACACGTTTGGAATGGGTGCGAAAGGTATCGCCGAGCCCAGCGATATCCGGGCCGGACGCATCGTTGTGCTGACGCCGGCACCGCGAGTCTGACCCGCACACTGCAAGCAGTCCGAGCGTGTGTCGTCGATCGAGGAAACCGCAGTCGACGATAAGCGTGCGTCCTTCGCCCCGATCATCGCCCGCACACGCTCGGTACAGCGGCCCATCGCACCCGTCGCCTACGACTGCATGAAGCTCATCTTCGTCCGACACGGCTCGGCGATACTGTTCAGCGAGTTCGGCGAGAAGCCGGTCAAGGTAGGCGACGTGATCGCACTGGCCGCGAACACGCTGTGCGGTAGCGAACCCGAAGACTCAATCACCGTCACCACCCTGTACTTGGACCGCGATTACATCATCGACCAGGTGTTCTGGCAGCACGCCGCCCTGCTCTCCGACCGGCTCGATGCGCAGGACTTCGCCGATGAGCTGTACTCAGAGCCCGCCCAGATACTCCACCTCGGTGAGGACCGTGCCGGGCTGCTCATGCCCTGGCTCGATGAGCTGCTGGCTCTCAGCCTGAATGGTCCGTCAGTAGATCGGTTCTACCGGATGCAAGCGCTGCTGTTCGCTGTGCTCGACGTGATCACGCCGTACGTGAAGACGACCGCGGCGCGCCGGTCAGTGACCCAGCGCCGGGCGGTGCATCCGAGTCCTCCGCGCCATCGTGAGTTCGCGCCGTTGCGAGCTGAAGCGCGACAGGCCGTCGAGCTCTTGCGTCGTGAGCCCTCCGAGCGATGGACGCTCCAGAGCATCGCCGATGCCGTGCATCTCTCGCCCTCACAACTCGGCCGGGTCTTCGTCCATGCCTACGGCAAGACACCGATGACCTACCTGGTCACCATCCGTGCCGAGCATCTCGCTCGGTTGTTGCGTGAGACCGACCTGCCGATCGAGGAGGCGATGCGACGGGTCGGCTGGCGCAGCCGAGGTCACGCCGCCCGGATGTTCCGCCAAGCCGTGGGGGTCACCCCAACGCGCTACCGGGAACTGAGCCGACAGAAGACTGCCGTTTGAGAAGGCCCTGGCGATACAGATCGCCGCAATCCCGATACGAGTATCCGCATCATCGCCCGCCTTGGCGCCCGTGACCGTTGAAAGACTGATAGTCCGGTACGGACTCGTCGGGTTCACCACACACCTGGCGGTCACATCGTCCGTTGTCCGTCTCGTCTTGCTGGTGATCCCGGCGCACCTGATGGTCACCGAGGCCCAGTTCGGCCCGGTGCTCAGGGTAGCGGGAGGACACGACGATGGCCACGACACGGGAGCAAGCCAAAGCCGCGCGGGAGGCGAAGCTCGATGCGCTGCACGAGCGCCTGACCGGCGCGGTCGAACAGCTCGTCTCCGGTGAGGACTGGGCTCGCGCGCTCGCGTTCGCGGCACGGTTCAGGACCAGATCGTTCTCCAACACTCTGCTGATCTGGGAGCAACACCAGGCAGCGTTCGAGGCCGGCCTGGTGCCCGCGCCGTTCCCGTCGTATGTGGCCGGTTACCGGCAGTGGCAGGGCTTGGGAAGGCAGGTGCAGAAGGGTCAACCGGGGTATCAGATTCTCGCGCCCGTGACCGGACGCTTCGCCACCGCCACCCCGGCCGATGCGGAATCGTGGCGGCGCCTGAGCAAGGGCGAGAAGCCGCGAGCCGGTGAGGTCGTGCGCACGCGGATGGTCGGCGTCCGGCCGGCCTACGTGTGGGACGCCTCCCAGACCGCAGGTGACCCGATCCCCGAACCGCCCGCACCGAAGCTGCTGGAGGGCCAGGCCCCATCAGGGCTGTGGGACGGCCTGGCCGCACAGGTCGAAGCGGCCGGGTTCACGGTGCTGCGGGTGCCGCACGAGGGGATGATCCACGGCGCCAACGGCATGACCGACTACTCCGCGAACACCGTCGCGGTGCGGGACCACGTGGACCCGGCCGCGCAGGTCAAGACCCTGGCCCACGAACTCGGCCACGTGCTCCTGCACGGTCCCGATGCCGAGGAGGCCCGTCAGCATCGCGGCATCGGTGAGGTCGAAGCCGAGTCCGTCGCTTTGATGGTCGGCGCCGCCCACGGAATGGACACCAGCGGGTACACGATCCCGTACGTCTCCACCTGGGCCGCGCGGGTGGATGGCAAGGAGCCAGTGGAGGTGGTCAAGGCCACCGGGGAGCGGGTCCGCAAGACCGCTCTGGCGATCCTGGACCAGCTCGACACCGCGCAGGTCGGTGACGGCACGCCGCCGGGTCTGGACCGTGATGCCGCCCAGCGCGACGCACCCTCACAAGCGCTAGCGTCGCCGACACCGGAGCCGGCAGCGCCGCGGCGGGCGGCTCCAGCGCTTGAACCGGCCGGACGAACGGTGTCGGCGTTCGAGGGGCGGGGTCTGTGATGGCCGAGCACGGTGCGGTCTCCTCGGTCCTGCTGCGGATGAATGGGGCGTGGCCGTTGTCGGCCGCCGCACGCGAATTCGCCCATGCGGGAGTGCCGGTCTTCCCCTGCGCACCGTGGGGGAAGCGGCCCGCGACCGAGCACGGCTTCCATGACGCCAGCACGGACCTGGATCAGGTCGAGGCGTGGTGGCGTCAGTCGCCGGGGGCGAACATCGGTGTCCCGACCGGCGCCGCCTCGGGCGCGGTCGTCGTGGACGTGGACATGCACGGCCCAGTCGACGGGCGGACCAGTTTCAACCGCGCCACTCGCGCCGGGCTGGTAGAGGGGTGGGAGCTGCTGGTCCGCACGCCCACGGGTGGGATGCACTCCTACTACCCGGCCACACCCGGCTCTGAGCAGCGGTCGTGGCAGGCGGCGCGTGCTGGGATCGACTTCCGCGGTGACGGCGGTTACATCATCGTCCCGCCCTCGGTCCGCTCCATCGAGGGCGCCACGGTCGGCTACCAGGTCGAGGAGGTCAACACAGGCCCCGCCAGCACGCTGGATGCGCAGCGTCTGCGGGACTTCCTCGACCCTCGCCCCACATCCCGAGCCACGCCCGCGGGTCTGGATAGGGATGTCGACGTGTCGCGGGTGGCGGCATGGGTCGCGGCCCGTGGTGAGGGTGAGCGGAACCGCGGCCTGTTCTGGGCGGCCTGCCGGCTCGCAGAGAACGGGCTCCCAGCGTCGGATGCGCTCGATGTGCTCACCGCGGCCGCCGGGCAGGCAGGGCTCGCCGAGCGCGAGATCACCGCCACGGTCCGCTCCGCCTACCGCACCGTCCACCCCACACCCGCCCGACGCGGACCCTCGTCGCTGGCGCAGGGTATCTCGCCGCTGACCGCGGACCGCTGGTTCAGTCGTGACCCCGCCCGCCCGTCAACCGGACCAGCGAGGGCGCGAGGGCTGTGATGACCACCCCGATCACGAGCAGCACGGTCGCGAGCAGGGCGGCGGGGCGCCGCTGGGCGGTGGTGACGGCGGTGTCCGGGACGGTGTTCATCGCCGCCGGCGCCTTCTGGCTGTCCTTCACCGCTTTGGCAGACCTCGCGGCCCGAAGCGGTGTCGGCGCGGGGCAGGCGTGGGCGTGGCCCCTGATCGTGGACGGCATCATCGTCGTGGCCACCGTCGCCGTCGTCGCCCTCGCCGGGCAGACAACGGCCTGGTATCCGTGGGCGCTGCTGATCGGCGGCGCCGCGGTGTCGGTGACCGCCAACGCCCTTCACGCCGTGGTCGCCGCCGATGCCGACGTGCCTGGTGTGTTGGCCGCATCGGTGGCGGCGGTGCCGCCGGTGGTGCTGCTGGCGATCACCCACCTGACCGTGATCCTCACCCGACCGCTACCAACGGCCACTGACCCCGACACGGACGTATTCGCCCGCAACCGCGTCGCGCCCGTGGAGCATCCGACGCGACCGTCCGTGCCCATCGAAGCGCCGGAACCGAGTCTGCTCCCGGCGCCACCAGAGCCGGCGGAGCCCGCCGCAGATCGGGACAGCGCCCCAGATGAGCCAACGCCACCGCGGAGGATCGCCCGACGCCCGCGAGCCGGCGTCACAAGCTCGGACCGGCGTGAGCGCGCCGCGAAGCTGCGCGAACAGGGGTGGTCAAACAAGCGCATCGCCCGCGACCTCGGTGTGCACCCGTCCACGGTCGGCCGCTGGTTCACGCCCGCGCACCTTCCCGACAAGCAGACCGTCGAGGAGGCGAAGACACCATGAGCACCACAGACCATGACCGGCATCAGCACGAGCGCAGGCAGAACGCACCCGAGCCGGCCAAGGATCACTCGGTCCCGGAGGAGTCGGAGCGGGCGGGGACGCCGGAGGCGGTGCAGGCCGCCAAGGTCGCCCACCGCAACCGCGACGTGAACGCGAAGAGCGTGGACAGTGCGCGGCTGGCGCGGGGTGTGGAGTGGGTGCGGCCCAACGACCTGCTCGCCCGGCAGTCGGCGACGGTCGCGGGCCGGGGTATCGACTTCGAGGTCGAACTCGCCCGCCGCACCCGCAAGCTCACCGGCCACGTCACGCGGGCCAGCGGCCGCGGTGTCGGCAAGGCGATCAGTGCGCGGACGCGGCGGCTGCCGGATGTCTCGCAGTTCGGCCGTAGCAGCCGGCACCAGTCCTGGGTGAGCCATTCGGGGATCGGGCTGGGGTGACCTGACATGCGCACCCCCATCATCACGGCGCCGGCGGAGCCGGTGGTGTGGGGACGCGCGTGCACCTACCTGTCAGGAGGTGCCCGACCATGACCACGACCACCAACCCGCACGACCGACAGGCTCCCGATGGAGAGGGCGGTGAGGACTTCACCACCAGCGACGGGCTACGCGCCCTGCTGCACCGGCTCCACGCCGCTGGGCCGGGGGCATGGAGCCATGATCCGGCAGCCGGGGAGCTGATGGCCCACACCGCGACCAAGTACGAACCGCTCGCCAGGAAGCACGGCCTGGACCCGTGGGAGGCCGCCAGTGCGGCATTCAAGGTGATGATCACCCGCGCGGCCCGCGAGGCCCGTGACCCGTGGGCGGTGATCACGCACGCGGTGCGGATCACCTGCATCTTCGAAGAACGCGCCCAAGGACTCTTGTGCTCGGTCCACCAAGCCCGCCGCCCGCACGTTTCGGCGTTCCACGACCCGGAGCGGTTCTCCGACCGCGAGAACCCGCTGATCGACTACCACCCCGCCTTCCACATCACCGACCCCCACAACCACAACGACACCGCGGCGGCGGAGACGGACGCTGCCGGGGCGGGCTCCGATGGTGGCGGGGGCGGCTCGGACCGGGCGTGCATGACGGCTGGGTCGGCGGCCGAGGACGCGATCGCGCTGTTCACGCTGCTGGGCTGGGGCCCGGCCACCGCTCGGGCCGGGGTCGAGCATGTCTGCGGGGCGCTGACCAAGACCGGCACCCGCCAGGCCGCCTACGAGGCACTGCGGCGGGACAAGCACGCCCGCGCCCTGCTGGACATCCCGCGCTCCTCGTGGGCCGCACTGCTGCGGGCACTGCTGGGCAACCCGCACCCCGCCTACGCCGCCACGACCGCGGGGCGGGGTGTGCTGCTGCGACTGCTGATCGGCGAGACCCTGTCGGTGCTGCTGCGCGATGACGATCTGATCCTGACCATCTCCCTGGCCGCACCCGGCCACCACGAGCCTGGTGGTGATCGGCCGTGAGTGCACCGGCGGGGTACATCGAGCTGGAGCGCACCGTCGAGTCCATTCGGGTCGGCCGCCGGCATCGCGGCGACCTGGGCGACATCGACGAACTCGCCGCCTCGATCGAGCGGGACGGGCTGTTGCAGCCCATCACCATCACCCCCGACGGAGTGCTGGTCTGTGGGGCACGCCGGTTGGCGGCGATCAAGAAGCTCGGCTGGCGCAAGGTCAACGTCTGGGTCCGCTCAGGCATCTCCGACCGCCTCGGGCACCTGCTGGCCGAGCAGGACGACAACGTGCTCCACAAGCCGCTGACCCAGACCGAGGCGGCCGCTCTGTATCGCGAGCTGAAGACGCTCATGGCCGAGGACGCCGCCCGCCGCGAGCAGGCGACCCGGTTCAGCTCGGAGAATCAGCCCGGCACTGACGGCCGTGCAAAATTTGCACCCCCGTCGCTCGGACCTGCTGGCAGGACACGCGAGCAGGCGGCAACGATGATCCCCGGCGGTGCCTCGCACACGACGCTGGAGAAGATCGGCTACCTCCAGAAGATCGCCGAAGACCCCGCCCAGCCCGCCGCGCTCCGGGCACAAGTGAGCGCTGAGCTGGAGCGCATCGACACCGGGGCTCCGGTGCATCCGATCTTTGAGGCGATCCGCGCCGCCGCCCAGAGCGCGCAGGCCGAACGTGAGACCGACCTGCATCGGCTCGCCGCCGACGCCCTCGCCCGCGCCAAGCAGACGAAGACTAGTAAGCGCGCGCCCCGGCCCCGATCGGTCACCGACAACGAGGGCGAGCCGGCCCGGTACCCGGTGCGCGCGTTCGTGCTCACCTGGTGCGAGCTGGACCAGTGGTGGACCCACTACGACGCCGAGCAGTTGGCCGCTGAGCTGAGCGATGAGCAGATCGAGTCCTTCCTGACCACCGCCGAGGGCACCAGCCGCTTCGCCGAGAAGCTCCGCGCCCTGCGCGACCGCGAGGCCGCCGACGATGCGGCTCCTGCTCGCGCCCATCTACGCGCCCTCTGACGGCAACCCTCCCTCTACCGCCGTTGGTGGCGGGGGTGCACCTGGTGGGTATGAAGACTCCCGACCTTTCCGAACCCCGGACCCGCCGCCGACTCATCGCCGCCCTCGCCGCGGCGGTCGTCGTCCTGGTGCTCGCCGGTGTCGGCGTCTACGGCCTCCTCCTCGGACCACCCGACCCGGACCGGGACGATGATCGTGGCCGCCCTGAGCCGATCGTCACCGCGCCGTCCGATCCGGTCCCCACCACGACACCGCGGCTGCCGGTGGTGCGGGCGTCGGATGATCCGCAGGCCTTCGCCCGCAACGTCGCCGCCGTGCTGTTCGAGTGGGACACCGCGAGCGGGTTCATGCCGCTGGACTACACCAGCGTGGTCCTCGACGTCGCCGACCCCACCGGCCAAGAGCAGGCCGGACTCGCCTCCGACATCGCCTCATACCTCCCAAGCCGGGACGCCTGGATCGAGCTGCGCCAGTACGCCACCGCCCAGCACCTCACCATCGAGACTGCGTTCGTCCCCGAAGCGTGGGCGACCGCGGCCGAGCAGGCGCAGCCCGGTCAGCTCGCCGAGGGCACGGTCGCGGTCACGATCGAGGGCACCCGCCACCGCACCGGGCTGTGGAACGACGAGCAGGTGACCTCCGAACACGACGTGGCGTTCACCGTGTTCGTGGTCTGCGGCCCGACCTACGACACCTGTCACCTGCTGCGACTATCCCAACTCGACAACCCCCTCCGATAGGTCCGGAGGTCGTTGTTGTGCTGAAGAAGCTCGCCATCGCCGCTCTCGCCCTGATCTTTCTCGCGCCGTCGCTGGTGCTGATCGGGATCGGAGTGGTGATGAACCCCGCCCTGACCGCCACCGGCTCCTGCACCATCCCCGGCGGCTCCAACGTCACCGTCGGCGAGGTCCCGGACGAACTGGAGGTCACCACGGCGAACGGGGAGACGTTCACGCTGAACCGGACCCAGCTCACCCACGCCGCGACGATCATCGAGACCGGCAACAGCATCGACGGGATCACGCGTGACGGGCTGGTGATCGCATTGATGGCTGCGCTCACCGAGTCCACCCTGCGGATGCTCGCGAATAGCAGCGCCTACCCCGAGTCTGCGGACTACCCCAACGACGGCGACGGCTCCGACCACGACTCCCTCGGGTTGTTTCAGATGCGGCCGCAGTCCGGGTGGGGCACCGTCGCGGAGCTGATGGACCCCGTCTACCAAGCGCAGGCGTTCTTCGGCGGACCCACCGGACCCAACCACCCCTCACCACGGGGACTGCTGGACATTCCCGGCTGGGAGGAAATGGACAAAGGCGAAGCCGCCCAAGCCGTCGAAGTCTCCGCCTACCCGGACCGGTACCGCAACTACGAGCCGGTCGCCGAAACCATCCTGACCACCCTCACCACAACAACGTCCGGCACGGACGCGTCCGCCGGCGATGCCGTGGTCCCGGCTGCACTGACGGCGGCGGTGGGATCGTCGCAGGTGGTGTTCCCGATGCCCGAGGGCACCTGGGTCCTCACCAGCGAATACGGCCCACGCGTGCATCCGATCACCGGCGAGGACTCCTTCCACACCGGCACCGACTTCGCCGCCCCCGACGGCACACCCCTCCTGGCCGCTGCGGACGGGACCGTGACGGTCGCGGAGTTCTCCGGCGGCTACGGCGGCCTCATCGTCATCGAGCATCAGATCGACGGCGCCACGGTGGTCACGGCGTATGCGCACATGTGGGAGCACGGCATCCACGTCCAGGTCGGCGACCAGGTGACGGCCGGGCAGCACATCGGCGACACCGGCAGCTCCGGCAACTCCACGGGGCCGCATCTGCACTTCGAGGTCCGCCTCGGCGGCACGAACGGTGAGCATACCGACCCCGCTGCCTGGCTCAACGCCCACAACGCCGCCGACCTCCCCGAACCCGAGACCGGAGCGCCCAGGGGCGACTGCGACCCCAGCGGCGGCACACCCGGCGGTGACCCGGACCCCCTCGATGGTGACCCCGACCGCATGGTCGATGATCCGACCTCGGACGGGCAGATCACCGCCCGGATGCTGCACCTCTACACCCAGACCCTCGCCGCGTTCCCCGACACATCCTGGGCCTGCTACTCACCCCGGCCCGGCACCGTCTCCGAACACCCCCTCGGGCGCGCCTGTGATGGGACCTTCGGCAACGCCATCAGCGAGCACCCGACCCCGGAGCAGCGCGAACTCGGCTGGGAGGTCACGGACTGGATGCAGGACCACGCCGTAACCCTCGGCGTGGAGTACTTGATCTGGGACGGCCTCATCTGGTCGGCCGGCCGCGACAGCGAAGGGTGGCGGCCCTACGACGGCGGCGGCATGCACGACCCCGACGATGTGACCGGCGGACACTTCGATCACCTGCACGTCACCGTCCGGGCCGGGAGCTGAGTCGTCATGGACATATTCCCCGACTTCGACGGCCTGGAAGGCATCGGTGACCTGCGCGAGGTCATCGGCGCGCTGCTGACCTTCGTGCTCATCATCGCCGTGCTCATGCTGATCGTCTGTGCCATCGTGTGGGCACTGTCGACCGCGAACGGCCACCACGCCGCCGCCACCAAAGCAAGGATCGGCGCCTGGACCGCCCTCGGTGCCGCAGTCCTGGCCGGCGGCGGGGTGGCCTGGCTGAACTGGCTGATCGACCTCGGCCAACAACTCTGAACCACACCCCACCACCAGCCGACCTCTCATCGGCTCCGACCGTGTGGAGCGGGCGGTGCACCTGATCGACGAGAACCCTCTCGCCGACGCCCCAAAGGAGCACCCCGCCATGACCGTCCTGAGCCTGCTCACCGAAACCACCGCTGCCGCCACCACGTTGCCGGCCGTGCTGCCGATGGACATCAACATCGACCCCAACGACACCGGACTTCCCGGCATCAGCCAGCTCCGCACCATCGTCGGCGCCGTCATGACCATCGGCCTCATCCTCTCCGTCCTGGCCTTGATCATCTCCGCGATCGTGTGGGGCTTCGGCGCCAACTCCTCCAACCCTCACCTGGCGGGCAGGGGGAAGATCGGCGTCCTCGTGAGCTGCGGCGCCTCCGTCATCTGCGGGGCGTCGGTGACGCTCATCAACTTCTTCTGGGACGTCGGCCAGCAGGTCTGACCCCCGCCCACCAACCTTCGAGTCTGCGTTAGGGAGTGATCTGCGGTGGGTGTGTGCGATATCCCCCTCGTTTCGACCGTCTGCGACACCGCCGGCGAGGCCGCCGCCTCGTTGGTGTCGGCGCCGTTCGACTGGCTCGCCGGCGCGATGGGCGCCGCCGCCGGGTGGCTGTTCGAGGCCGTCTGGACGGTCTTCGATACCACCACCCTCGTGGATGTCACCAGCGACGAGTACGTGGCGGTCTACAACATCCTGTTCGGCATCGCCGTGTTCGTGATGCTGCTGTTCTTCTGCCTCCAGCTCATCACCGGACTCATCAGACGCGACCCCACCGCACTCAGTCGTGCCGCCCTCGGCCTCGCCAAGAGCGTGCTCGGCAGCTTTGTGGTCATCACCCTGACCGCGCTGTTGCTGGAGATCGTCGACCAGCTCTGCATCGGGATCATCCAAGCCGCAGGCGAGACCACCGAGTCGATGGGCGACAAGATCACCCTCCTCGCCGCAGGCCTGGTGGGGATCAACATCGCCGCACCAGGGGTCGGCGCGATCATCACCATCTTCCTCGCCGGACTCGCCATCTCGGCCGCCGCGATCGTCTGGCTCAGTCTTCTCGTGCGGAAGGCGCTGCTGCTGGTCGCGATCGTCCTCGCACCATTGGCGTTCTCCGGCGCGTCGTGGGATGCGACGAAGGGGTGGATCAGCAAGTGGGCGATGTTCGTCATCGCCCTCATCGTCTCCAAGCTCGTCCTGGTCGTGATGTTCCTGGTCGCCATCACCCAGGTGTCGGCACCGATCGATGGGGACCTGGCCTCGGTCGCGGACCCGATCGCTGGGATCGTGCTGATGGCGATGGCCGCCTTCGCCCCCTACCTGACCTACAAGTTCCTCAGCTTCGTCGGATTCGACATGTACCACGCCATCGGCTCGGAGCAGGACGCCAAGAACGCCCTCAACCGGCCCATCCCCGCCCCCTCGAAGCCGCAGGGCGGGAATGAGCCGAAGAAGGTCCTCAACGACAGCGGCGGGGGCAAAGGCGACAACGGCGGTGGCGGTGGTGGGAAGAAGCCACCGGAACCGAAGAACCCGAAGCCGCAGGCATCCAACGGCACTGCTGGCTCGGCGGGGGCCGGTGGTGGGAAAGCGGC
>NZ_BAAANO010000013.1:226605-249172 GCF_039529845.1 Brevibacterium samyangense | reverse complement strand
CGGTGCTAGTGGTGGAGCAGGGGCGGGCGCCGGGGCTGGTGCTGGTGCGGCGGCGGGTCCCGCAGCCGCGGCCGTGGTGGCGGCGAAGGTCGCCAAGGACGCCGCGACCGCCGGACCCAAGGCCGGCAAGGCCCTCGGCAACCAGGGCGAGACCGTGGCGGACTCCGCCGGCCAGACCGGCAGCACCCCACCACCGGCCGCGCAGGCGCCACCGCCATCAACACCGGCACCAAAGACACCCACCGGCGGGTCGTCGCAGTCGGAGACGCGTCCGCCGAAGCCGCCCCCGCCTCCTGCCCCCAAGCCCACCGGGAAGGAGTGAACCCGCTGTGCCTACCAAGCAGAACGAGTCCACTATGGCGGCGGAGCTGGTGCCGGTGAAGTTCTCCCGCCTCACCCGCCGCGGCATCCTCCTGGGGCTGTCCCTGTCGCAGCTCATCACCCTCGCCACCGGCATCCTCTCGGTGGTCGGGGCGCTGTACGCCGGGGGCGGTATTCTGCTGGCCTACACCGCCCCCGTCTGGGTGATCGCCGCCGCGCTGACGTGGATCCCCATCGCCGGACGTCCCGCGGTCGAATGGCTGCCGGTCGCGTTCTGGTGGCTCTGGCGCTCGACCGGGGGACAACTTCTCTACCGCCGCCGAGTCGTTACACCCCGGCCAGTCGGGACACTCGCGCTTCCGGGGGACATGGCGCGGTTGCGCGAATACACCGACCCCGACACCGGGGCAGGGATGATCCACGACCCCCACGCCCAGACCCTCACCGTCGTCTGCGAGGTGTCACATCCGGCGTTCGTCCTGTTGGACCCGGGCGAGCAGGAACGACGGGTCACCTCCTGGGGACGCGTACTGGCCACCGTCTGCCGCTCCGGCCGGATCGCCACATTGCAGGTACTGGAACGGACTCTGCCGGACTCCGGCACCGGACTGGCGGAATGGTGGGCCACCCACGGCACCGCCGACGACACCTGGGCCGCGACCACCTACGCCGAACTCATCGACCGCGCAGGCCCCGCCGGCGAACGCCACGCCACCACACTGAGCCTGTCCCTGGACATGAAGACGTCCGCCAGGCAGATCCGGACCGCCGGCGGCGGCATCCGTGGCGCCGCCGCCGTCCTACGCCAAGAGATGTCCACCCTCGTCGCCGCTCTGCGCTCGGCCGACCTCACCGCCTCGGGCTGGCTCTCTCCGGGCGAGATCGCAGTGATCCTGCGTAGTGCCTTTGACCCGGCCATCGCCGCCACGTTGGAACGTCACGGCGAACTCGGCCAGAACCTCGCCACCGCCGGCCCGGTAGCGGTCAACGAGTCCTGGACCCGGCTGCGCACCGACTCAGCCCACCACGCCGTGCTCTGGATCAACGAATGGCCCCGCTCAATGGTGTATCCGGGGTTCTTGTCGCCGGTGCTCTTGTCGACCGGTATTCAGCGGTCGTTCTCGCTGATCTGCACGCCGATGCGTTCGGACCAGGCGGCGAGGGACATCCGGAAGAAGAAGGTCGAACACATCTCAGACCAGGCGCAGCGTGCCAAGATCGGGCAGATCGAAGATGCCACCCAGACCGCCGAGTATCAGGACGTGCTTCAGCAGGAAGCCGACCTGACCGCCGGCCACGGGGTGCTGCGCTACACCGGCCTGATTTCCGTCTCCGCCGTGACGGTGGAGGAGTTGGAAGCCGGGGTCGCGGCGATCGAACAGGCCGCCATCCAAGCCTCCTGCGAGACCCGACTGCTGGTCGGCCAGCAGGCAGCCGCGTTCACCGCCGCGGCGCTGCCGCTGTGCCGCCGGGTGTGAGCTGGTTTAGCCGACGTGGAAGTCCTGCTCCTTGTCCTCGCCGTCCTCGACCCACCGGATTCGCAGGACCTCAGGATCGCCACCACCCATCGAATGCTCCACATTCAAGCGCCGAGTCTGACCTGCATGGACTGTCGTCGGTGTTCCGTCGGTGACCAAGAACATGCCGCTGTGCTCACCGACCGGTTCGAACACGACCTGCTGTGCGTCCACACCACCGTTGTTGGTGACTTCGATCCAGTGCCGAGTCTTGTACCGCGGTTTCCCCTTCTTGTCGTAGTCCCGAATCTCTCGCTCCTGCTGCGGCTGCACCGCAAACTGGACACCGCTCGGGGGCCGACTCAGAACCGGTACGCCAAGGGACAGTGTCGTGATGTCGTACTCGATTGCCTTCCACACCTCATGTTGAAGCTGGCTGACGTTACTGAACTCGCCCAGTAGACCGCGCTTGCTGATCTCCGCCTTGAACGCCCGAAGGCCCTCAAGCTGCGCGGTATCAACGTCGTTGGGCAACGGGGCGGTGGAGAGATAGAGATGCACCGGTTTGCCCTGCTCGATGGCGCGCTCAATCTCAGCGACTGTTCCGGAGACAGCGTCCGGTGTCGGAGAACCCAGCCTGCTGCCGAACAGCGCAAAGACTACATCCGACTCATCGACCCCTTGTGAGTTGATGAGAGATTGCGGATGGTCACCGAGTAGCGGCACGGACGACGTCTCCCAGCGCCAGGGTTGCAAAATCGTTTGCTTCGCCTGAGCGTTAGCCCCATTCCAACCATAGATAGCGGCCTCGACAGCGTCGCGAGCCTCGATCGTGTCGGACGGGGAGGCGATCATGACGCGCAGAACATTCGCTGTATAAGCCATACACCAACGCTACCGGCGAGCACTGACACCCTGGAAGCTCCAGAGCACCTGCCTGACACATCCCATGTCAGGAAGGCGCGCTCATGCCCACGTTCCACGATCCCTTGGCTGATGCCGCTGAGGCCTCCGAGGCCCTGCGCGGCCTGGCCCACGCCAGCCGGGTCTTCGATGACCCGGCCGATACTTACCAAGTCTTCGGTGAACTCGCCGCCGGTGTCCGCTCGTTGCGCCAGGTACTGGACCAGCTCGCGAACGCCCACCTGAGTCACCAGGGCCGCGCGTTTGACGATAACGGTGACCACACCGCCGGTGCGGCCGATGCGCTAGCGGCAGCCGACGAGCTGCACCTGGCTGGGACGTTGTTGGATCAGGCCGAGGACCGGCTCAGCGCCGCGCACAGCGCTTCGGGGCGGATCGCCTGGCACCGCGAACCGGCCATCGAATCGACCGTCGAACCTGACGCGCAGCGGCGGTGGCTCAGTGTGGTGTTCCTCCAAGGAGATCAGGCCGACCAGGTGCTGGACCTGATCGACCGCGAGGGCACCGACGCCGCGATCGAGCACCTGTTCCAATGGGACTTCGGGGACGAGACAATCGATGCGGCGTTGGAGAACGGCTACGCCTACGACACCCCACCGACCGGGGCGCTGGATCGCACGATCACCGAGGGCGACTACACCCTGACCTACAACCACGACCTCGGCCACGTCAGGCTGCTATGCGCCTACACCCCGCCACCCGAACTCAGCGGGGCTGCGGCTGGGCCAGTGGCGACAGGCCCGGTCTCGGCCCGCGAGACCATTAGTGGTGTCGGATCAGCTGCGCCGCACCCGCGCCTCACACCCCAGAGCCACCGGTCAGCGGGACGGCGACGTGAAACAGGTCAGCCACAACAGTACGACGAGCGCGACTGGTTCGCCGCCCCCACACACTCCGTCAACTCGGGCCAGCAGTCGGGGCGGGGCCTGTCGCTATGAGCCCCCGCGAACAGGATCAGGACCGGCTGCACACCTCGGTGCTGGTCGCCCCGGCGAAGGAGCGTCGCCGGTTGCGCAAGCAGCGCCGCCAAGCCGCCGTACGACTCCGTGCCGAGCAGCAGGCCGCCGAGAAAGCCGCCGCCCGGGCGAAGGCCGAAGCCGAGCGCGCCGAACGCCGTAGCACCCGCTACCTCCCGGCTGCCGGTGAACCCGGCCCGACAGCGCTGCGCACCCCGGGCCGGTTTCGGCTCCCACGCCACCAGGACACCAGTGCCACGTTGGCGGGTGCGTATCCGTTCGTCGCCGAAGGCGGCCTGGGAAGTGACGGCGTGTTCGTCGGACAAGACCTCTACTCCGGCGGCAGCTTCGTCTACGACCCCTGGGTGCTCTACGCCCGCGGGATCATCACCGCACCCAATGTGGTTCTGGCCGGGATCGTCGGCTCCGGGAAATCGTCCCTCGCCAAGAGCCTCTACACCCGCTCGTTGCCGTTCGGGCGCCGCGTCTACGTCCCCGGCGACCCCAAAGGCGAGCACACCGCCGTCGCCGAAGCCGTGGGTGGTCGTGCGATCGTCTTGGGCCACGGTCTCAATACCCGCCTGAACCCTCTCGACGAGGGGCACAGGCCAGGCGGCCTGTCGGATGAGCAGTGGGCAACCACGGTCGCCTCACGCCGCCGCGACCTCATCGGAGCCCTCGCTGAGACCGTGCTGGCGCGCGGCCTCACGCCATTGGAGCACACAGCCGTCGACCTCGCTCTCACCCAAACCGTCCGGGAGAACACGGTGCCGATCCTGCCCATGGTGGTCGAGCACATCCTCAACCCCAGCAGCCCGGATGAGGACACCGATGGACGGCTTGCTGAGGACGGCCGCCTCGTGGGCCACGCGCTGCGCCGCTTGGTGGCCGGCGACCTCCAAGGCCTCTTCGACGGCCCCTCCACAGTGACCTTCGATCTGGGCCTGCCGATGATCAGCCTCGACCTGTCCCGCGTCACCGAGAACAGCACCCTCATCTCGGTGTTGATGACGTGCTCGTCAGCGTGGATGGAATCCGCCCTTTTGGACCCGGCCGGCGGGCAGCGGTGGGTGATCTACGACGAAGCATGGCGCCTCATGTCCCACCCCGCCCTACTCAAACGCATGGACGCGCACTGGCGTCTCGCGCGGCATTACGGGATCGCGAACATGCTGATCTTCCACAAACTCTCTGACCTGGACAACGTCGGCGATGCCGGCTCAGCCATGCGTTCGCTGGCGAACTCGCTGCTGGCGAATGCCGAGACCAGGATCGTCTACCGCCAAGAGTCCGACCAGCTCGGCCCCACCGCAAAGGCCCTCGGACTGACCGGCACCGAGCAGAAACTCCTCCCGACTCTCGGGGTGGGGCAGGGGTTGTGGCGGATCAAGGACAGGGCCTTCGTTACGCAGCATCAGCTCCACCCAGCTGAGTTGGAGTTGTTCGATACCAGCTCTAGGCTCACGCAGGGGGTGAAGTGATGCCCTCGAAGAAGCCGCGCCACTCGTCCGGGCGAGAACGCTCAGAGACCCCGGTGGCGCTGCCGCATGTGATCATCACCGTCACCGAAACAGGTGTCCTGGATGTCACTGTTGACGGTACTGCGTTCCCGCCGCCAGAGGAAGGCATTGAGTGGACGCGTGCCACCTTCGGGACCCTGTTGGACGCGATCACTGAGGACCGGAGGATCGCGGTGCGGATCGAGGTCCGTGAAACCGACGGGTCCGTGTTTACCGACCTCATCCATGCCCGCCGCCCCAAGCCAGTAGAGCCCGAAGAGGACAAGTCTGAGATCCCGCGCGGCAAGAAGGCCAAGATCAAGCGTAAGAAGCGACCGGAACTGGTGGAGGTCACCGCCGAGGGATTCGTCCCCGGTGAGAACGTCGCCGTCGCGGTCGTCGTCTCCCTCACCGGAACCACCAGCACCGGTCACGCTCGTGCTCTTCTCGATATCGCCCAGCTCGCGGACCTCTCGCGTGACGGCACCGGTGAGGTCCTGTTCCTCGGCCGGGTCTCGGGCACCGCCGTTGTCAGGCGGCTGTCATGAGCGCCCCTGGGCAGCGGCAGACCGGGAGCGTGGGCGATGAGCTGACCAACGCCGCCCTCATCGCACTGATCGGGGTGTTCGGGGTGGCGTTGATCCTGCGTGCAGCCGGGTCGGTGACGGCGTTACTCACCGGCACACCCCAACCGGACACCGGTCCAGTCTCGGGCTTCGGGGTGCTGTTCAGTCCCGGTGACCCCGCTGCCGCCCTCGATGCCGACGGGCTGAGCACGGTCGCGTACTGGATCGTCACCGCGCTCATGCTTGCCGCTCTTATCGCTGCCGGGGCGTGGGCATGGGTGCGGCTGCGTCGCCACTCACGGAAGGTCGAGACCGACCCGCGACGCCTGGCCGGCAGCGCCACCGCCCACGAGGTCACGCAGACCGCGTCTTCGAAGCCATTGCTGCGCCGCGCCGCGACGTTGCGGCCCTCGCTCAACGAGCCCACGCCCTCCGATGTGGGATACCTGTTGGGTCGTTCGCGCGGGCGGCAGGTATGGGCTTCGGTGGAGGACTCGATCCTGCTGATCGGCCCGCCCCGCTCTGGCAAAGGCCTCCATGTGGTCATCAACGCCATCCTGGACGCCCCCGGCGCCGTCGTCACGACCAGCACGCGGCCGGACAACCTCACCGCCACCCTCCGCGCCCGCCAACGGGACGGGCGGCCGGTGGCGGTGTTCGACCCCCAGCACTTGGCCGAGGGCATCCCCGCCGGGATGCGCTGGTCACCCATCCGCGGCTGCCACGACCCCCTGACGGCGATGATCCGCGCCACCGGCCTCGCCTCCGCCACGGGACTCTCCGCGGGTGGGGTGGAGTCCGGCGGGTTCTGGGAAGGCAAGACCCGCACGGCTCTGCAAGCCCTGTTACACGCCGCAGCATTGGATCACCGGCCACCGGCTGAGCTGTTCCGGTGGACCCTCGACCCCACCGCTGCCGCCGAGGCCGTCGCCATCCTCACCAACAGCACCCAGGCTGCAACGGGGTGGGCGGACTCGCTCGGGGCGATGATCGATTCGGACCCCAAGACCCGCGACTCCATCTGGCAAGGCGTGGCGCTGGCCCTCGGCGCACTGGCCGACCCACGTGTCCTGAACGCGGTCTCACCGGGGCCGGATGAGGACTTCGACCCCGAGACCTTCATCCAAGACCGCGGCACCCTCTATCTGCTCGCCACCGGCGCCGGAGCCGGCGCCTCCGCCGCCCTGGTGGCGGCGTTCGTCGAAGACCTCATCGAGACCGCCCGAAGGATCGCCGCCCGCTCACCCGGCGCCCGCCTCGACCCGCCCCTGCTGCTGGCACTCGATGAGATCGGCAACCTCGCCCCATTGCCCTCCCTGCCGACGCTCATGGCGGAAGGCGGCGGCACGGGGATCACGACGCTGCCGGTCTTGCAGTCGTTGGCCCAGGCGCGGGAGAAGTGGTCCGACAACGCCGCCGGCGCCATCTGGGACGCCTCCATTGTCAAGGTCATCCTTGGCGGTGCTTCCAACTCCCGAGACCTCCAAGACCTGAGCATCCTCATCGGCGAACGCGACGAGTACACCGACTCCGTGACCCTCGGCGATCACGGCACCCGCTCCAACCAACGCTCGGTGCGCCGGGTGCCGATCCTGCCACCGGACCGGATCAGGACGCTGCCGTTCGGCACGGGTGTCACCCTGCTGCGCTCAGCACCGCCGATCGTCACCGACCTGCGCCCTTGGCCCTCTTGTCCTGACGCGGCTCAGCTGAAGACGGACCGGGCCGAGGTCGAGGCACTGCTGCGCGGACCCGGCTCGTAACCGGGGGCCTGGGGTGGCCTGTGCACCTGCCTGACATCAGCGGCTCCGATCGGCGGGGTCGCGTGAGTGTCAGGAGGAGAGTCAGATGGCTATCCGCACCCAGGAATCGTTCTCGGGGTTCATCGCCTCGGACCCCCAGCTCAGCCAGACCTCGAAGGGCGATCCTCGGTTCTACGCCCGAGTCGGCAAGGAGCACTTCCGCCGCGAGGACGATGGGTCCTTCACCCAGACCGAGACGACCTATCACCATCTGGTGATGTTCGGCCGGTCGGCCGAACACGCGCATGACCGGTTCACCAAGGGCGACAACTTCATCGCCGAGGGCTACACCCGCGAAGTCAACTACGAACGCGACGGCCAAGCGGTCGAGAGCGAGGAGTTCGTGGCCAAGAAGATCGGTCACGACACCGCCCGCACCCGCTACGAGGTCGACCGCACCCCACGCCGCCCAGCGGCGGAGCGGAACGCGGCCGCGTTCGAGCCACCGTCCCGGCCCGCCCACGCACCGCAGTCCACGGCCATCGGCCTGTGAACGCCGGGAGCCGAGCATCATGACCGACCACACCCCCGAGACCGATCCACCCGGCACCGACCCGACCAACGGTGAGGGGCCGGAGCTGGATGAGCCGGATGTGTTCGACGATCCGCCGCACGTCAGCGACGCCGATGTGCCCGAGACGCCGCACCCGGTGAACTGGAACCTGCTGTCCGCACATGACCTGGAAACCGAATGGCTCGCGCTGAACCGGTGGGTGGACTGGCTGCGCCACACCTACGGACTCCCCGCCAGCGTGCTGCCGCCGTTCTGGCACCACCACCCCGAACTGCTGTGGGAACTCTCCGCGCTGCACCTGCACTGGCTGGGTGCGTACGACCCCGAGCAGAACGCCTCCGCGGCGATCGGCTGGCACCGCGATTTCGCCGATGCCCGCGCCCGCCTCCGGGACTGGGTGGCCGCCTCGGGCACCCGGATCGATCGTGACCGGCCCACCCGGCAGACCACCTGGCCCGGTGAAGAACCCGGACCGCCGGTGGAGGATGTGGTGATCGCCGACCGCGACGCCGAGTTCGTGGAGTTCGTCCAAGCCCAGGTCCGCAGACGCCAGGAGGCCGAGGACGAGTTCTACGCCAGCCTCGACGACGACCTCGACCTCGATGTTGACCCGGCCACCGGGGAGGTGCGGGACTGATGGGCGGCTACGTGAAGAAGACCGACCGGCGCCGCTACGAAGACCGCTCCTTCTCCGTCCGGGCCGTGCACCGGGACCAAGTCGACCTGCACAAGCTCGCCGAGGTGCTGATCCGGCTGACCTTGCAGGAGACCGGCCGCAGCCGCGCCGACCGCCGCGCCGCCGAACCACCTGAGACCTATCGCGACCCGGCCACACCCACCCGCGCAGCGGCGAGTGTCGCAGGCCCGTTGGTAGAATGACACTAGCAAGCCTCGCGTACGCGGGGTGTTGTGGTCCCAAACCTCACCCGCACGGGTGGGCAACACGCACCGTGACCCGGTCGGGTCTCGTCCTACAGCCCACCGATGGCTGCTCTCACGATCAACATCTCCTCCCAGTCGTCTGGGAACGCGAGGGTCGAATCGCGTGAGAGGCAAGGACCCGATGACCACCACAACTACTACTACTGCTGCTGCCGATCCGGCGGCCAGCCTGATCGAGCCGCCCATCAGCACCGCTGTCGCGATCTCCTACCTGCGGGTCTCCACCCGTGAACAGGCCTCCAAGGGTGGCACCGACGAAGGCTTTTCCATCCCCGCCCAACGCGACGCGGTGCGTCGCAAAGCCGACCAGCTCGGCGCGACGATCGTGGAGGAGTTCGTCGACGCCGGAGCCTCGGCCAAGTCCGCCGACCGGCCCGACCTGATGCGGATGATCCAGTACGTCAAGACCAACAAGGTCGCCTACTGCATCGTTCACAAGGTCGACCGGCTCGCCCGCAACCGCGCCGACGACGTGACCATCCACCTGGCCCTCCAACAGGCCGGGGTCATGCTGGTCTCGGCGACGGAGAACATCGACGAGACCCCCTCGGGGATGCTGCTGCACGGCATCATGTCCACCATCGCGGAGTTCTACTCCCGCAACCTCGCCACCGAGGTCACCAAGGGCATGACCCAGAAGGCCATCGGCGGCGGCACCCTCGGCAAAGCCCCGATCGGCTACCTCAACGTCCGCACCCGCGATGACCAAGGCCGCGAGGGCCGCACTGTCGAACTCGACCCTGAACGCGCACCCCTGATCGAGTGGGCGTTCAAGGCATACGCCTCGGGGAACTGGACCGTCAGCCAGCTCCACGACGAACTCACCTCCCGCGGACTGGTCAGCCTGCCTACCCCGAAGCGGCCCTCGAAACCGCTGGCGGTCTCCTCGGTGCACCGCCTGTTGACCAACCCCTACTACAAGGGCGATGTCGTCTATCGCGGCACCCGCTACAAGGGCACCCACCCCGCCCTCGTGCCACCCGAGGTCTGGTACCAGGTCCAGTCCGTGCTCACCGCCCACAAGACCGCCGCCGAAGCCACGCAGGTCCACGACCACTACCTCAAAGGCACCATCCACTGCGGGCAATGCGGGTCGCGGCTGATCGTGTCCAACGCCAAAAACCGCCACGGCAACGTCTACTGCTACTTCGTGTGCTCCGGTCGGCACTCCAAGCGCACCGACTGCACTCGCGGTGCGATCCTGATCGAAGACGTCGAGAAGCTGATCGAGGACTACTACACCCGGATACAGATCAGCCCCGCCCAGCGCGACGCCCTCTCCGGGATGCTCCACCACGAGTTCGACCGGCTCATGGCCGCCGAGACCGACGAACTCGAACGCCTCACGGCTCACCGAGACCGGCTCGAACACGAACAAGACCGGCTCATGCAAGCCCACTACGCCGACGCCATCCCACTGCCCGTCCTCAAGCGAGAACAAGACCGCATCCTCGGCGAACTCGACCGCCTCAACCGGCGTATTGACGCCCACCACGGCGACTACGCCGACGCCCGCGCCCACCTCGACGATGCCATCGGGCTTCTGGCGAACTGCGCGGACATCTACCAGCGGTGCGACGACGCCAACCGGCGCTTATGCAACCAGGCCTTCTTCACCAAGGTCTACATCGACGAAGACGACAAACTCCGTGTCGAGAACAACCGGCCCTTCGAGATGCTGCTTGATCCCGAGGTCAACGCCAACGCGCTCAACTGGACCCAGAACGGCGACAAGGCCCGAACCCCAGCCAACGATTCCTTTGGCAAGGGTTCGAGCCTTGTGCGCGGGGTGGAGCTAAGGGGATTCGAACCCCTGACCTCTTCATTGCGAACGAAGCGCTCTACCAACTGAGCTATAGCCCCTGACGTGCGGATTCACTATAGGCTCTCCGTACCTTCCGGCGCAAAACGAGCGAGGGCCCGTGGCGGTGAGTTCGCTCACCACCACGGGCCCGCCCGCTGTTCGCATCAGGCTCACACCCGGATCAGCCGTTGATGTACCCCGACCAGTCCGCGGTGAGTGCATCGAGGTTCTCGGCCCAGTACTCGGCATTCTGCGGGATGGTGCCCTCCATGTGCTGAGCGATGTCGAACTCGTTGCCGAGTGCGTCGAGCTCGGGCTTCGCGTCGACATTCACGCCGGAGTATCCGCTGCCCTCGGTCATGCCGGCCTGCTGCTCGGCCCCGAGAGCGAAGTTGATGTACGCGTAGGCCGCGTCCATGTTCTTCGACCCCTTCGCGATCGAGAAGGTGTCGGGGGCGACGATCGCGGCATCGTAGACTGGCGTGAATTTCTCCGTGTCGAAGAAGTCCGCCCAGGTCGTCGGCAGGTTGTCGCCGTACGTCTCGGCGTTGTAGAAGACGCCGTACATGTACGTGAGCGACGGCACCCAGCACTCACCCGAACCGATCCCCCGGGGATCTTCGAGGTGTCGATCCGTTCGAGGTCGAGCGGTTCGAACAGCTCGCCGCAGTACGCCTCGGCGTTGGCCGGGGTCGCGTTCACGACGTCCCACGTCGCGTTGCCCGACTCGACCTGGGCCTGGAGCTTCGCCATGTCCGTCGGTCCGTCGTCGAGGACGGTGGCTCCGGTCGCCTCGGAGAAGGGCGTCGAGAATGCTTCCTTCTGCGCCTCCTGCATGCCGCCGCCGTAGGACACGAACGTCATCGTCGTACCCGGGAGCGAATCGGCCGGAACCTCGCCGGCGACGGGGTTCTCGAACACCGAGGCGCCGAGGGCGCCGATCATCAGGGCAGTCTTCTTCATGGATACCTTTCCAGTGGTGGGGCGGGGACGGGCAGGAGGAGGACGAGAAGGGAGCGCAGGAAACCGAAAGCCCAGCCGGCGGCCGGTTCGACGGCCGCGACGGGGCCGTGGAGGCGCAGGTAGTTCTCCATCGAGTCGTCGAGTTCGTCGATCCACGGGGTGTGGTGGGGAGTCGCGGTCGTTCCCGTGAGGTGGGAGGTGTAGCAGACGTCGCGGTAGGTGAGGATGTCCTCCTTCTTGTCCTGCTTCCACTCGAGGAAGGTGCGCACACCGGCGTCGACGTCGAACGGCGGGTAGTCGGTCGCGGCGAGGACGTCCTTGAAGTGGGCGGCCTGGAACCAGCCCTTCGCCGGGACCGAATCGATCGCCTCGAACTTCGCCTTCCACGCGGCCATGTCGGCCCGCATCTCCTCGAGCGGGGGCAGTTCGAACCGGCCGAGGATCACGTCGCGGACGAACCAGCCCATCGCGTCGAACATGTTGAACGTGAACCACTGGTCCTGCATGCCGAGGTAGAAGAGATCGGTGCAGTGCTCGAACACGACGCCCTTGTACAGGTGGTCCTGCCACAGCTTGTTCTTCGTGTGGAGAGCCAGGTGGGCCGGCAGGAACGGGAACGAGTGCCGGTACCCGGTGCACAGGACGACCTCGTCGACCTCGACCGAGGTGCCGTCGGCGAGGTGCACCGTCCGACCCTCGAAGCGTTCGGCGACCGCGCACTCCTCGATGCGGTCCGGCCACCCGTATCCGAGCGGGTCACGACGGTGGCTGATGAGGACGCGAGCCGCACCGAACTTGAAGGCCTGGAGTGCGATGTCCTCGGCGGAGGAGCTGCCGCCGACGACGAGCACGGTACGGCCCTCCATGTGCTCGGCACCGCGGAAGTCGTGCGCGTGGGTCACCTGACCGGGGAAGGTCTCGATGCCCTCGAAGTACGGCACGTTCGGCACGGAGAAGTGCCCGGTCGCGACGACGACGCGGTCGAACACCTCGGTCGTCTGTTCACCGGTGGGCAGGTACTCGGAGACGACGGTGAAGGTGCGGGTCGCCGCGTCGTGGTCGACCCGGCGGACGATCGTCGAGAACCGGATCCACTCGCGCAGACCGTCGCGTTCGATGCGACCGGAGATGTAGTCCCACAGGACCTCGCGCGGCGGGTACGAGGAGATCGGGCGGCCGAAGTGCTCGTCGAAGGTGTAGTCCGCGAGTTCGAGCGTCTCCTTCGGGCCGTTCGACCACAGGTGCCGGTACATCGAGGAGTGGACGGACTCGCCGTACTCGTCGGTGCCGTGGCGCCAGGAGTAGTTCCACTGGCCGCCGAGGTCGGACTGTCGCTCGAAGCAGACGATCTCCGGGATCTCGGCGCCCTCCTTCCGTGCTGCGGCGAATGCTCGCAACTGGGCGAGTCCACTCGGGCCGGCGCCGATCACGGCGACGCGGAGACGGAAGGAGGTGTCGGCTGTCACAGGCGGTGGTCCTTCTGTCGTCGAATACGGGTCGGTTCAGGAACCGATAATCTCGTTCCCGCAGGTTTCTCCAACCGCGCTCCCAGGAAAAAGCGCGTCAAAACACGCGAATGCCACGGATCTCACACGCCCCCCACACAGCCTCCCGGACGGCCCGGCACACGTGAACGCGCCGCCCTCCCGCCGCCCCTCTGCCGCCGGGACTGCGGCCCGACCACCGCCGGACCACGGCCTGACCACAACCCCAGCTGCCGCACGACCTGAGTGAGATACCCCACAAAAATGGAAGAACCGCGCAGGAAATGTGCGCGAACCTGACCGAAACGCGCATGTTGCGTTGCGCACGGCCCATGTCCGGCGGCAGACTGTCCTGGCGCGCTCGCCGGCTCACGAGCACCCGCACGTACGTTCCAGCACGTTCGCCCCCGGTTCACCCCGAGACATCCGCATTCCGTTCCGGAACCCTCGTTCCGCTTCGGAACGAAAACCACTCGTCCACACACAAGGAGACCCGCACATGGATGTGCAGTTGATCCTGGCGCTCGTCGTCGGCATCGCGGTCATCGTGTTCCTCGTTCTGCGCACACGACTCGACGCGTTCCTCGCCCTCCTCATCGCCGCGCTCACCACCGGCCTCATCGCCGGCCAGTCCCTCACCGACGTCCTCGCGGCGATCACCGGTGGCTTCGGTTCGACGATCGGCAACATCGGTATCGTCATCGGCCTCGGTGTCTTCGTCGGCAAGATCCTCGAGGTCTCGGGAGCCGCGGACAGGCTCGCCCGCGCCTTCCTCACGATGTTCGGCAAGGGCCGCGAACCCTGGGCCATGGGCACGGTCGGATCGATCGTCTCCATCCCGGTGTTCTGCGACTCCGGCTTCGTCATCATGAACCCGCTCGCCCGCGCGATCGCCCGCGTGAAGAAGGGCGGCTACGTCACGCTGTGCCTCGCCCTCGGCTGCGGTATGACGCTCACGCACCACATGGTCCCGCCGACCCCCGGCCCGCTCGGTGCCGCCGGCATCCTCGGCGCGGACATCGGTGCCGTCATCCTCACCGGCGCGATCTTCACCGTCTGCCTCCTGCCCGTCGTCGTCCTCTACGCGAAGTGGATGGGACCCAAGCTCGAGCCCACCCTCAACGCCGAGGTGGCACGCGACGTCTACGGCGAGAACCACGACGTGAAGCTCGCGGTCTCCGGCGGTGAGGACGTCCACTCGAAGCTCGGCAGCGTCGTCACCTACCGCCCGGAGGAGTACTTCGGCGAGGCACCCGCCGGCAAGAAGTTCCTCAACGTCGGCGCTTTCGTCAGCGCACTCCCGCTGCTCGTCCCGCTGCTCCTCATCGTCGCCAACACCGTCGTCTCCGCGATCGACAAGGCGCAGACCGGCCAGCTCTCCGGTGACTACGCCCCGAGCGAGTGGGCACAGCCCCTCGTCTTCCTCGGCACCCCGATGATCGCCCTCATCATCGGCATCGTTCTCGCGGTGTACCTCCTCCTGCCCCGCTGGACCCCGCGCTCGAAGGTCCACGGGTGGCTCTCCTCCGCCGCCGCGGACGCCGGCCTCGTCCTCCTCATCACCGGTGCCGGTGGCGCGTTCGGCAAGGTCCTCCAGGAATCCGGTGTCGGCGACGCCCTCGCCGAGGCCATCGCCGCGACCCCGCTCCCGGCCTTCCTCGTGCCGTTCCTCATCGCGACCCTCGTGCGCCTCGCGCAGGGTTCGGGCACCGTCGCGATGCTCACCGCCGCCTCGGTGACCCTGCCGCTCGTGTCGACGCTCGGCATCTCCCCGCTCATCGCAACGATGGCCTGCGTCACCGGTTCGATGGTGTTCAGCTACTTCAGCGACTCGTACTTCTGGGTCGTCACCCGGTTCACCGGCCTCGACGGCCTCAATGCGGTCAAGGGCTGGTCGGGCATCACCACCGCGGTGTGGGCCGGCTCGATCCCGCTCCTCGTCGTCGCGAACCTCCTGGTCGGCTGACACATGTCCGAGGTGCTCATCATCGGCGACGACCTCACCGGGTCGAACGGCACCGCGGTGCAGTTCACCGGTGCCGGACTGCGCTCGGTCACCCTCCGGTCCGACACCCCGGCCGAGGCGGTCCGCACCTACCGGCAGGAGTACGACACCCTCGTGCTCGTCACGGACTCCCGGCACCTCCCGGCGGCCGAGGCCGCCGCGGTGTGCGCGGACATGGTCGACCTCGCCTGGCCGGCGCGGTTCGTGAGCTCCCGGTGCGACTCCACCCTGCGCGGCAACGTGGGCCCGGAAACCGAGGCGATCCTCGCCTCGGTCCGGGCCCGCGGGGTCCGCGCGGTAGGGCTCTGCATGCCGGCGTTCCCGGGGGCGAACCGGCAGACCGTCGGCGGCCTGCAGTACATGGGCGGCGTGCGCCTGGAGGAGACGGAACTCGCCCGCGAGGTCCGCTCCCCCATGACGACCTCCTCGGTCGAGGACATCCTCCGGGCGGGCACGCAGCTCACCGTCACGACGATCGAGCTGCCGCTCGTCACGGGGCCGTTCGAGGATCTCGTCGCGGCATTCCGTGCCGCCCTCGCCTCCGGGTCCGATGGCACGGGCCCGGACGTGATCGTCACGGACGCGTTCACCGATGAGCACCTCGCCCGTGCGGCACGGGCGGCGATCGCCGCGGATCCCGAGGTCATGTGGGTCGGCATCGACCCGGGCCCGGGCTCGCTCGCGATCGCCACCGCCATGGGACTCTCCGGTTCGACGGGCGCTCCCCCGCTGCTCGCGGTCTCGGGCTCGGCGACGGACCTCACGATCGCCCAGCTCGCCGCCCTCCGGGAGCACCGCACGGTCCACGTCGTGAAGCCGGTGTATCCGCAGGCGTCGTGGATCCCCGATGTCGATCGCACCGCGCGGGCGGTACGCCGTGCTCTCGAGAAGGCGGGTTCGGGGGACGTCGTCCTCCTCGCCTCGGTCCTCGAGGCCACGGACATCGTCGATCTCGGTGAGACCGCGGCGAACGCACTGCCGGTGCGCCTCGGTCGGATCACCGCGGACGTCCTCGGCACCCACGCCGTCGGCGGCCTCTACACGACCGGTGGTGACATCACGACCGCCGTGCTCGAGGCGATCGGTGGCCACGGCATCGAGGTCGAGGAGGAGGTCGTCCCCCTCGCCGCCCTCGGCACCGTCGTCGGTGGCCCGCACTCCGGGATCCCCGTCGTCACGAAGGGCGGCCTCGTCGGGTCCGAGGACACCGCCTGTGTGTGCCTCGACCGGCTGTCCGCCGCTGCCGATCTCCGGTCCCGCACCGGACTCTGATCCACGTTCTCCACCACTCCGTCCGCTACCGCCCCACTTTCCCGAAAGGCACTCTCATGGCAGTCGACCCCCAGCACCCGATCCTCGCCGTCTCCGTCGGTGACCCCGTCGGCATCGGCCCCGAGATCACCGCGGCCGTCCTCGCCGAGTACGCGGCCGACACCTCCCAGCACGGCATCGCCGTCGCCGACACCGCGGTGATGCAGCGCGCCGTCGACGTTCTCGGCCTCGACGTCGAGGTCCGCACGGTCGACCGCTGGGACATCGCTCCCGCCGGCGAGGGCGTCATCGACGTCTTCGACATCGGCGTCCTCGGTGACGACCTGCCGGACTGGGGCGTCGTCGACGCCCGCGCCGGTCGTGCGGCGATCACCGGTATCGAGGTCTCGACGAAGGCGGCGATGGACGAGCACGTCTCCGGCATCGTCACCGGTCCGATCAACAAGGAAGCCGTGTGGAAGGCCGGCTCCGAGCACCTCGGCCACACCGAGATGCTCGGGGAGCTCACGGGCGTGACGAAGCAGGACACGATGTTCGTCAACGACCGCACGCACGTGGACGGCCACCGCCTCCAGACGTTCTTCGCGACCCGCCACATGAGCCTGCGCAAGGCACTCGACGCGATCACCGTCGAGACGCAGATCGATTCGATCGAACGCGCGCACCGGGCGCTCCAGGTGTACGGCGTGGAAAACCCGCGCCTCGCGGTCGCGGCGATCAACCCGCACGGCGGGGAGAACGGTGCCTTCGGCGACGAGGAGATCGAGATCCTCCGTCCCGCGGTCGAGGCGGTGCGGGCCAAGGGCCTCGACGTCACCGGCCCGATCCCGGCGGACTCCGTGTTCCACCACGGGCTCACCGGCCGCTACGACGGCATCCTGTCCCAGTACCACGATCAGGGACACATCGCGACGAAGACCTTCGACTTCGACGGCACGATCTCCGTGACCGTGGGCCTGCCGATCCTCCGCACCTCCGTCGATCACGGCACCGCGTTCGACATCGCCGGACAGGCGAAGGCCGACCCGGGCACGATGCGCTCCGCGTATGCCGCCGCGCTCGGCTACGCGCCGTACGTCGCCGGCATCCGCGCGGAGTACCTGCCGCGGTGAGTACACCGACTCGGGGCGACCGGGCGCCGGGTGCGCGCACCGGCACCCGCGCCCGCCGGGAGGCGCTCATGCGCCTCGTGCGGGCGGGTGTCGAACGGGTCGAGGACCTGGCGGACCGTTCGGGGGTCTCCCTCTCGACGGTCCGCCGGGACCTCTCGGCACTCGAGGCCGAGGGCCGGATCAGCCGCCGCTACGGCGGCGCGACGACCGCGATCCCCTTCAAGGAGCAGTCACTCGGTGAGCGGATGGCGCTCAACACGAGCGCGAAACGCAGCATCGCCGAGGCGGCGGCCGACCTCGTGCCGGAGAACTCGACGATCTTTCTCGACGCCGGATCGACGACCGCGGAACTCGCCGAGCACCTGCGGGCGCGCACGGGCATCTCGGTCGTGACACGCGGCCTCGAGATCGCGATCCTGCTCGCCGGTGAGCCCGGCCTCGAGGTCACGGTCATCGGTGGCCGCCTCAACGCCCAGAGCCACGGCACCGTCGGGCCCCTCGCGGACGAGGCGCTCCGCCACATCTCCTTCGACGTCGCCTTCCTCGGGGCGGACAGCGTCGATCCGGTGGAGGGCCTCGGCGAACCGACGCTCGAGGAGACCTTCCTCAAGTCGCTCGTCGCCCGCCGCTCCCACCGCGTCGTCGTCCTCGCGGACTCCTCGAAACTCCACGGCGGCGCGGTCCCGGCATGGGCCGACCTCGGCGAGGGCTGGACCCTCGTCACCGACACGGGTTCGCCCGAGGAGCTCGATGCCTACCGCGAGAACGGGATCGTGCTCGTGACGGTGGAGGCGAGCGCGGAGGGGTGAGCATCCGCGGGACGTTCCGCGTCATGACGCTCCGCGTCGAAGTGTGACATCCGTTCCACCTCGCGGACCTCCTCGCGGAGTCCAATGGACGGCATGACCGCGACCCTCGATCCCCGCACGTGCACGACCGCCCCTGCTCCCGCGACCGAGGAGGACCGCCTCGCGTTCTGGGCCGCCCAGGCCACCCGCCTGCGCTGGGACCGGGACTGGGACACGCTCCACATCTTCGAGCCTCCCCGGCCCATCTCCACCGAGAAGACCGGCACGGACGAGGACCCCGAGTACACCGTCCCGCGGATCGAGTGGTTCGCCGGGGGCAGGCTCAATGCGAGCGTGAACTGCCTCGACCGGCACGTCGAGGCCGGACGGGGCGAGCGCGTCGCCTTCCACTTCGAGGGCGAGCCCGGGGACCGCGAGACCTATACGTACGCGCGACTTCTCGAGGAGGTGTCCCGGGCCGCCCACGCCCTCGAATCGCTCGGCGTCGGCCCCGGTGACCGGGTCGTCGTCTATCTGCCCGTCATCCCCGAGACAATCGTCGTCACCCTCGCGTGCGCCCGGATCGGTGCCGTCCACTCGCTCGTCTTCGGCGGGTTCTCCGCGGAGGCACTGCGTTTCCGGGTCGAGGACACCGGGGCGAAGGTCCTCGTCACCACCGACGGCCAGTTCCGCCGCGGCGCGGCCGTCCCTGTCAAGGCGAACGCGGACCTCGCGTGTGCCGGTACCAACGCGATCGAGCACGTCGTCGTCGTCCGCCGCACGGGCGAGAAATCCCTCCCCTGGACGGAGGGCCGTGATATCTGGTGGCACGAGGCGCTCGCCGGCCGGCCCACGACGCACACCCCGCGCAGCTTCGACGCCGAGCACCCGCTCTTCATCATCTACACCTCGGGAACGACGGGGAGGCCGAAGGGCCTCGTCCACACGACCGGCGGATACCTCACGCAGACCGCCTACACGCACGCCCTCCTCTTCGGACTCCTCGACGACGAGCTCGCCACGGAGAACAACCCCGACAAGGTCGATGCCACCGTCCACTGGTGCACCGCCGACCTCGCCTGGGTCACGGCGCACACCTACGAGATCTACGGTCCCCTCCTCAACGGTGTCACCCAGGTGATCTACGAGGGCACACCGCAGATCCCGCACCCCGGCCGCCACTTCGAGATCATCGAACGCTACGGCGTGACGAACTACTACACCGCGCCCACGCTCGTCCGCTCGCACATGGCGCACTACCCCGACGGCCTCCCGCAGGGCACGTGGGACCTCTCGAGTCTGCGGATCCTCGGCACCGTCGGCGAATCCATCAATCCCGAGGCGTGGCGCTGGCTCCGCGCGGAGCTCGGCGGCGGCACCCTCCCGGTCGTCGACACGTGGTGGCAGTCGGAGACAGGCTCCTGCGTCATGTCCCCGCGCCCGCACGACGCCGTCTTCCACTCCCCGGCGTCGGACGGCTCGACCTCCGCAGGCTCCGCCTCCGCCGAGGCGCCCGCCCCGAAACCCGGGTGCGCCACCCGGGCACTCCCCGGGCTCTCGACGCGCGTCGTCGACGCGCAGGGAAATACCGTCCCCACCGGGACGCAGGGATTCCTCGTCGTCGACCGCCTCGGCCCCTCGATGGCGCGCACGGTATGGGGCGACCCCGAGCGTTACCTCAACTCGTACTTCCGGGACTACGCGGAGTTCGGGTGGTTCTTCTCCGGGGACGGCGCGAAGCAGGACGCCGACGGCGACATCCACCTCCTCGGCCGGGTCGACGACGTCATCAACGTCTCCGGCCACCGGCTCTCGACGATCGAACTCGAGTCCGCGCTCCTCACGCACCCCGACGTCGTCGAAGCCGGCACCGCCCCGATCGCCCACGACCTCACCGGGCAGGCGGCCGTCGCCTTCGTCGTCCTCACCCCCGAGGCGCAGGCCCGTCACGAGGCGGCGCGTTCGTCCGCCGACCCCGCGGGCGCCTCGGGGGTGGAGACGGCGCTGCGCGCCCACGTGGCCCGAGAGATCGGACCGATCGCGAAGCCCGCGGCGGTCGTCGTCGTGCCCGCGGTGCCGAAGACCCGCTCGGGGAAGATCATGCGCCGCCTCCTCACCCAGCTGTACGAGGGCACCGCCCTCGGCGACACGACGAGCCTGCAGAACGAGGAGTCCGTGGCGGCCGTCGCCCGCATCACCGGGCATCCTTCCGTAGTCTGACCCCGCGCTCTCCCTCCCACGAAAGGACCCCCATGTCCGACCACCGGTTCGGCTTCCGCACACTGGCGCTCCACGCCGGCGGCACCCCCGACTCCGAGCACGGCGCCCGGTCCGTGCCGATCTACCAGACGTCCTCGTTCGTCTTCAACGACGCGCAGGACGCCGCGAACCTCTTCGCGCTCCAGAAGTACGGGAACATCTACTCCCGCATCGGCAACCCGACGGTCGCCGCGCTCGAGGAACGCCTCGCCGCGCTCGAGGGCGGGATCGGTGCCGTCGCGACCTCGAGCGGTATGGCCGCCGAGTTCATCACCTTCTCCGCCCTCGCCCAGGCCGGTGACCACATCGTCGCCTCCTCCCAGCTCTACGGCGGGACGATCACCCAGCTCGACGTCACCCTCCGCCGCTTCGGCATCGACACGACCTTCGTCGCCGGGACGGACCCGGAGGACTACCGCGCGGCGATGCGTGAGAACACGAAGGCCGTCTACTGCGAGGTCGTCGCGAACCCCTCCGGTGAGATCGCGGACCTCGCGGGCCTCGCCGCCGTCGCCCACGAAGCGGGCGTCCCCCTCGTCGTCGATGCGACCCTCTCGACCCCCTACCTCGTGCGTCCCTTCGACCACGGGGCGGACATCGTCATCCACTCGGTGACGAAGTTCCTCGGCGGCCACGGGTCCACCCTCGGCGGTGTCGTCGTCGAGAGCGGCAAGTTCGACTGGGGCAACGGGAGGTTCCCGGCGATGACGGAACCGGTCCCGAGCTACAACGGGCTGTCCTGGTGGGACAACTTCGGTGAGTTCGGCTTCATCACCCGCCTGCGGTCCGAACAGCTGCGCGACATCGGCCCCTCCCTCACCCCGATCGCCGCGTGGCAGCTCCTCCAGGGTGTGGAGACGCTGCCCCAGCGCATGGACAACCACCTCGCGAACGCGAAGATCGTCGCCGAGTGGCTCGATTCCGACCCGCGCATCGCGTATGTGAACTACGCGGGACTCCCGAGCCACCCGCACCACGAGCGCGGCCGGACCTACCTGCCGAAGGGCGTCGGTTCCGTCTTCTCCTTCGGGGTCGTCGGCACCTCCGAGCACTCCACCCGCGAGGTCGGTGCACGGTTCATCGAGAACTGCGTCCTCGCGTCGCACCTCGCGAACGTCGGTGACGCCCGCACGCTCGTCCTCCACCCGGCCTCGACGACGCACCAGCAGCTCACGGCCGAGCAGCTCGCCGCCGGTGGTGTCGGCGAGGACCTCATCCGGCTGTCGGTCGGCCTCGAGGACCCCGAGGACATCCTCTGGGACTTCGATCAGGCACTCACCGCCGCCACGGGACTGACCCGCGACGGCGCACTCACCGGTGAAGGAGCAGCACGATGACGCAGACCCCGGAAGCACCGCTCACGACGAACGACATCGAACGCGCGAGCACCTGGTCCAACCCGGGCGCACCCGAACGCCTCGCACTCCTGCAGAACACCCGGTCGATCGCGATCGTCGGTGCCTCGAACAAGCCCTCGCGCGCCTCGTACTTCGTGTCGACGTATCTGCTGTCGTCCTCGCCGTACACGGTGTACTTTATCAACCCGACCGCGACGGAGATCCTCGGCCACCCGGTCTACCCCTCGCTCGCGGACCTGCCCGAGGCCCCCGACCTCGTCGACGTCTTCCGCAAGCACGACGACCTCCCGCAGGTCGCGCAGGAGGCCGTCGATGTCGGCGCGAAGGCCCTGTGGTTGCAGCTCGGGTCCTGGAACGAGGACGCCGCCCGGATCGCCGGCGACGCGGGCCTCACGGTCGTCATGAACCGCTGTGTGAAGATCGAGCACGCCCGCTTCCACGGCGGGCTCCACCTCGCCGGTTTCAACACCGGCGTCATCAGCTCGAAGCGTCAGGTCCGGGCCTGAGAGACACCCCGTGAACGGCCGAGGCGCTGCGCCGG
>NZ_BAAANO010000013.1:166282-226555 GCF_039529845.1 Brevibacterium samyangense | reverse complement strand
AGCGCCTCGGCGGTTCTGCTGTGCTGGTTCCGGAGTACTGAGGGCGATCGGTCAGTTCTGTTCGTGGGCCCGGCGACGGTTCCGGCGGATGCGACTCACGACGAACCACACGACGGCGACCACGACGGCGACGATCACGACCTTCTGGAAGACACCGACGTACCGCTCGACGATGTGCCAGTTCTCCCCGAGCACGTACCCGGCCATGACGAGGGCGGTGTTCCACACGAGGGACCCGATCGTCGTGAGCGCGAGGAAGAACCCGAGGTGCATCCGGTCGACGCCGGCCGGAATGGAGATGAGACTGCGGAAGATCGGGATGAGACGGCCGACGAGCACGCCCCACGTCCCGTAGCGGTGGAACCACGCGACAGTGCGGTCGATGTCCTCGACGTCGACGAGCGGGATCCTCGCGCCCCACGAGCGCAGACGCTGGAGGCCGAACACGTGTCCGAGCCAGTAGAGCGCCGAGGCGCCGACGACGGACCCGACCGTGGCACCGAGGATCGCTCCCCACAGGCTCATCGACCCCTGGGAGGCGGTGAAACCGGCGAGCGGCAGGATCACCTCGGACGGGATGGGCGGGAAGAGGTTCTCCGCCGCGACCATGAGGGCGACCCCGAGGACCCCGAAGGCCTCCATGAAGTCGACGACGACGCCGGTGAACCCGCTGAGTTCCTCGGCAGACACGGGAGCGGACACAGAAGCGGGAGCGGCGGCGAGGAAGTCCGGAAGCATGCGCACGAGCCTACCGACCGCTTCTCCGGGCCGATGCCGGATCGCCCCTCGATTCCTCCGAGTTCTTCTCTCCCCACCTGGGGATTTCCTGCGGATGACGGTTCACCTTCGGTAATGTCGGGTGGGACACAGCTCTCCCCCGGCCGCACCACGGGAAGGCCGGCCTTCGGAAGGACAGTCGGATGGAGTCGCTCGGCACGGGCCCGCGCCTGCTCACCCATCGTTCACGAGCCGAACAACTGAGTCGGGGCTTCATGTCCCGTCCCGGGGTCGTCCACGTCAAGGAGACGGTCGCCCGGTTCGGCCTCCGGCTCGGGAACCAGTTCGCCGCCGCGATCACGTACTTCCTCGTCCTCGCCATCATCCCGACCGCGATGTTCGCGTTCGCCGCCACCGGCTTCGTCCTCGACGTCGTCCGTCCCGAGCTCGTCGACGTCGTCTCCGCGATGATCGAGGAGGCCGTTCCCGGTAACCCGGAGCTCGTGAGCATGTTCGAGGGCTTCCTCACGAACTGGGCGGGCGTCGGTCTCGTCTCCCTCGTCGCGGCGCTCTACACCGCGCAGGGGTTCATCGGGAACCTCAAGGACGCGATCCGCGCCCAGCTGCGCGGCGACTTCGACTCACCGGTGAAGGACCCGCTCGTCCGCAAGTACCTCAACAATCTCGTGACGCTCGTCGGCATCGTCGCCGGGATCGGGTTCACGGTCGCGGCGACGATCATCGGCACCGGCCTGCAGACGCAGATCGTCGGCTGGCTCGGCCTGCCCGGCTGGGTCACCCCGGTCCTCACCATCACCCCGATGTTCATCACCCTCGGGGCCTCCTGGCTCGTCTTCTGGTTCATCTTCACGATGATCCCCTCGACCCCGATCCCCCGCCGCACCCGCGCGATCGGCTCCTTCATCGGGGCGTTCGCCCTCACGGTCCTCCTCAACCTCGCGACCGTCGTCATCGGGGCGTTCTCCGGTTCCCCGACCGCCGCGCTCTTCGGGCCGATCATCGCGGTCATGGCCGCGATGAACCTCTTCGCCCGCATCCTCCTCGTCATCGCCGCGTGGATGGGCACCGCCGACGACGACACCGCGTTCGCCCACATCGCCGAGGCGCCCGCCGGCTACCGGCCGCCCGCGCGCGGGCGCCGCGCCCCGGTGACGACCGGGTCCCGCGGTGAGGCACTCGGGGGATTCCTCGTCGCCTCGGGCCTCATCGCCCTCACGATCCTCGGCTACCGCTCTCTCGAGGCGCGTGGCGCCGTCCGGGCGGCCGACTCCACGGACGGCGACTGACCGGTTGCGGTGGCGGATCTCACGCGTTCGCGTCCCGGAGCAGGCCGCGCATGCGCGGCGCGTCACGGGCGCTCCGGGTAGACTCGGGGCGGAAAACGCGCGGATGGCGATCGATCCCGACAGCGATCGAGCTGGCGTCACGATCGATCCGGACAGGGCCGCTCGCCCGAGGGCCCGCAGACTGAAAGGTACCGACAGGTGACAGACCAGGTTACGACCGCAATGCAGGAATGGACCGCGAAGCAGGATGCAGCGGAGCAGCTCATCCCGTTCGTCGGACGTCTCTACCGCAACAACGACGTCCTCCTCACCGTGTACGGCCGCAGCCTGCTCAACAAGTCCGCGATCGGTGTCATCAAGGCGCACCGCTACGCCCGTCACTTCGACGGCGTCGAGCTCGACCTCGAGCAGACCCTCGCGATCGCCCAGGTGCTCGACACCCTGAACCTCGGCTCCGCGCACGTCGACCTCGGCCGTCTCGCCGCCGGATTCCGCAACGCCGGTGGCGCCGACCTCGTCTCCTTCCTCACGCAGGAGCTCGGTGACCTCGTGAACGCCGAGTCCACCGCGAAGACCGAACCGCGGGACGTCGTCCTCTACGGCTTCGGCCGCATCGGTCGCCTCCTCGCCCGCATCCTCGTCGACCACGCCGGCACCACCGGCCTCCGGCTGCGTGCCGTCGTCGTCCGCAAGAACGGTGAGGGCGACATCATCAAGCGTGCCTCCCTGCTGCGTCGCGACTCGATCCACGGCAAGTTCGACGGTTCGGTCGTCGTCGACGAGGAGAACAACACGATCCTCGCCAACGGTGTCCTCATCCAGGTCATCTACTCGAACGACCCGGCCACCGTCGACTACACCGAGTACGGCATCAAGGACGCGATCGTCGTCGACAACACCGGCAAGTGGCGTGACGAGGCCGGCCTGTCCCAGCACCTGCAGGCGAAGGGCGTCTCCAAGGTCCTCCTCACCGCTCCGGGCAAGGGCGACCTCAAGAACATCGTGTTCGGTGTCAACACCCACGACATCACCCCCGAGGACCGCATCATCTCCGCCGCGTCCTGCACGACGAACGGCATCACCCCGGTGCTCAAGGTCCTGAACGACAAGTACGGCATCGTGAACGGCCACGTGGAGACCGTCCACTCCTTCACGAACGACCAGAACCTCATCGACAACTTCCACAAGGGTGCCCGCCGCGGTCGCGCCGCCGGCCTCAACATGGTCCTCACGGAGACCGGTGCCGCCAAGGCCGTCGCCAAGGCCCTCCCGGAGCTCAAGGGCAAGCTCTCCGGCAACGCGATCCGCGTCCCCACCCCGGACGTCTCGATGGCGGTCCTCAACCTCAACCTCGCGCAGGAGACCACGGCCGAGGAGCTCAACGCGTACCTCCGCGAGATCTCCCTGTCCTCGCCGCTGCGCAACCAGATCGACTACATCCATTCCCCGGAGATCGTGTCGACCGACCTCGTCGGTTCGAAGCGTGCCGGTGTCGTCGACGGCCTCGCGACGATCGTCGAGGGTGACCGTGCGGTCGTCTACGTCTGGTACGACAACGAGTTCGGTTACTCGAACCAGGTCATCCGCTGCGTCGCCGCGATGGCCGACATCGAGACCCCCTCCGTTCCGGCCCCCGCCGCCGGTGTGGAGACCGTCTCCGCCTGATCCTCACCCCGGCTCCGCCGGCCCCCTCCCGAGGCGCTCGCCCCGGTGACCTGCCAGGTCGCCGTGGCGGGCGCCTCGGCGTTTCCCCTCCGATCGGCCGCCGGAACCGGCCGATCCGCTGTGCGCCGGACCACGACGATTCCTCACCGCCCACTAGGATTCCGGTATGGGACATGTGCTTGCCCTCGACGAGGGAACGACGTCGACACGCGCGGTCATCTACTCCGAGGACGGGCGGGTGCTCGCCTCGAACCAACAGGAGTTCCGCCAGATCTTCCCGGCGGCCGGACTCGTCGAGCACGATCCGGTGGAGATCCTGCGGACGACCCGGGAGGTCATCGGTCGGGCGCTCGGATCGGCGCTGCTCACCGCGAAGGACCTCACGGCGGTCGGCATCACCAACCAACGTGAGACGACCCTCGTGTGGGACCGGACGTCCGGCGCGCCGCTCCACAACGCCCTCGTGTGGCAGGACACCCGCGGCGGCGAGCTCGTCCGGGCGCTCACGGAGGCCGGACACGCGGAGGAGATCGCGGAGATCACCGGGCTGCCGGTGAATACCTACTTCAGCGCGATCAAGGCGATGTGGCTGCGGGAGAACGTCCCCGCGGTCCGGGAGGGGCTCGACGCCGGCACCGCACTCATCGGCACGATCGACTCGTGGCTCATCTGGAACTTCACCGGGGGCGTCCACGGCGGCCTCCACGCCACGGATGTGACGAACGCGTCCCGGACGATGCTCATGGACCTGCGCACCCTCGACTGGTCGCCCCGCCTCCTCGAGCTCACGGGGCTCCCGGCCACAGCGCTCCCGGAGATCCGTCCCTCCGTCGGGGACTTCGGCACCGTCGCCCCCGGTTACCTCACGGCGGGCGTGCCCATCACCGGCGTGCTCGGTGATCAGCAGTCCGCCGCGTTCGGGCAGGCGTGTTTCTCCCCCGGCGACACGAAGAACACGTACGGCACCGGGTGCTTCATCCTCACGAACACCGGCGAGGCGATCCGGCGTTCGGCCCACGGCCTCGTCACCACCGTCGCCTTCCGGATCGGGGACGAACCCGCCCAGTACGCGCTCGAGGGGTCGATCGCCGTCGCCGGGTCGCTCGTCCAGTGGTTGCGCGACAACCTCGGGATCATCCGGTCCTCCGCGGAGGTGGAGACACTCGCGGCCTCCGTCGAGGACTGCGGGGACGTCTACTTCGTGCCCGCGTTCTCCGGCCTCTACGCCCCGCGGTGGCGGCCGGACGCCCGCGGCACCATCACCGGTCTCACCCGCTTCGCGCACAAGGGGCACATCGCCCGCGCCGCACTCGAATCGACCGCATTCCAGACCGCCGACGTCCTCGACGTGCTCCGCCAGGACTCCGGGTACACGATCGAACGGCTCCGGGTCGACGGCGGGATGAGCCGCAACGACCTCCTCATGTCGTTCCAGGCGGACGTCCTCGGTACCGAGGTCGTCCGACCCACGACCATCGAGTCGACGGCGACGGGAGCGGCGACGGCGGCGGGGATCGGCGCAGGACTGTATTCCGGTACCGCGGACGTCGCGCGCTTCTGGACCGAGGAGAAGCGCTGGTCACCGCGGATCGACGAGGACGCACGGGTCCGCCTGCTCCACCGCTGGAACGAGGCCGTGGACCGGTCGCTCGGATGGGCGTGAGAGTGCCGTGGTGGCACCGGCGTCTCGACATGGCACCGGAGCCACGGTGACTCCGGTGCCTTCTCGGGATTCCGGTGTCACCTCGGCGGCCCTTCGTCGGCGCGGCGGCGCCTCGTCGGTTCAGCCGCTGAGCTCCTCGTAGGCCCAGTACGGTTCGAGGTCGTCGATCCGCGCGGCGAGGGCGGGATCACCCTCCCGTTGCGCCGCGAGGTCGTCGACCGTGCGACGGTGCAGGAGGAGACACACCGGCCCGATGAGGCCGAGGACGACCGCCCCGATCGCCGCACCGACGGCGAACGCCGGCGCCTCGCCCTGCAGGACCGTCCCGAGGATCCCCGCCGCGACGACGCCGATGAGGAGCACCGTGATCGCCGCGGGCACCGTCGTCGGCGCGCGCAGGGGCGGGGGTCGACGAGCGGCGAGGTCGTCGAGGGGATCCTTCGCATTGAGCCGGCGTGCGCTCAGCACACCCCAGAGCGCGGCGAGAAGACCCACAACCGCCATCGCCGTCGCCGCGAGCAGGAGCACGTGCCGGACCGGTTGCGAACCGAGGGAGGAGACCGCCGCCCCGATCGACGCGGCGAGCATCGCGAGTGCCGCGAGGAGTCGCACCGCGACGAGGACGAGGCGCCGGGTCATGAGCGTGAGGAGTGCTTCGTTCACGAGGTCCGACCGGCGACGGGAGTAGGTCCGGTCGTTCACGCCCGTCCTTCCGCCGTGGTCGGACGTGCTGCGGTCTTCGGGCCCTCTGCCGAGTACCCCGTCGTGAGGTCGATCCGGTTCTGCAGGGTCTCCCCCGCGAGATAGCGGTCCCAGTTCGCGAGGAACCCGTCGGCGAGGCGCTGCATCCACCCGTGCGTGTCGCCGCTCATGTGCGGGGTGAGGACGAGGTTCGGGGCCGACCACAGCGGGTGGTCCTCCGGGAGCGGTTCGGTGTCGACGACGTCGAGCCCCGCCCCGGCGATACTGCCGGATTCGAGAGCCGCGATGAGAGCTGAGGTGTCGAGGCTCGCACCCCGCCCCACATTCACGACGCGGGCGTGATTCGGGAGGGCGGCGAACACCTCGGCGTCGAGGAGGTTCTCCGTCGCCCGGGTGAGCGGAGCGATGTTCACGAGCCAGTCGACGTCCCCGACGTGCCGGGCGAGTTCGGCGGAGTCGACGATCGTGTCGAAGTCCGGATCACCGTCGCGGGCGCGCGAACCGGCGCCGACGACCCTCATCCCGACCGCCCGGAGCAGCCTCGCCGTCTCCCGACCGATCGCACCGACGCCGACGATCATCGCGGTCGTTCCCGCCACGTCCTCGGTCTCCCGGTGCTGCCACACGCGGGCCCGCTGATCATCCCACGACCGCGGCATGTCCTTCGCGAGGAGGAGGACGAAGGAGAGCACGAACTCCGCGATCGGCCGATCGAAGGTCCCGCGCGCGTTCGTGAGGGTCACCTGCGAGTTCCGCAGCGCGGGGAACATGAGTGTGTCGACCCCGGCCGAGGCCGCGTGGATCCACCCGAGGCGGTCGGCCCGGTCGAACACGTCCGCGAGGGCCTCGGAGAAGAAATCCCACATGAGGAGGACGTCGGTCCCGGGCAGGGCGTCGCCGAGGTCCTGCGCCTCGACGACACGGAGCTCGGCCTCGTCCCGCAGCCGGTCGAACGCGGCGGGCCATCCCTTCGTCTCCGAGGTGAGGACGGTGAGCACGGGACGCGCCGCAGCCCACCGGGAGGTACCGGTGGGCTGCGGCGCGGGGGCGTCGGGACGGTCGGAGGGGCTGCTGTCAGCGGGAGTGGGGATCTCCGGCTGCGGACGGGACGCGATCATCGGCACTCTTCTTCTCGGACCGGGGAACGGACTTCTCCCCGGGTTCGGTGGCGGGTGAGACCACTGTATCCAAGGGCGCCGTTCCCGTGGCGGCGAGCTCCGCCGAGGTCGCGGTGATCGCCTCGTCAGAGGTCGACCGGACGCTCGGCAGGGAGCCGGTCGGCGAGGTGAGCTCCGCGGGCTTCTGCTCCGGTGCGGTGTTCTCCGTGGTCCGGGGCGCCTCGGCGGAATTCTCCTCGTCCACCCGGGCCCGGGAGGGCGCACCGCGGTCGAGCTTCGTCGCGAGCGGCACCTCCTTGATGAAGAATGCGAGGACGAGGCCGACGGCGACGAGCGGCACGATGAAGAGGTACAGCGGCACGAGCGCGTCGTTGTACGAGGTGACGACCGCGTCGTGGACGGGAGCAGGCAGCTCCTTCACGAGTTCCGGAGTGAGGCTCGCGGCACTGGCCCCGCCGGAAGCCGCACCCTCGGGGAGGCTCCCGGAAAGATTCGACATGAGGCGGCTCGTGAAGAGCGATCCGACGATCGACATCCCGAGCGAGGATCCGATCTGGCGGAAGAAGTTGCTCGAGGCCGTCGCCACGCCGACCATCGCGACCGGGAAGGCGTTCTGCACGACGAGGACGAGCATCTGCTGGCTCAGACCGATACCGAGACCGAGGACCGCGATGAAGCCCATCGTCACCCACGCGTTCGTGTCCGCCCTCAGGAGGGACATGAGGACGAGGGACACACCGACGAGCGTGATACCGACGAGCGGGTAGATCTTGTACCTGCCGGTGCGGGCGACGACGAACCCGACGAGCGTCGAGGACACGAGCATGAAGCCCATGTTCGGGATCATCATGAAGCCCGCGACCGAGGCGGACACACCGTGGGTCATCTGGAGGTACGTCGGCATGTAGCCGATGACACCGAACATCGCGACCGCGACCATGAGGCCGGCCGAGGTCGAGAGCACGAAGTTCTTGTCCTTGAACAACCACAGCGGGATGATCGGCTCGGACGCGACCCGTTCGACGAGGACGAAGGCGACGGCCGTGACGACGACGACCGCGCAGAGGCCGAGGATGACCGGCGAGGTCCACTCGTAGGTATTGCCGCCCCAGGCGGAGACGAGCACGAGCGCCGAGGTGAAGGCGCTCACGAGCACCATGCCGGCGATGTCGAGCTTCGGCCGCACCTCGTACTTCGTCTTCGGCAGCTTGAGGAAGATCGCAGCGGCGAGCAACGCGCACAGACCGAGCGGGAAGTTGATGACGAACGCCCAGCGCCAGCCGGGACCCTCCGTGAGCCAACCTCCGACGAGCGGTCCGGCAACCGAGGACACCGCGAACACGGAGCCCATGATGCCCATGTACTTGCCGCGCTGACGCGCGGGGACGACCGAGGCGATGATCGCCTGGGAGAGGATCATGAGGCCACCGCCGCCGATGCCCTGCAGCACGCGGCCGAGGATGAGCAGACGCATGTCCTGCGCGACGAGACCGCACACGGCGCCGACCATGAACACGGCGATCGCGAAGACGAAGAGCTTCTTGCGTCCGAAGAGGTCACCGATCTTGCCGTAGATCGGCATGACGGCGGTCGAGGCGAGCATGAACGCGGTCGAGACCCACAGCATGAGGTCGACACCGTTGAGTTCACCGACGATCGTCGGGAGGGCCGTGGCGAGCATGTTCTGGTTGAGGGAGAACATGAACATCGCCATCATGAGGCCGATGAAGAGGAGGAGAACGGCCGACTGGCTCATCGGTGCGTCCGGGTCGACGGGCGCGCGCTTCGCACGACGGGGCTTCGTCCGCGTCGGGGAGGCGTCTGCGGCGGCGTGTGCCGGAGCAGCGGTGTCGGAGGAGGGATGGGTGGTGGCTGGCTCGAAGTCGGATTCGCGTGGAGCGACGAGTCCGGCGGAGTCTGCGGCAGAATGAGCTGCCTTCCGCACGTCGGGCATCTCCTTTCGTGATCGGTGTGTCATGGGCGTGGCTTCCGGTTTCACTCGGCCCCCTCGAAGGGACCGGAGGACGGTCCGCGGAGCACATCGAGGAACAGGGCGATCGACCGCCCGAAGAGCTGGGCCGTCTCCGTGCCGGAGATCTCGCCGCGGTCCTTCGCCGCGAGTTTCCGACCCGAGAAGCGCAACGGAGCGGCGCAGACCTGGACGATCATGCGCGCGAGGTCCTCCGCGTCCTCCTCGGTGTCGTACTCGATCCCCCAGCGCACGAGTCGGCCGCGGACGATCTGCGCGGCCTGCTCCTCGAGGAGGCTCGTGCGTTCGAGCTGCCGACGGAGCAGGTGCGGGTGGAGCGCGAAGATGCGCCGCCGTTTCTCCGCCACCTCGTCGTCGTTGAACGTGAGCATGAACGCCTCGTGGATGAGGCGCGCGATGTCCTCGAGCATCGTCCCGTGGAGCGGTTCCTCCTCGATGAAGGCCCGCACCTGGTCCTCGTCGAGCGTCTGATCCGTCGTGAACCCGACGATCGCGTCGTCCTTCGAGGCGAAGTAGTTGAAGAACGTCCGGGTGGACACACCGGCCGCCTCCGCGATCTGCGCGACGGTCACCTTGTCCATCCCGTGTTCGAGCACGAGTTCCACGGACTGCACGTGGATGGCCCGGCGGGTCTGCCGGGCCTTGCGGTCCCGGAGCGACTCCTTCGGCGCGAGCGATTCCTTGGGCGCGATGTCCGGGATCGGTTCGGCGTCGGGGGATTCTGCGGTGGAGCCGTGTCGAGTCGTGATGATCGTTCCTGATTCCGGGAGAGGTGCGAGTGCGGTGCCGACCTGTGGATCCGTCTCACGAGGTGGTTCGTGGCGTCTCCGATACCGGTCACCCGAGCAACACCTCAATTTTGCATCCCGTGCAATTTTTCCTCAAGTGCAATCTTGCGTGATGTGCACAACTGCACGGAGTGCAGGCACGGGCCGTCCGGGGTGGAGGCAATCAGCTGCGCACTGTCGCACGATTCCGGAACCAGCTGCGCACTTCGGCACGATCCAGCCGCCTGAAATCGTGCCGAAGTGCGCAGCTGATAGAGGGATCCCTCCAAGAGGGGCCCCGCCGGTACGTCTTCACAACCCTCGTCCCCGGATGAGCCGGACAACGCATCGAGATCACGATTCCCCGTGGTGAACCCTGTTGAGATCGCGATTCCCCGTGGTGAGCCCGTTGAGATCGCGATTGACTGCGCGTTCTGGCGGAAACTCCACCAGCAATTGCGACCTCGACATCGGCAATCGCACCGGATAGCGACCTGAAGTGGTCGAAGCTGCTTCGCGCAGCCGACACCGCTGCCGCGGACGAGAGTCGGGCCGGCGCGTACCTCGTCGCAACCACCCGAGCCCCGACGGTTGAAGGGCTACTTCCGGTGTGGCGGTATTCACACCATGGCGGTACTCACACCATGGCGGGGCTGATTTCGAGGATCTCGCACCGAACTTGCTGACCGGGCAAGTTCAAGCGAGTTCTGCCCGACGGGTTACTGGGCAAGAGCCCTATCCCGTACACACATTTCGGCCTTTGACCCGGGTTGTCCGAGGTGGAGGGCCGACGTGTCCGGGACCACCTCGTGAATCCGCCGGCCCGGGACGCTCGAGCGACCACCGGGTCACATGAGCGACGGCGGTGTCACATGAAAGACGGCGGTGTCACATGAAGGACGGCAATGTCACATGAGCGACTGCAGGCGGGCGCGCTGACGCTGGAGGATCTGCAGCTGTTCGAGGAGCTTGCTGCTCGTCGTGAAGTCGGCCGGGTCCGTGCGCTGCAGCCGGGAGTGCAGTTCGCCGGCGATCCGCAGCATGTCCTTGTCGAAGAGGCGCGCGATGATCCCCCGGCAGTACCGTTCGATCCCCTCACCCTCGGTCGCCGGCAACGGCTGCACGGTGAGTTCGCCGACGAGGCCCCGCAGTTCCGGAGCGATCGCCTCGAGGACACGTTCGGGCCAGGCGGCGGGGTCGGTGATCCCGAGGCGCACTCCCCCGGCGGCCTTCATCGCCGCGTGCACCGCGCGGTACCGGGGATCGGAGAACACCTTGCCGTTGAGTCCGTCGAAGAGCTTCGCGTTCACGTAGGTCGGCTGCTGGAGCGCCACCATGAGTGCTCCGCGTTCGATCTTGAGCCCCGTCGGGTCGACGGGCGCGCCCTCGAGTTCCTCCGCGTAGGCCGCGAGCTCCCGGCCCGGATCGTCCGCCGATCCGGACCCGGGCCCGGTCTGCGGCGCGCCGGTCCGGGGCGCGCGTGCGTACCGACCGTCCTGCGCATACCGACCGTCCTGCGCAGTCTGCCCGTATTGTCCGTCCGGGCCGTACCGACCGTTCTCGTTCCGTCGACCGTGCGTGTCGGACTGTCCGTTCCGACCGTACTGACCGGTCGCACCGTACTGACCGGTCGCACCGTACTGACCGGTCGCAGGGCTCTGCCGACCGCCTCGGTCACCGGGGCCGGGGGCTGTGACGCCCTGGCTCCCGGCGGCCGGCTTCCCGCCACCGTGATTCCCACCGTCCCGGCCGCGGCGTCGTTCGTTCAGGACGGCACGGGTCACCTGGGCGGTGTCGACGCCGATGTGACCGGCGACGATCCGCTCGTACTCGGGACGCAGCGCCGCGTCACGGATCTGCGCGATGAGGGGTGCGGCCGACCGGATCGCGCGGACGCGGCCCTCGGCGGTCTCGAGGTCGAAGGAGTCGACGGTCGTCGTGAGCGCGAACTCGAAGAGGGGCCTGCGGGTCTCGATGAGGTCCCGGACCGCACCGTCGCCCTTCGCCACGCGCAGATCGCACGGGTCCATCCCGTCCTTCGCCACCGCGATGAAGGTCTGGGACACGAACTTCTGGTCGTCCCGGAAGGCCTTGAGCGCGGCCTTCTGCCCGGCCTCGTCGCCGTCGAAGGTGAAGACGACCTCACCGGCGTGCGTGGAGTCGTCCCCGAGCAGGCGCCGCACGATCTTGATGTGTTCCTCACCGAACGCGGTACCGCACGTCGCGACCGCCTGGTCGACCCCGGCGAGGTGCGCGGCCATGACGTCGGTGTACCCCTCGACGATGACGATCCGCTTCGTCTTCGCGATCGCGCGCTTCGCGAGGTCGAGTCCGTAGAGCACCTGGTTCTTCTTGTAGAGGACCGTCTCCGGGGTGTTGAGGTACTTCGGCCCCTGGTCGTCGTCGTACAACCGCCGCGCACCGAACCCGATGGTCCGGCCGGTGACGTCCCGGATGGGCCAGGTGAGACGCCCGCGGAACCGGTCGTAGATCCCGCGTCCTCCCTGGGACACGAGCCCCGAGGCGATGATCTCGTCCGAGCGGTACCCGCGCCCCCGCAGATGGTTCAGGAGTGCGTCCCAGGACTTCGGGGCGTACCCGACACCGAAGTGGGCACACGCCGCGTCGTCGAAGTCGCGCTCGGCGAGGTACTCCCGTCCGATCTGCGCGGCCGGGGTCGCGAGCTGTTCACGGAAGAAGTCCCCGGCGACCTGGTGCATGTCGACGAGGCGCTGCCTGCGGCCGTGCTCCTCCTTGTCGGGTCCCTTGCCCTCCTCGTACTGGAGCTGGACACCGTACTTCCCCGCGAGGCGTTCGACCGCCTCGACGAAAGTGAGTCCGTCGATCTTCTGGAGGAACGAGTAGACGTCGCCGCTCTCCCCGCATCCGAAGCAGTGGTACATCCCCACCTGCGGACGCACGTGGAAGGACGGCGTGCGCTCGTCGTGGAAGGGGCACAACCCCTTGAGGGACCCGATGCCCGCGTTCTTGAGGGTGACGTACTCACCGACGACCTCGTCGATGCGCGAGCGCGAGCGGACCTCGTCGATGTCCTCACGACGGATCAGACCGGCCATCGACGTTCACCCCCTCGCGCGCGCACGGCACGACTCCCCCGCAGCCTCACAGCAGGCTGGCCTCGTCCGCCTGCATGCGGTGGTACGCCGACCACGCGGAGTGATCGGTCATCGAGGCGACCTGGTCGACGACGACGCGCAGGCGGGCGGCCTCGTCCGCGGCCTCCCTGTGGTCGTGGAGGAAGATCCGGTCCATCGCCTCGGGTTTCTCCGAGAAGTACTCACACAGGGTGCCGAGCACCCGGGCCTGGATGCGCTGGAGGGAGAGGCGGTCCTCGGCGACCATGACGGTCACCGTCGCGAGGCCCTTGAGCACCGCGATCTCGTGGCGGGTGGCCTCGGGGACGACGAGGTTCCCGTCGTAACGGCCGAGGGGTTCCCAGCCGTACTCCTCACGGGTGGCGGCCTCCGCGGCACCGACGAAACGTCCGATGAGCTGACTCGTCATGTGCTTGAGTCCCGCCTGTGCGGAGCGCGACCCGTCGTAACGCTGCTTCGGCCAGTACGCGGCCTTCTGCAGGCGCCGGAGGGCACCGGTGATGACCTCGTCGCTCGCCTCGGGCAGGTACCACGAGCGCGTGATGTCGATGAGCCCGCCGAGCGCGTGGTCGTTGTCGTACGCGAAGAGGTCGAGGGCTCCGGAGAACACCGCGTCCTCGACGTCGTGCACGGAGTACGAGATGTCGTCGGCGAGGTCCATGATCTGCGCCTCGATGCAGCGCTGACCGTTCTCCCGCCCCTCGCGCAGGAAGGTGAAGACCGGGCGGTCCTCGTCGTACACCCCGAACTTCGTCACGGTGGAGCCGGCACGCGCGGCGATCGGACTCTCCCCGCGCGGCCACGGGTACTTCGTGCACGCGTCGAGGGTCGCCCGGGTGAGGTTGAGGCCCGCGGGGCTGCCGTCCTCCCGGATCACCTTCGGTTCGAGCCGGGTGAGCACCCGCAGGGTCTGCGCATTGCCCTCGAATCCGCCGATGTCGGCACACACCTCGTCGAGCACCGTCTCCCCGTTGTGACCGAAGGGCGGATGACCGAGGTCGTGCGAGAGGCACGCGGTGTCGACGATGTCCGGGTCGCTCCCGAGGTACCGGGCGAGTTCGCGGCCCACCTGCGCCACCTCGAGGGAATGGGTGAGGCGGGTGCGGACGAAGTCGTCCGAGCCCGGGGACACGACCTGGGTCTTCGCACCGAGGCGGCGCAGACCCGAGGAGTGCAGCACCCGGGCGCGGTCGCGCTGGAAGTCCGTGCGGCGGGGATTCTTCGCGGCCTCGGCCGCCCATCGCTCCCGATCGTGCGCGGAGTAGGAGGCGACGGCCGTGGGGATCACCGTGGTCATCGATCAGCCCCCGGAGACGTCGAGCTCGGCGAGCGCGAGTTCCGCCTTGCGGTCCTCGGCCATCTCCCGCGAGTCGAGCCAGCCGTCGGGCAGATGGGGCCTCTTCGGGCGGGTGGTCCGCCCACGGGTGCCCTCGGCGTCCGCACCGGGGTACGGGGCGTCGCCGAGGCCGTCGAGGAGCTCACGGAGCTCGGCGAGGGTGGACACCATCGCGAGCTTCTGCCGCAGCTGCCCGCCCACCGGGTACCCCTTGAAGTACCACGCGATGTGCTTGCGGAGATCACGGACCCCGAAGAACTCGTCCTCGTAGTACTCGGTGAGGTAGACCCCGTGCTGGTACACCGCATCCGCGACCTCCTTGAGACCCGGACGGATGCGTTCGTCGCTCCCGGCGAGCGCGTACTGGAGGTCGCCGAAGAGCCACGGACGGCCCTGGCAACCGCGTCCGATGACGACGCCGTCGCAGCCGGTGCGCCGCATCATCTCCACCGCGTCCTCGGCCGCGAAGATGTCGCCGTTGCCGAGGACGGGGACGGCGTCCCCGATCTCGTCCTTGAGCCGGGCGATCGCGTCCCAGTCGGCGCGTCCCGAGTAGAGGTCCGCGGTCGTGCGGCCGTGGAGCGTCATCGCGGAGACCCCGGCGTCCCGGGCGATCCGACCGGCGTCGAGGTACGTGAGATGGTCACCGGTGATGCCCTTGCGCATCTTGATGGTGAGGGGGACGTCGCCCTTCGAGGCCTCCTTCACCGCGGTCTGCACGATCGCGGTGAAGAGGTCGAGCTTCCACGGGAGGGCGGACCCGCCGCCCTTGCGGGTCACCTTGGGAACGGGGCACCCGAAGTTGAGGTCGACGTGGTCGGCCCGGTCCTCCTCGACGAGCATGCGCACGGCCTGCCCGATGGTGACCGGGTCGACGCCGTAGAGCTGGACGGACCGCGGGGTCTCATAGGGCTCGTGATGGATGATCCGCATGCTCTTGGCATTGCGTTCGACGAGCGCGCGGCTCGTCACCATCTCCGTGACGTAGAGGCCGGCCCCGTACTCGCGGCACAGGCGACGGAACGCGGTGTTCGTGATCCCGGCCATGGGCGCGAGCACGACGGGAGAATCGAGTGCGATGTTCCCGATCGTGAGGGACCGGGGCACGAAGGCACGCTGCGTGTCCGCGCTGCGTGAATCGGTGCTCCGCGCGTCTGTCTGAGGGGTCTCGATCGTCGTTGTCACGTCACCATTCTTCCACTTCTCGTCGTTCCACCGTGCCCCGTCCCCACGAGGTGCACGGAAGGTCACAGCCTGCAGTCCGAACGCAGGTCCTCCACGTCCCATTCCTCGTCCACCCCGGCCCGCCGGGCGAATTCGGGATCGTGGGTGACGAGGAGGACCGCTCCCTCGTACGCCTCGAGGGCCTGCACGAGCACCTCGGTGCTCGTGAGATCGAGGTTGTTCGTCGGTTCGTCGAGGACGAGGAGCCCCGGAGCGGGATCCGCGACGAGCCGGGCGGCGAGCGCCACCCGGAACCGTTCCCCGCCCGAGAGCGTGCCGCAGTCCTGCTCCACGCGGTTCCCCCGGAGTTCGAGTGCCGCGAGCACCTCACGGATCCGGTGCACGTCCGCATCGGGGGCCGAGTCGCGGATCGCCTCGAGCACCGTGCGGTCCGCCGACAACCCGTACTGCTGGGCGAGCGTGCCCACCGGCACGTGGACGTGCACTCCGAGGCCGGGGAACAACTCCGCGGCGTGCCCGGCCGGGCCGCGCGCTCCCCCGTCACCTGCTCCCCCGTCGCCGTCTCCTCCGCCGCCCGCTGCGCCGGTGAGCAGATCGAGGAACGTCGATTTGCCGGATCCGTTCGGCCCCACGAGGCGCACCTTCCCGGGTCCGACGATCCGGCGAACGACCTCATCGCTCCGCGTGTCGTCGGTCGCACGCACCACCTCGAGCACCTGTTTGCCCGCATGGACCCGGGTCTCCGGCAGGGACAACCGGATGAGGGTCTCCCGCCGCAGCGCGTCCTGGGCCACCCGGAGCGCCTCCCGTGCCGCGTCCTCGTCGGCGGCCTTGGCTCCCCGCACCCGCCCGGCGTTCCCCTGGGCCTTCTGCTTGAGACTGTTCATGAGGATCTTCGGGCCGCTGTCGTTCCGCTTCGCGCCGTACGCGGCGGCCCGGGCGAGTTTCGTCTCCGCCTCGATGCGTTGCTTCTTCTCCTTCTCGAACACCTTCCGGGCGTCGACGACACGTGCGCGCCGCGCCGCCTCCTCGGTCTCCACGGCCTCGCGGTATGCGTCCCAGTTCCCGCCGTACAGATGCAGCCCGCCGGCGAGTTCGGCGATCCACTCGACGCGACGGAGCAGTTCCACGTCGTGCGAGATCACGAGGGTGGGCCCCGTCCGGCGGGCGAGTACCTCGAACACGAGGGCACGCCCGGCGGCATCGAGGTTGTTCGTCGGTTCGTCGAGGACGAGCCAGTGCGCGCCGGCGAGGAGCGCCGCCGCGAGACCGATGCGCATCGCCTCGCCACCGGAGAAGGAGTCGACGCGCCGGTCGAGGACCGCCGCCGCCGAGGCGCCACCGGCCGCAGCCGGACCGGTCCCCTCCCGCGGGCCCGCTGTGTCGAGGCCCACCTCGGCGAGTGCCGCGAGAGCCCGTTCCTCGAGGTCCCAGTCCTGGCCGATGAGGTCGAGGTCGCCCTCGTCCATGTCCCCGGCGAGGACACGGCGGAGGGCGGCGAGCGCCTCGGCGATCCCGAGGGCCGTGGCGACGGTGACGGAGGAGGTGGGCAGGAGTTGGTCGACGACGTGGACCTGGCCGGCGCCGGTGATCGCACCGGAAGTCGGGGCGAGGGTGCCGTCGAGCAGCCGGGCGAGCGTGGACTTGCCGGAGCCGTTGTCACCGACGAGGCCGATGAGGCCCGGCGGCAGCGTGGCGGTGAGATCCCGGAGGACGGGAGTGCCGTCGGGAAGGGAGTAGGACAGTGCGGACAGGGAGATGCCGGAAGTGAGGTTGCCGGAAGGCATGAGGGAACCCGTTTCGTTCAGTACTGCTGTTCCGCACGGGAGGAATCCGGCGGAACACTGACGCGGAAGCGGGTTCTCACTTCACTGCGGTGCACCCTTCGTCGACGACACCTGCCCCACCATGGTAGTCCTGTACTCGTTTCCCCGCATGTCCGTTCCCTGCGTGTCCCTGTGCACCCCGCTCTCCCCTTCCGTGCCCGAGAGGAACCATGAACCCCGAGCTCACGTCCGGCGCCCTCGCCCTCCTTCCCGTCGCGGTCGCCGTCGTGTGCATCCTCGTGCGGGTCTCGCCGATGATCTCGGCGGGCCTCGGCTTCCTCACCGCCGCGGTCGTCGCACTCCTGTGGTTCCCGGAACCGGCGGGTGTCTGGGCGGGGAGATTCCTCGCACAGGTGCCCCTGTTCCTCGAGATCATGCTCATCATGCTCGGCGGTCTCGCACTCGCCCGGGTCCAGGAGGCCTCCGGGTACATGCGGACCTTCTCCGCCTGGCTCCTGCGGTCCGTTCCCGGTCCGACGGCCGGCGCCGCTCTCGTCGTGTGGGCGATCGTCCCCTTCGCGGAGAGCGTGACCGGCTACGGCGTCGGGATCACCATCGGCATCCCGATCCTCGTGCACCTCGGTTTCGGTCCGCTGCGGGCGGCGTTCCTCGGCGTGCTCGGACTCACGATGGCGCCCTGGGGATCGCTCGGTCCGGGAACCCGCATCGCGGCGGAACTCGGGCGGGTCGACCTCACGGAACTCGGGATCGAGAACGCGTGGATCAACGGAGCCGCGGTGCTCGTCTCCGTCGTCGTCGTCACCGCGACCCTGCGATTCCACCGGCCGGAGCACACGGTGCCGATCGTGCTGTGGAACCTCCTCGGAGGGGTGACGATGTGGGCGGGCATCCTCGTGGCGAACATCCTCGTGAGCACACCCGTCGCCGGTGTGCTCGGGTCGGTGCTCGTGCTCGCCGTCCTTTTCGCGGTGTTCCGCCTCCAGGGCAACGACGTGTCGATGAGCCCGCGGGTCCTCCTCGCGCTCACGCCCTACCTCACTCTGCTCCTCGGCTGTGTGGCGGCCGCGTTCGTCGCACCGCACGTGCCCGCGGCGGCCGCGACCGTGCTCACCTCGCCGGCCCTGTGGCTCGCAGTGGGCACCGTGACCTCGTTGTTCGTCTCCGAACGCGCGTGGGCCGGTCAGGAACCGGCCCCGTGGAACCTGCCGGCCACCGCGGTCGCGGTCGTCCGGAGCTGGGCCCCGGCGGCGACCGCGACCCTCGGTTTCCTGCTCCTCGGATTCGTCCTCACCGCCACCGACATGGCGGCGTCGATCGGTGACCTCATCACGCTCACCGGACCCGCCGGGTTCCTCTGGATCGGCGGGTTCCTCTCGGTGCTCGGCGGAGTCGTCACCGCCTCGGGCACGGGGACGAACGCGATGTTCGCCTCGACCTTCGGACTCGGGGCGGACGCTCTCGGGATGGACCGCACACTCGTGCTCGCGACGACGAACGAGGTGGGCGCGATCGGCTCGAACGCCTCGGTCGGGAGGGCGATGCTCGCCTCACAGGTCGCCGGGACGGACGCCGCAGCCCGCGGCACCCTCCTACGCTACCTCTTCCTCTGGGTGCTCGCGGTGTACGTCGCGGTGCTCGCACTCGTCCAGCTCGTGCTCGCGTTCGTGTGAGCGGGGCGCGCACGGCCGCGAAAGCACCGCTTTGCGCCGCGTGACAGGGATTGTTTCCTCCTCACCGACGCAAAGTGGTGCTCACTCGGGACCAGGCGCCGCCTCAGGACCCGGCGCCGCCTCGGGGCGGGCTGGCACCGCGACGAGCGCCGCGATCCCGGTCGTGAGCGGGATCGCGAGGACGAGACCGATCGAGGTGACGAGGATGTTCACCACCTGGATCGCGAGCTCGCCGAGGGTGAGTGACTCGAGGAAACCGCGCGAACTCGACACGACGAGCAGGAGTGTCATGAGCGCTCCGCCGACGAATGCGAACGCGATCGTGTAGACCGTCGAGGCGATGTGGTCCCGCCCGATCCGCATGGCCGACCGGAACACCTCGAGGCGCCCGGCCCGCGGGTTCGAGGACCGCAGTTCCCAGACGGCCGCCGCCTGCGTGATGGTGACGTCGTTGAGCACGCCCAGACCGGCGACGAGGATCCCGCAGACGACGAGGTCCGCGGTGGACACCCCGTTCGAGTACAGGAGGTAGCTCTCCTCGGTGTACACACCCGACAGCCGCGACCACTCGCTCCACCACAGCCCGAGCACCCCGGTCACCGCGATCCCGCCGAAGGTGCCGAGGAGCGCCGTCGTCGTCCGGGCCGAGAACCCGTGAGCGGCGTAGAGGACGACGAACATGATGACCGCCGAGGCCACGCACCCCACGAGCACCGCCGAACCCCCGTCGAGGAGCGCCGGCAGCATGAAGCCGAGCATGACGGTGAATGCGAAGACGAGCCCGAGGAGCGCCCGCACCCCCTTGAGCCCGGCGACGAGGGCGACGACGAGCGCATAGACCACGGCGAGCACCCCGATCGGCAGGTTCCGGTCGAAGTCCGTGAACACGTAGTCCGCAGCGCCCGGGGCCGCCGCGGCCTCCGCCGCCACCGAACTCTCCGTCCCCGCCGGAGCTCCCGGACTCGCGACGTCGAGCGAGAACGCCTTGATCGGATCCCCGGGGGCGAGGCCGGCGCGCATCGCCTCCGGCGGCACGTACAGGCTCCCCTCCCGAGGCGCCCCACCGGATCCGGCGGAGTCGCCCTCCCGGAACGTCGCCGCCGAACATCCGGCGGTGTCCGCATCGGGGCACTCCCCGAGGTCGAGGGCCATGACGGTGCCGGTGACGAAACCACTGCCGGCGGCGGTGGCGGCGGGATCCCACAGGGTGTCCGCGGGGGAACCACCGCGCGCCTCGGCGCCGGGCCACAGGAGGACGAGCCCGAGGACGGTCGCGAGGACCAGCGGCGCGAGGAACGCCGCCATGAGTGTCCAGGCGCGCCGGGAGACGGCGACCTGCGCCGCCGCCGTGTCACGACCTCGGCCACGCCGACGGGAACGGAGCGAGGAGTGGGGCATGTGCATCGGGGGACCTCGGGATCGGAGGGGGCGAACGACGGCGGGGCCGGAAGCACATGCTCCCGACCCCGCACGGTGGTGTGTCCTCGGCCGCCCTCAGCAGCCGAGGCCGGCGGCGAGGTACGCGGGCACCTCGTCGAGGGCGATCCGCTCCTGCGACATGTCGTCGCGCTTGCGAATCGTGACGGCATCGTCGTCGAGGGTGTCGAAGTCGACGGTGATGCAGTACGGCGTCCCGATCTCGTCCTGCCGGCGGTACCGACGGCCGATCGCACCGGCGTCGTCGAAGTCGACGTTCCAGCGCTTGCGGAGTTCCGCCGCGAGTGCCTGGGCCTTCGGCGAGAGCTTCTCGTTGCGGCTCAGCGGGAGCACCGCCGCCTTCACCGGCGCCAGGCGCGGGTCGAGCTTGAGGACGACACGCTTGTCGACGCCGCCCTTGGTGTTCGGCGCCTCGTCGACGGTGTACGCATCGACGAGGAACGCCATCATCGACCGGGTGAGACCGAAGGACGGTTCGATGACGTACGGGGTGTAGCGGTCACCGGACGCCTGGTCGAAGTACTGGAGCTTCGCGTTGGAGTTCTCGGTGTGGTTCGTGAGGTCGAAGTCGGTGCGGTTCGCGATACCCATGAGCTCGCCCCATGCGTTGCCCTGGAAACCGAACTCGTACTCGATGTCGATCGTGGCGGCCGAGTAGTGCGCCCGGTCGTCCTCCGGCACATCGAAACGGCGCATGTGCGCGGGGTCGATGCCGAGATCGACGAACCAGTTCCAGCAGTCCTCGACCCAGTTGTCGAACCAGGTGCCCGCCTCGTCCGGGTGGGTGAAGAACTCGATCTCCATCTGCTCGAACTCGCGCGTGCGGAAGATGAAGTTGCCGGGGGTGATCTCGTTGCGGAAGGCCTTGCCGACCTGGCCGATGCCGAACGGCGGCTTCTTGCGGCCGGCCGTGACGACGTTGTTGAAGTTCACGAAGATGCCCTGCGCGGTCTCCGGGCGGAGGTAGTGCAGCCCCTCCTCGTTGTCGACCGGACCGAGGTAGGTCTTCATGAGGCCGGAGAACTGCTGGGGTTCCGTCCAGTTGCCCTCCTGGCCGGTCTCGGGGTCGCGGATGTCGGCGAGGCCGTTCTCCGGCGGGTGGCCGTGCTTCGCGGTGTACGCCTCGATGAGGTGGTCGGCACGGTAGCGCTTGTGGGTGTGGAGGGACTCGACGAGGGGATCCGTGAACGTCTCCACGTGACCGGAGGCCTGCCACACCTGCGAGGGCAGGATGATCGAGGAGTCGAGGCCGACCATGTCGCCGCGTCCGCGCACGAAGGTCTGCCACCACTGCTGCTTGATGTTCTCCTTGAGCTCCACGCCCAGTGGGCCGTAGTCCCATGCGGACCGGGTTCCGCCGTAGATCTCACCCGCCTGGAACACGAAACCGCGTCGCTTGGCCAGTTCGATGACGGAATCCAACGTCGATGCCACGAATATCTCCTTCATAGGGGGCGAACGGCTGGCTGTCGCTCGCATGCGCGATCCCCCAGCGTAGTCGAGACGTCCCGGCGACACGCAGGGTGCGCGCGAGTCCGACGGCACGGTGTGCGAGCGCGGCCGCACCCGCGACTGTGGCGCAGCGAACACCGCCCGAACGCCCCTCACCGGCGATCCCGTGTAGACTGGTCGCACACCCAAACCTGTTTTCCGCAGCTGTTTTGTGCCGTGCACCATGGGCCCCGCTCCCGAAGAGCGTGCGCACCACACGAGGATCCGAGTGTGATCCCGGGACACGAGTAGGCACTCGGCTTTGCGGTATCGGCCCTGATTGCGTGAGTGGAGTGCAAGGGCGGCCGTCCGGGGCGATCGCCAACTCAGTCACCTGCGATCAAGTGTGTGCCGATTCGCAAAGAGAGTCTTCATGTCAGAACAGAACACCGCCGTCCTCGACGCTCCCGACACCACGAACACCGACGCGGCGAACGCTGCGCCGGCCGCCGGCTCGGAAGCCCCGGAGATCGCGCCGTTCACCGATTTCGATCTGCACCCCGCAGTGCAGGCCGCGATCACGGACCTCGGCTACGAGCGTCCCTCCCCCATCCAGGCGGAGACCATCCCGCTGCTCACCGCCGGTCGCGACGTCATCGGCCTCGCCCAGACCGGCACCGGCAAGACCGCGGCCTTCGGCCTGCCCGTCCTCTCGCACCTCGCGGAGGCCGGTCGCGCCCAGAACGGCCCCTTCGCCCTCGTTCTCACCCCGACCCGTGAGCTCGCGCTCCAGGTCGCCGAGGCATTCACCTCCTTCGCCTCGCACATCCCGGACTTCTCCGTCCTTCCGATCTACGGGGGCCAGTCGTACACCCCGCAGCTGCAGGGTCTGCGCCGCGGCGCCCAGATCGTCGTCGGCACCCCGGGCCGCGTCATCGACCACCTCAAGCGCGGTTCCCTCCACCTCGAGGAACTCCGTCACCTCGTCCTCGACGAGGCCGACGAGATGCTCAAGATGGGCTTCCAGGACGACATCGAGGCGATCTTCGACGCCGCCGGTGACGACCGTCAGGTCGCGCTCTTCTCCGCCACGATGCCCGGTTCGATCCACCGCATCACAGGCCAGTACCTCAACGATCCGGTCGAGGTGCGGGTCAAGGGCAAGACGACGACGAACCAGAACGTCCGTCAGCGGTTCCTCACGGTCAACCACGCGCACAAGCTCGACGCCCTCACCCGGATCCTCGAGGTCGAGGACTACGACGGCACCATCCTCTTCGTCCGCACGAAGCAGCAGACCGAGGAGCTCGCCGAGAAGCTCCGCGCCCGGGGTTACACCGCGGCCGCGATCAACGGCGACATCCCGCAGCAGGCACGTGAGCGCACCGTCGAACAGCTCAAGCGCGGCACCATCGACATGCTCGTCGCGACCGACGTCGCCGCCCGCGGCCTCGACGTCGAGCGCATCGAACTCGTCGTGAACTTCGACGTGCCGCACGACACCGAGTCCTACGTCCACCGCATCGGCCGTACCGGCCGTGCGGGCCGTTCGGGCGAGGCGATCCTCTTCGTCACCCCGCGCGAGATGAACTTCCTCCGTTCGATCGAGCGCGCCACCCGTCAGAAGGTCGAGCCGCTCGCCCTGCCGACGGTCGAGGACCTCACGAACACCCGGATCCAGAAGTTCCAGCAGCGCATCACCGAGGCGCTCTCGGGTCTCGACCTCGACGAGGTCCGCCCCGTCGTCGAGTCCTACGCGACGCAGCACGACGTCGAGCCCTCGGAGATCGCCGCGGCCCTCGCCGTCCTCCTCCTCGACGGTGAGAAGCTCACCGCCGAACCGCTCCCGGAGCCCAAGCCCCGCAAGGGTCGCGAGCGCGATTCCTTCGGTGACCGCGGCGATCGTGGTGACCGCGGTGGACGCGAGCGCCGTCCGGCCCGGTCGCGCGAGGGCATGAAGACCTACCGCCTCGCGGTCGGTCGCAACGACCGCGTGCAGCCCGGTGGGATCGTCGGTGCCATCGCGAACGAGGGCGGCCTCAGCTCCGCCCAGATCGGTCACATCGACATCCGGTCGAACCACACCCTCGTCGACCTCCCGCAGGACCTCTCCCGCGAGACCTTCGAGCGCCTCTCGAACACCCGCGTCCAGGGCAAGCTCATCGAGATCCGCGAGGACTCCGGACGCCCGGGCCGGACCGGCGGGTTCAAGCGCTCCGGTGGTGACGGCGAGCGCCGCGGCGGCTTCCGGGGCGGCGACCGCGGCCCGCGCGGCGGCGGCAAGTTCTCCGGTGGCGACCGCGGTGGCTTCCGCAAGAAGTTCCGCGACTGATCACCCTCCGCGCAGGTCGTCCGTGACCTGCTGAGCACCACCGTTCCACCACCATGGACCCGGGTCTTCGTAGACTCGGGTCCATGCGTATTCAGACGATCCACCGTTTCCCCGTCAAGGGCTTCCCCACCGAATCGCTCACCCGGGCCCGGGTCCGGGCGGGTTCGGGGATCCACGGGGACCGGCTCCTCGCCTTCCCGAACGGCTCGACACCGGTGAGCGACGGTGAGTGGAACCACTGCCTGTCCTTCACCGCGCTCAAGACCGACACGAGCCTCCAGCAGTGGTCGGTGGCGACGGACGGCGCCGAGGACCCCGCACACATCACGCTCACGGCCCCGTCGGGGGCCCGGGTGGACATCGATCCGGACGATCCGGCCTCGCTCGAGGGCGCCTCGGCGGTGCTCCGCGGGCTGCTCGCCGCGCGCGGTGGGGAACCCCGTCACCTCGTGCGGGCCGGGCAGGGCATGTTCGACGGCCGGCTCTCGGGCCTCTCGCTCATCAACCCGGCCACGGTGGCCGCGCTCGCGGAGTACGCCGGACGCGATCTCGACCCGCTGCGGTTCCGCGGCAACCTCCTCGTCGAGGGTCTTCCGGCGTTCGCCGAGTACGGACTCATCGGGGCGGTCCTGCGGATCGGCACTGCCGTCGTCGGCGTGCGGAAGTCGAGCGAGCGCTGCCCGGCGACGAAGGTGGACCCGACGACCGCCGCGGTCGACGCCAACGTCCCGCGTCTCCTCGCCACCGGTTTCGGTCACGTCCACATGGGCATCGACGCGTTCGTGATCGAGAGCGGCACGTTCTCGGTCGGCGACCCGATCGAGGTCCTCCACACCCCCGAGGAACGGGCCTGGGAACCGTCCGGGGCCCGTGGCGGGACGTTCGACGTGCAGCACCGCAGCTCCCCGCGTTTCGCGGTCGTCGAAACCGTGCAGGTGTCCGGATCCGGAGCGGAGGCGGTCGCCGAGCTCCGCCTCCGGGACTCCCTCGGCTGGATCGGCACCCTGTGGGAGCCCGGGCAGCACGCGCGCCTCCACCTCGCCCCCGGGCTGTGGCGGGCCTTTACGATCACCGGGGTCGACCGCGCCACGGGCACCTTCACCGTCCTCGTCCGCCTCCAGGGGCCCGGCTCCGAGGCGGTCCATGCGCTCGTTCCGGGCACCCGCCTTCTCGTGTCCGGGCCCTTCGGCGCCGTCACGGCCACCGGGCTCGACGGTGCCGCCCTCCTCGGCCTCGTCACCGCCGGCATCGGCGCGACCGCCGCGCTCGGCGTCCTCGCCGAGGGACTGCCGGACTCCGTCCGCACCGTCACTCTCGTCCACGTCGAACGCGCGCAGGACCCGAGTTCCGTCGCCGTCCGGCTGCAGGAGCGCCTCACAGGGCAGTCGGAGACCGGGGTCCGCACCCGCTTCGTCCGTGTCTCGACCGCCGCCGGGAGCCGGCCCGGTCCCGAGGCGCTCCTCACCGAGGCTCTCGACGGGACTCCCGACGGGGCCGTGGCCCCGGAGGACACGGCAGTGCTCCTGTGCGGCCCGGTTCCGCTCACCGAGGCGCTCGTCCGCAGCGCCCGGACCGCCGGTGTGCACGAGGACCGGATCCTCCGGGAGGTGTTCTCCTCCCCCGGTGGCGACACGGAATCGCTCGTCGCCGAACTTCCCCCTGCCCGGGTGACGGTCCGGGGCGCAGTGACGAGGAAGGACCGCGTGACACGGCAGGACGACCCGGCCGGCGCCTCGGCGGACTTCACGTGGACCCCGGAGGAGGGCACTCTCCTCGAGGCCCTCGAGGACCGGGGCGTCGACGTGCCGAACTCGTGCCGAGCCGGCTCGTGCGGGAAGTGCGCAGTGCGCCTGGCCGCCGGACGGGTGCTCTATCCGCTCGAACCGATCGCCGCCCGGGGGCCGGACGAGGTCCTCCTGTGCTCGGCCGTTCCGGAGACCGACCTCGCGCTCGAGGTGTGAGGCACTCGGCCACCGGGTTCACGGTCCGCTCGGGTGCCTCCGGCCGCGGTGGTGAGAGAATGGTGCGGTGAAGTACTACCGCGACGAGGGGATCGTGGTCGGCGGCCACAAGCTGGGCGAGGCCGACCGCATCGTCGTCGTCCTCACCCGCAATCACGGGCTCGTCCGTGCCGTCGCGAAGGGCGTGCGCCGCACGAAGTCGCGTTTCGGTTCGCGCCTCGAACCGTTCATGTACGTCGATCTCCAGTGCCATGTGGGCCGGTCCCTCGACGTCGTCACGCAGGTCGAACTCCTCGAACCCTTCGCCAAGGGGCTCGGGAGCGACTACGACGCGTACTCCGCGGCGAGCGTCATGGCCGAGACCGCCACCCGGCTCACCGAGGACGAACCACACACCCGCGCCCAGTACCTCATGCTCCTGTCCGCACTCCGCTCGCTGTGCAACCGGGAGCACCCACCGCGCCTCAGCCTCGACGCGTACCTCCTGCGGGCGATGGCGATCGCCGGGTGGGCACCGAGCCTCGTCGACTGTGCCCAGTGCGGCGCGCCCGGCCCGCACCCCGCGTTCTCCCCCGCCCTCGGTGGGGCCGTGTGCTCGGCGTGCCGCCCCCAGGGAGCTGCCCTGCCGAGTTCCGAGACCGTGCTCCACATGGCCGCCCTCCTGTCCGGTGACTGGGAGCGGGCACGGGCGGCCGCCCTCCACACCATGACCGAGGCGTCCCGCCTCATCACCGTGTACGTCCAGTGGCACCTCGAACGGCGCGTGCGCTCCTTCGCCGTCCTCGACTAGCGTTCCCGGGGGCCCGCTGCCGACGTGCGGGCCCGCACCGGTCCGTCGCCCACTGCACGTGCAACCCCGAGAAACGGAGTCCCGATGTCCTACCCCGCCCCTCCCCCTCACCCCTCCGGCGCCACCCCGCCGCAGATCGCGCGCACCTTCGTGCCCCGGCACGTCGCGGTCGTCATGGACGGGAACGGACGCTGGGCGAACGAGCGAGGACTACCGCGCACCGAGGGGCACCGGGCCGGCGAGGCCGCCCTCATGGAGGTCATCCACGGGGCGATCGAGATGGGGATCGACTACCTGTCCGCCTATGCGTTCTCCACCGAGAACTGGAAACGGTCGCCCGAGGAGGTGCGGTTCCTCATGGGCTTCAACAAGGAGGTCATCGCGCGCAGGAGCGACGAACTCCACGCCCTCGGGGTCCGGATCGTGTGGTCGGGACGCCGGGGACGCCTGTGGAAGTCCGTGATCTCCCAGCTCGAGGACGCGCAGGAACTCACGAAGCACAACACCGGCCTCACGCTCCAGTTCTGCGTCAACTACGGAGGACGAGCGGAGATCGTCGACGCGGTGAAGGACCTCGCCGAGGACGTCGCCGCCGGCCGGGTGAAGCCCGCCCGGATCACCGAGAAGTCCCTCGCCTCCCGCTTCTACGCTCCCGACGTCCCGGACGTCGACCTGTTCCTCCGGTCCTCCGGTGAACAGCGCACCTCGAACTTCCTCCTCTGGCAGTCCGCGTACGCCGAGTACGTGTTCCAGAACGTCCTCTGGCCGGACGTGGACCGCCGCACCCTGTGGGACGCGGTCCTCGAGTACGCGTCCCGTGACCGCCGCTTCGGCGGGGCCGTCGACCGGCCGGCGGATACCGGGAATCCGGGTCCGGCGGGGCCGTCGGTGCGTGCGTGAGCGGGTTCCTGAACGGCATCCCACCGACCGATCGCTAGGATGGACCGCATGAATCTTCCGCCCCGACCCGACCACCGACCGCAGCGTCGGCGTCCGGCCGAGGAGCAGCCGGAGGAGTCGCTCACGACTCAGCTGTTCATCGACCGACCCGCCGTGGGCACCCCGTCCCCGCAGGGCGCTGCGAGCAGCGGTCCGGACGCATCGGACGAGGCCACCCAGATCTTCGACGCGAGCGCACTGTCCGGCGGTGAGGACGAGGCCGATTCCACCCGGGCGATGAGCCTCGACGAACTCAAGGACCTCGCGAAGGAGTCGCACGTCGACAGCATCGACGGGCCGCGCTCCGAGCCCGCCTCCTCCCGCGGTGAACGTCGCAGCCGCAAGGAGGTCCTCGCCGCCGAGCGTGCCGCCGGCACGCAGGCCGCTCCCTCGACGTGGAACGCCGGTGCTGCAGCAGGTGCCCCCGCCGCAGCCGAGGCGCCCACCCGACAGGCCGCGGGCCAGGGCCTCGCCCAGGCGGCGTTCGCCGCCTCCGCCCAGGGCGCCTCGGGCCCGGGCGCACCGGGAGCCGGGAACGGACAGCAGGTCTCCCCGCCCTCGCAGATGATCCCGCAGGCGTACGCGTATCCCTACCCGGAACGGCGCCGCGGCATCCCCGGGTGGGCCCTCGCGATCGTGCTCCTGTGCGCCGCGGCGATCCTCGCGGTGATCGCCTACATGGTCGTCGACTACCTCGGCCGTGAGGAGCCCTTCGACGTCGCGAGTGTCGCGGTTCCGGAACCGGCGACGAGTGAGGACGCGGGAGCGATCGGCTCCACCGACACCGCGAGCGAGGAACCGGTGGAAGACGCCGACATCGAGTCCTTCGCGTCTCCCTCGGGCAACATCTCGTGCACGATCGATGCCGAGCGGGCCCGGTGTGCGATCGCCGACTTCGACTTCGACGCCGGCGAGGCGCCCGAGGGATGTGCGGTCGACTACGGTTCCGTCGTCGTCGCGAACAACGACGGTGCGGGGTACTCGTGCGAGGAGTCCCCGGACGGTGCACCGGCCGCGACCTCCCTCGACTACGGGAAGACGGTGTCCGCCCACGGGATGACGTGCACGTCCTCCGAGGAGGGCATGTCGTGCGCCTCGGACTCCACCGGCAAGGGCTTCACGCTCGCCCGGGCGGCAGCGACCTTCGAGAACTGAGCTCGGCGTATCACATGGCGGACCCCGGATTGGACCTCCGGGGTCCGCTCTCGTCTATGGTGGGCATGTGACCAGGAACGTTTTTCTCCTTCTTCGCTGCCGCGGCGGGGCCTGACAGCAGGCCGATCCCCTCCGCGGTGTTCGTGTTGCCGGTCTGAATCAGCCACCCGCCGCATCCATTCCACCGGCGTACCGAAGAAGGAACAGTTCCATGGCGAATCACCAGAAGCCCAGCCCGATGCCCTTCGGCAAGTACAAGTCCTTCCAGCAGCGCATCTCCCTCGACATGCGCGACCGCACATGGCCGGACCAGGTCATCACGAAGGCCCCCCGCTGGCTCTCCACCGACCTCCGGGACGGCAATCAGGCACTCATCGACCCGATGACCCCCGACCGCAAGCGGAAGATGTTCGACCTCCTCGTGAAGCTCGGGTTCAAGGAGATCGAGGTCGGGTTCCCCGCCGCCTCCCAGCCGGACTTCGACTTCGTCCGCCAGATCATCGAGGAGGACGCGATCCCCGACGACGTGCGGATCTCCGTCCTCACCCAGGCGCGTGAGGACCTCATCGAACGCACCGTGGAGTCGCTCGTCGGTGCACGGATGCCGACTGTCCACCTGTACAACGCGACCGCACCGGTGTTCCGCAAGGTCGTGTTCGGTTTCGACGGGGAGGGCTTCGACGAGACCCGCGACATCGCCCTGCGCGGCACCCAGGCCGTGATGAAGCACGCGGAGTCGCTCCTCGGCGACGCCGACTTCGGCTACGAGTACTCCCCCGAGATCTTCGTCGACACCGAACCCGAGTTCGCCCTCGACATCGTCGGCAACGTCCTCGACATGTGGCAGCCGGCCGCCGGCCGCGAGACCGTCGTCAACCTCCCGGCGACCGTCGAACGCGGCACCCCCAACACCTATGCGGACCAGATCGAATGGTTCTCCCGGAACATGCCGTACCGCGAGGACGTCGCGATCTCCCTCCACCCGCACAACGACCGCGGCACCGGCGTCGCGGCCGCCGAACTCGGGCTCATGGCGGGTGCCGACCGGATCGAGGGCTGCCTGTTCGGCAACGGCGAACGCACCGGCAACCTCGACCTCGTCACCGTCGCGATGAACCTGTACTCGCAAGGCGTCGACCCCGAACTCGACTTCTCCGACATCGACGAGGTCATCCGCACCGTCACGTACTGCAACCAGATCGGCGTGCACGAACGTCACCCCTACGGCGGCGATCTCGTCTTCACCTCCTTCTCCGGTTCGCACCAGGACGCGATCAACAAGGCGTTCCGCGACCGTGAGGCACGGGCGGCGAAGGCCGGCATCCCGATCGACGAGATGGAATGGGACATGCCGTACCTGCCGGTCGATCCCAAGGACCTCGGCCGCACCTACGAGGCCGTCATCCGCGTGAACTCCCAGTCCGGCAAGGGCGGGGTGTCCTACCTCCTCAAGTCCGAGTACGGGCTCGAACTGCCGCGCCGCCTCCAGGTCGAGTTCTCCCAGGTCGTCCAGCACCACACGGAGGCCGGCGGCGAGGTGAGTGCCCCGGAGATCTGGCGGATCTTCTCCGACGAGTACCTCCCGGCCGACGACGCCGACAAGCAGTGGGGTCGGTTCCGGATCACCGGGCTGCGCACCACCTCGGCGAACGACGCGGACTCCGCGGCCCCGGCCTCGAAGAACTCGGAGACGATCGAGATCGACCTCGTCGTCGACGGCCAGGAACGCACCTTCGAGAGCCACGGCAACGGCCCCATCGACGCCCTCGTGAATCTCCTCGCCGAGCGCTTCGACGTCGACATCCGCCTCACCGACTACAGCGAGCACGCGGTCGGCACCGGAGCGGACACGACGGCCGCGTCCTACGTCGAACTCGCGATCGGTGACCGTGTGCTCTGGGGTGCGGGCCTCCACCCGAACATCACCCGGTCCTCGCTCAAGGCCGTGATCTCCGCGGTCAACCGCGCGCTGCGCTGATCCCCCGCTCAGGGCTGCGCTGATCCCCCGCTCAGGGCTGCGCTGATCCCCCGCTCAGGGCTGCGCTGATCCCCCGCTCAGGGCTGCGCTGATCCCCCGCGCCGCGCGCGCCTTCCGGAGGGGTCCACACGTGTTCGCTACGCTGACACCCGTGGACCCCTTCGGCTCTTCCCGTCACCCGAGCCCCGCGTCACGCTCGGGACCCACGGCTCGTACGGCGCTCGCACTCGGTGCGGTCGCCCTCGGTGCCGTGCTCGTGCTCGTGTTCGTCCTCGCCCAGGTGCGCAGCGCGGACGCCCGCCCCTCGCATCCCGAGGCGCTGCCGGCTCCGGCCCAGCGACTCGCCGGCGACTTCGCCGCCCCCGTTCTCCAGGTACCCGCGGGGTCCACCGATCCCGCCTCGGCCCCACGGAACACCTCGACCGACGCGCCCGGTCCTGCGATCCCCGGCCTCGGTCCGGAGACGATGGCGCGGATCCCTGCGGAGACGACCCAGGTGCTCGTCGCCTCGACCCCGGACGCCGACGGAACCGAGGCCCGGACCGCCCTCTGGGAGTTCGCGGACGGTACCTGGGAACGCACCGGCGAGTTCGCCGGGCACAACGGCGGGGCCGGCTGGCTCGAGGACCGCCGGGAGGGTGACCGGACGAGCCCGATCGGCGTCTTCACGCTCACCGATGCCGGAGGCGCGCTACCCGATCCGGGCGCGAAGCTGCCGTACACCCACGACCCGAGCCTGCGCACGAACGCGCAGGCGACGTACGGGGACGACTGGGCGGACGTCTTCGACTTCGTCATCGCGATCGACTACAACCGGGTCCCGGGTTCGCCGCCGACCGACGACCGGCGTCCGCTCGGTTGGGACGCCGGTGGCAAGATCTGGCTCCACGTCGACCACGACTCACCCACGAAGGGGTGCATCTCCATGAGCGCCGACGACATGCGCACGCTCCTGCGCACTCTCGACCCCGCCGCCGCACCACACATCGTCATGGGACCGGAAGAGGTGATCGCCCGGTGACGGACGACTCGAACGTCATCCAGCTGTCCGCGCACTCGAAGGCCGCGCCGCAGGCCGAGCTCGTGCAGATCCATCCGGAGTTCCGGCCGCTGCCGCCCGAACACGACGAGACCGCGCTCGTCGACCTCTACGACTCGCTCGATCCCGGTCCGTACGGGGTGCGGGTGCAGGCGAACTTCGTGCAGACGGTCGACGGCGCGGTCGTCGGCGGTGACGGGCGTTCGGGTTCGATCTCCTCCCCGGCGGACAAACGTGTGTTCTCCGTGCTCCGGTCGCTCGCGGACGCCGTCGTCGTCGGCGCCGGAACCGCCCGCGCCGAAGGGTACACGCGGCTGTCACCGAAGCCCCGTCACCTCGCTCAACGCCGGCTGCGGCAGCAGGACGACGTGCCGGCCCTCGTTCTCGTGACCCGGTCCGGACGGATCGACATCGAACGCCTCGAGGTCGCCGGGAACTCGCCCGTCATCGTGCACACGACGACACGGGCGGAGGCCGAGCTCACACGGTTGCGCAGCTTCTGCGGCACCGAGAACGTCGTCGTGCACGAGGACCACGAGGAACACGACGGAGTCCCGCCGCTCGCGGTGCTCGAGGACCTCGCCGGCCGCGGCTTCGTCCGCATCCTCACGGAGGGCGGCCCCGCACTCATGCATGCGTGGGTGTGCGCCGGAGCCGTCGACGAACTGTGCCTCACGGTCTCCCCCTTGCTCGTGGGGACGCCCCGTGCGGCGGAGGAGGACATCGACGGCACCGGACCGGCGCCCTCGCGGCTGCTCGGGGACCTCCCCCTGCCCGAGGTCGTCCGGGTACGCCTGATGTCCTCCCTCACCGACGGGGCGACCATCATCCAGCGGTACTCGCTGCGCTGAGTCACGTGCTGGGCCGAATCACGTCCGGCGCTGATTCATTCGCTGCGCGGGGATCGTCCTGTGCTGTCGCCGTAGGGTCCCTTCTTGCCGAACGGACCGTTGTCGCCGAAGGGGCCGTTCGGACCGAACGGGCCGTCGTCGCCGAAGAGCCCCTCGTCTCCGAACGGACCGTCGTCCCCGAACGGACCGCGGTCGCCGAAGGGGCCGTTCGGTCCGAAGGGACCGTCCTCGCCGAAGAGTCGTTCGGGGTCGAACCCCCGTCGGCCGGCGCGGTCGCCGTGGGCGTGTCCGGCGTGCGGACCGGAACGGTGACCGCCGCGCGGCCCTCCGCGCCGCTTCCCGCGGCCGAGGAAGCCGCGGAGTCGGTGTTCCCAGCCGGGGCCGAGCGCCTCGGTCATCGTCGACACGAACGTCTCGTAGCGGTCCTCGCCGAGGTGGGCACGGAGTTCGTCCATCCACGGGGTGAGGTCCGGTCCGGGCGTCCCGAGTTCCGCCTCGAGGTCCGCGATGACGATCCGGAGGAGTTCTGCGAGGGTGAGCCGCTGTTCCTCGGTGAGCCCCTTGAAGAGGTCGGAGTCGGGGATCTCCTGTCTCGTCGCCCGTCCGGCCTCCGTGAGCCGCACGAGCATGACGCGTCCGTCCTCCGGTGAGCGCTCCCGGACGACGAGGCCGGCACGTTCGAGCTTCGTGACGAGTTCGTTGAGCGAGGCCGGGCGGATCCCGAGGACGTAGGCGAGGTCCTTCGCGGGCATCCCGTCCTGCATCTTGAGGAGCGCGAGGAGCCGCCCCTGCCCGCGGGTCGGGTCCGCGAAGGGACCGCCGGCGCCGGAACCACGTCCGCGCCGTCGGAGCTTCTTGCGGTGGACGAGGGACACGAGCCGCGCGAGCAGCCGATCGAGGTCCTGTTCGGAACCGGCGGGTGCCTCGGGCTCCTCCTGTGCCGTACCGTCCGCGGGGTGCGTGCTCGAGTCGCCCCCGGTGCTGTACGTGGCATCGGTACTGTCTGTGTGATCCGTGCTGTCGGTGATCTCCCCCTCGAGGACGGGGTCCTCGTCGAAGGGATCCGGGGTCGACGATGTGGTGTTCATGATGGGCCTCTCGAGTGCGGCCCGTCGCCGGAGGAGCTGAAGCATCGTGGTTGAGACCGACGGCGGGATCCGGATGCCGAAGACGCACTTCGACAGGTACCTGTTATAAGTACCTGCAGAAACGGTACAGGTACCTGTCGAACACTGTCAACAGGTACCTGTTCCTTTTTCAACGCCCCCGCACGCCAACGGATTCGGCGAGGGAAATCGATTCGGTTGACCCCTCGCGAGAAGTCAACCGAATCGATTTCCCCCGGCAATAGCGTTGGCGAAACGCCGCAGGGCCGCTCCGCGACGCTCAGCGCCAGGCGGAGATGATGTCCACGAGGTCCTTGCGCGGGCCCGAGTAGAACGGGATCTCCTCACGGACGTGGAGGCGCGCCTGCGTGTCGCGCAGGTCCCGCATGAGGTCGACGATGCGGTCCATCGCCTCGGCCTCGAACGCGAGGATCCACTCGTAGTCGCCGAGCGCGAAGGACGCGAGGGTGTTCGCCTTGATGTCCTTGTACCCGGCCGCCGCGATGCCGTGCTCGCGGAGCATCTGCGAACGCTCCTCGGCCGGTAGGACGTACCAGTCGTAGGACCGCACGAAGGGGTAGACACAGATGTACGAGCCCGGCTCGTTCCCGGTGAGGAACGCCGGCAAGTGGGACTTGTTGAACTCGGCGGGGCGGTGCATCGCGGCGACCGACCACACGGGCTCGAGGATCCCACCGAGCTGCGAACGACGGATGACGGAGTACGCCTTCTGCAGCACCTCGATGCTCGGGGCGTGGTACCAGAACATCAGGTCCGCCTCGGCCCGGAGCGCGGAGACGTCGTATGTACCGCGGACCACGAGACCCTCCTCCGCGAGCGCCGCGAGGCCCTGCGTGAGGTCCGCCGCGAGGGCGGCACGGTCGGCGTCGGCGAGCTCACCGGCAGCAGCGAACACGGAGTACGCCGTGTAGCGGATCTCCGAGTTGTACTGTGCGATCTGGTCGTCTGTCGGCGGGACGTAATCGGTCATGCTCATGCTCCTTGGTGTCGATCACCGGTGGGTGTTCTGCGTGCCGAGGACACGCGTGATCTCGGACTCCGCGCGCGCCAGGCACGCGGGGATCCCGACGCCCTCGTGGACGTTGCCCACGAGGGCCAGCCCGGGCACCGGGGCCAGCTGCGCGTCGATCCGCGCACTGGCCTCGAGGTGCCCCGGGAAGTACTGCGGGAGGGCGTCCTCCCACCGCTGCACCTCGACGTGCCGCGCCGGTGCGGTCCGTCCGGTGATGCGGCGCCAGTCCTCGAGGGCCCGCGCGGCGAGTTCCTCGTCCGGGAGGTCGGCCCAAGCGGTGTCGCCGAAACGCCCCACACTCATGCGGACGACAGCGGTGTCCGCGGGCAGCCCGGCGGCGAGCCACGGCCACTTCGCGGAGGCGAATGTCGAGGCCTTGATGAAGGCCGGTTCGACAGGCGGGACGAGGAAGCCCGATCCGGTGAGCGGCGCCTCGGCGGTGTCGATGACGGCGGTGACGACCGCGGAGGAGGCGTACTCGATACCGGAGAGCTCCTCCGCGATGCTCCGGAGTGCCGGGTCGCCGACGCCGGCGAGCAGGGGCGCCGAGACGAAGGCCGGAACGGCGAGGACGACGAGGTCCGCCCCGAGCTCCTCGGAAGGGCCCGGCATCGCGTCCGCGGAGTCGGTCGAGCCGGTGACGTCCGTGACCCCGAGGCACCATCCGTCCTCCGTCCGGGCAAGCGATTTCGCGGCCGTGGAGGTGCGGATCCTCCCGCCGGCTGCGGTGATCGCGACTGCGAGCGCGTCGACGATCCGGGCGATGCCGCCCGGCAGCGACATGAAGACCGGCGGGGCACCGTTCGCCTGGGAGCCGGGCACATTCGCCCCCGGACCACGGGCACCGGAGCCGGAGGCACGGCGTTGCTCCTGCACCTCGGCGACGCGGCCGAGGACCGAGGTGCCGTCGTGGAGCGCCGGCAGCAGGGCCGGAACGGTCGCGGCCAACGACAGATCGCGGCAGCGTCCTGCATACACCCCGCCGAGGAGGGGGTCGACGACGGCGTCGACGAGCGCATCGCCGAGGCGCGCCGCGAGGAACTCCCCGACGGAGGCGTCGCCCTCGGCCGGTGGGGTGAGCGTCTCGTTCCGGACCCGGTCCAGATCGACGTCCGGGAGCAGCCCGGCGAGCGCGTCCGGGTCGGCCGGAACACCCATGAGGGTGCCCTTCGGCATCGCATGCATGCGGCCGTGGGCGAAGATCTGCGAGGACTGCGCGGGATCCGGGAACACGGCCTCGAGCCCGAGCTCGGCCGCGAGGGCCCGGGTCTCCGGACGGACGAAGAGGCTCGCCTCGGCTCCGATGTCGGCGCCCTCCGGCGCCACTCCCCCGAGCGTCGAGGACTTGAGCAGGCCCCCGAGGCGCCCGCGCCGCTCGATCACGGTGACCTCGGCGTCGGGAACGGCGCGCAGCAGCCGATGGGCGGCCGTGAGCCCGGAGATCCCTCCCCCGACGACGAGTGCACGCATCAGGCCTCCTCCGCTCCTGCGGTCGCGCCGGTGGACGCCGCTGCGCGTTCGGCGAGGACGAGACGGGACACCCGGTGGACCTCCTCGACGACGAGGCCCGGGACCGCCGGATCGGTCGCCGGGAGCACCCCGTGCCCGAGGTTGAAGACGTGGCCGCCGTGATCGAGGCCCTCGCGGACGATCGTCTCGATACGCGGGCGGAGGACCTCCCACGGGGCGAAGAGCATCGCGGGGTCGAGGTTGCCCTGGAGTGCCTGACCGGGGCGGACCCGACGGGAGGCGTCCGGGAGTTCCACCCGGTAGTCGACGCCGACGACGTCGGAACCGGCCTCCGCCATGGAGGAGAGGAGCTCACCGGTCTGCACCCCGAAGTGAAAGCTCGGCACGTCGCAGGACGACAGTGCGGAGAAGATCCCGGTGGAGTGCGGGAGGACGTGGGTGCGGTAGTCGCGCGGAGCGAGGTAACCGGCCCAGGAGTCGAAGAGCTGGAACGCGGAGGCCCCGGCGGAGAGCTGGACCTCGAGGAAGGTCGTGGAGATCCCGGCGAGCTTCGCGAGGATGTCGCGGAAGAGCTCCGGATCCCCGAGCATCATCGCCTTTGTGCGCTCGTGGTTCTTCGAGGGACCGCCCTCGATGAGGTAGGACGCGAGGGTGAAGGGTGCGCCGGCGAACCCGATGAGCGGGGTGCCCCCGAGGGACGCCACGAGCCGGGTGACGGATTCGGCGATGTCGGCGATCGCCTCGGGGTCGAGGTCCGGGATCCGCTCGAGGTCCGCGCGCGTCCGCACGGGGTGCGCAATGACCGGGCCGACCCCGGGTTCGATGACGACGTCGACGCCGGCGGCCTGGAGGGGCACGACGATGTCGGAGAAGAAGATCGCGGCGTCGACCCCGTGACGGCGGACCGGCTGGAGGGTGATCTCGGTGACGAGGTCGGGGGTGCGGCACGCCTCGAGCATCGCATTGCCCTGTCGGATCTCCCGGTACTCGGGAAGCGACCGCCCCGCCTGCCGCATGAACCAGACGGGCGTGTATTCCACCGGCTGCGAGAGCGCAGCACGCACAAGAGTCGAGACCATTGCTTCATCTTCGCACTGCACCCCCGCCTCCCGCGACCCGGACCGACCTCGGGACACACCGTCTCGCGGTGCGATCCGTCACGTGGTCCCGACCCCGTCGCGTACCGACCCGGGACACCCGGGGAATACCGACGGATCTCCGCCGGATTTCCTGTCCCACCGGCGTGGGTCCACCACTGCGCGCGCCGGTTCTCCTACCCTGACTGCGTGGCTGCACCATCACCGCTCACGCGGATCCCCGAACCCTTCGCTGCCGTGTGCGCCGTTCTGCGCAGCGCCCGCAGCACACCCCACGTGTCCGTCAAGGAGATCCCCGCTCCGGGCCGACTCGCCCCCTACGCCGTCGCGCTCGGGGCCGAGGTGCGCGCGGACCCGGCGTTCCTCGCGGCCTCCGGGGACGGGATCGAGGAACTCGCCACGGGGCGCGTCGTCGTCCTCTACGATCCGAGCGCCCCGGCCGAATGGGGCGGCGTCTTCCGGATCGTGAGCTACATCCGCGCCGAACTCGAGCACGAACTCGGGAACGAGGCGATGCTCGGATCGGTCGCGTGGTCGTGGCTCACGGAGGCGCTCGAGAACCACGACTGTGACGTACGGAACGCCGGCGGTACGACGACGCGGGTCCTGTCCGAGAGCTTCGGCACACTCGCGGACCGTCGGGCGACCATCGACCTCGAACTCCGGGCATCATGGACTCCTGTGATCGAAGAACCCGAATCCGTCCGTGACCACCTCGAGGCGTGGGTGGAACTGCTCTCCACCGTCGCCGGCCTGCCCCCGCTGCCCGAGGGTGTCGTCGCTCTGCCGGGGCGGCGGCGCTGAGGTGAGTTCTTCGACACTGTCGCCCGACGAGGCGTCCCTCCCCCTCCTCGAGAATCCCGCCGGGGGTGTCCCCGAGGTCGTCGACACCGTCCCGCGCCTGCGGGTCGCTGCCAAACGCCTCGCCGCGGGCACCGGCCCGGTCGCGGTCGACGCCGAACGCGCCTCGGGCATCCGGTACGGTCACCGGGCCATGCTCGTCCAGCTCAAGCGGGCCGGTGCCGGGATCGTCCTCATCGACCCCGAGGCCCTCCCGGATCTCTCGATCGTCGACGAGGCACTCCGGGGAACCGAGTGGATCCTCCACGCCGCCACCCAGGACCTGCCGTGCCTGAACGAACGCGGGATGCGCCCGGATGCGCTCTTCGACACCGAACTGGCAGCCAAGCTGCTGGGATACGAACGCTTCGGGCTCGCTGCCGTCGTCGCCCGCACCCTCGGCGTGCGCCTCGCGAAGGAACACTCGAACGTCGACTGGTCCACCCGGCCCCTGCCGGCCGAATGGCTCAACTACGCGGCCCTCGACGTCGAGGTGCTCATCGAGGTCGCCGACATCCTCCAGGAACAGCTCCTGCAGGCCGGCAAGGCCGAGTACGCTCAGGAGGAGTTCGAGGCGCTCCTCGACTTCCGGCCGCGGACCTACCGGGAGCCCTGGCGTCGCACCTCCGGCCTCGGCACCCTCAAGTCGAAGCGCGCCCTCGCGCGGGTACGTGAGATGTGGGAACTGCGCGACGAGGTCGCCCGATCCCGCGACATCGCTCCGAGCAAACTCCTGCGCGACCGGGACATGGTCGAGATCGCGGGAACGCGGATCTCCTCCCCCGAGGACATCCGGAAGGTCCGTGGGGCCCGCTCGCTCTCCAAGGCGGGGCTGCGCCGCCTCTACCTCGCGATCGTCCACGCGGACGGGCTGCCGGAGGCCGAGCTGCCCGGCCGTCGCTCCCCCGACGGGGAGCCGCGTGCGCAGGTCGACCGCATGCTCGTGAAGGCACGACTCGACGCGATGAAGCCCGCGGTCGCCCGCATCGCCGAGGACCTCGGAATGACCCACGACCTCGTCGTCCCCCCGAGCCTCGTGAAGCAGTTGGCGGGCCTCACGAACGTCGGCCGCCCCTCGGACGTGTCCCGGTTCCTCCGCACCCACGGTGCCCGGAACTGGCAGGCCGACCTCGTGTCGAGTGCCCTCTCGGAGGCCGCCGCCGGCGTGGAGGGTTAGCCTCCGCCGGTCGTGCCCTCGAGTCACGGGAGAATCGCCGCGACACGGGGTTCGTAGCCGTCCATTCGCGAATTCTCCCGTGGCTCGCCGCCCCACACAGGACATCCTCGGACCCGCACGATCGGCGACGCTCAGTCCCGGGAGTTCAGATCGCGATTGGCTGCGGCCACCCACATCGAGATCGCGATCGGCTGTGCGAAATCAGGGAAAACCAGCATTCAATCGGAACCTGAACAGGCAGCACCGACGACAATCGCGCAGTGAACACGTGCAGCCCCAGTACTCTCCGCCCGCGAGTAATTCACCGAGACCCGAAGTTCAGATCGCGATTCCCAGCGGACCCCACATCGAGATCGCCATCGACTGCGGTCCACAAGGTTGAAATCGCTATTGGCTGCGCGAAATCGACGAGACCCCGCATTCAATCGGAACCTGAACAGGCAGCACCGACGACAATCGCACAGTGAACGCCGGCGTCGGTCCGAACCTGTGGACGCTCCCAGACGCAGTACCCTCTCGGAAGCAGCCGCCGAGCTGGAGAGGTAGATCCCCGCCGGTCGAGTCTACTTTTCCGTGAGGTCCGCACCCCGGCTCTCACCCCTCGAGTCACGGGAGAATCCCCGGGACACGGAGTTCGTAGCCGTCCATTCGCGACCTTTCCCGTGGGTCGCCGCTCAAGACCGGACACCGAGCCCTTCGACGTCATCGATCGCGCGGACAACACCTTCGGAGGCCGCGGCCGAGGCGGAGGGGTAGTAGTCCGCCGGCGGCAGCGGTCCGAGAGTTGAGTTCGGGATTCGCTGCGGCCCATGACGTTGAGATCGCGATTGGCTGCGCGAATTCGGCGAAACCCAGCATTCAATCGGAACCTCGACCGGCAGCACCGCACACAATCGCGCAGTGAACGACTCCGACGATCGAGACCGGAGCCGTCGACCCGGAGCGGACGGGGCGTTCAGGCGAGGCGGCGCGAGCCGAGTGCTGCGTGGCGGGCGACGTCCTCGGGCAGGATCGCGAGGATCTTCTGCACGAGGGTGGGGACCGACAGACCCGCGTACTCGAGGATCTCGTCACGGGTGCCGTGCGGGAGGAACTCGTCCGGCACACCGAGCTCGACGACACCGGTGCGGTCACCGGTCTCCCTGAGGTCCTGCCGGATCTGTGAGCCGATCCCGCCGATCTTCACCCCGTCCTCGATGACCGCGACGAGCGCGTGCTCTGCCCCCGCGGCGATGACGGATTCGGGGACCGGCAGCACCCAGCGGGGGTCGACGACCGTGGCACCGATTCCCATGGACGCGAGCTCCTCCGCGACCGCGAGGGCACGGTCCGCGAGGGCGCCGACGGACACGATGAGGACGTCCTTGTGCAACCCGGCGGGAGCCTCGGCGAGCACGTCGACGCCGTCGTCGGTACGGCGCAGGGCCGCGATGTCCGAGCCGACCGATCCGCGGGAGAACCGCACGACGGTGGGTGCGTCCTCGACCTCGACGGCCTCGTCGAACTCCTCGACGAGGCGCGCGGCGTCACGCGGTGCCGCAAGACGCAGGCCCGGGACGATCTGCAGCATCGCCATGTCCCAGATGCCGTGGTGACTGGCCCCGTCCGGCCCGGTGACCCCTGCGCGGTCGAGGACGAAGGTGACACCCTGCTTGTGGAGGGCGACGTCCATGAGGAGCTGGTCGAAGGCGCGACCGAGGAAAGTCGCGTACAGGCACACGACCGGGTGGAGCCCGCCGTAGGACAACCCGGCTGCGGAGGCGACCGCGTGCTGTTCGGCGATCCCGACGTCGAACACGCGGTCGGGGAACTCCTGCTGGAACTTCTTGAGACCGACGGGGATGAGCATCGCGGCGGTGATGGCCACGATGTCGTCGCGGCGGCGGGCCACCTCGACGATCTCGTTGCCGAACACGCTCGTCCACGACTGGCTCTTCGCCGGCTGGGCGCGACCCGTCTCCGGGTCGATGACACCGACCGCGTGGAACTGGTCGTCCTCGTCCTCGAGGGCCGGGGCGTACCCGTGGCCCTTCTGGGTGATCGCATGGACGATGACCGGACCCTGGTCGTAGGCCTTCGCACGGCGGAGAGCGGTTTCGACGCTCTCGAGGTCGTGGCCGTCGACGGGGCCGAGGTACTTGATGCCGAGCTCGTCGAACATACCGAGGCCGGAGCGCGCGTCCGCCAGGGAGTCGACGGAGGAGGCGACCATGTCCTTGAGCCCGCGCTTCACACCGTGGAGGGCTGTGTAGACCGCACGCCCGGGGGCCCCGCCCTGCTCGAGGCGTTCCTTGCCCCACGTGAGGAACTTCTCGTAGTCCGAACGGCCCCGGAGCGAATCGAGGTGCTGTGCGAAACCGCCGACGGTCGGGGCGTAGGACCGCCCGTTGTCATTCACGATGATGACGAGATTGCGTTCGCTGCGGTGCGCCTCCGCGGCGATGTTGTTGAGGGCCTCCCAGGCCTGACCGCCGGTGAGTGCGCCGTCGCCGATGACGACGATGACGTGCCGGTCGGTCTCCCCCTTGAGGGCCTGCGCCTTCGAGATCCCGTCCGCCCACGAGAGGGCGACCGAGGCGTGCGAGTTCTCGATGACGTCGTGCTCGCTCTCGGCCCGGGACGGATAGCCCGAGATCCCCCCGCGGCTGCGGAGGGTCGGGAACGCGGCGGCGCGCCCGGTGAGGAGCTTGTGCACGTACGACTGGTGGCCGACGTCGAAGAGGACCGTGTCCTTCGGGGACTCGAACACCCGGTGGATGCCCATCGTGAGCTCGACGACGCCGAGGTTCGGCCCGAGGTGACCGCCGGTCGCGCTCACGGTCTGCACGAGGTAGTCGCGCACTTCCTTCGCGAGGACCCCGCACTCGGCATCGGTGAGCCGGCGGAGGTCCTCGGGTGACGAGAGGCGGTCGAGGAAAGTCATCCCTCAATCGTACTCAGCACGCTGGGAATCGGGTGAACCGCGCCGGTCACCCCAGCCACGTCGGGACCGCGACGACGAGCCATGCGAGGCCCGGTCCGAGTGCGCACATGACGCCGGCGTACTGGAGCATGCCCCGGTAGTACGTTCCCCGAACATCCTCGTCGACGTTCGCGAGGAGCATTGCGCCGTTCGTCGAGAACGGGCTGATGTCGACGATCGTCGCGGCGATCGCGAGGGCGGCGACGAACCCGGCCACATGCACCTCCCCCGAGGCGAGGAAGGGTCCCGCGAGCGCGATGACGACGCCGATGATGCCGAGCGAGGAGGCGAGAGCGGACACGAGGCCCGACATGTAGAAGAGCAGGAGCGCCGCGAGCAGCGGCACACCGATCGAGGAGATCCCCGCGGACACCCAGTCGACCGTGCCGGCCTCCTCGAGCACGTGGATGTACGTGAGCACACCGCAGATGAGGACGACGACCGACCACGAGACCTTCCCCAGTGCCCGGGCGCCCGCGGCGGGCTCGACGAGCGCGAGGACGACCCCGAGTCCGATCGCGAGGATCCCGACGTCGAGGCCGAACGCGACGACCCCGAGCGCGAACACCGCGAGGACGACGAGGGTGAAGAGCTGCCGGGCGTCGACGCGCACCTCGGTCTCTTCCGGTGCGGCGACGCCGCCGGCCGAGGCGCCCCGCACCGAGGCGTCCGCCCCGCCACCCGGCAGCGCCGGGGCCACTGACTCCGCTCCGGGTCCGGGCCTGCGGCGCATGAAGAGGAACACGACCACGACGAAGACGAGATTGAAGACGAACGGCGCGAGGAAGAGGCTCCACGGGTCCGCCGTGAAGTCGTTCCGCCCCATGAAGTCGGCGATGAAGATGCCGTAGACGCTCAGCGGGGAGAACGCTCCGGCGAGAGCACCGTGGACGACGAGGAGGCCCGTCATGAAGACGTTGAGCCCGTTGCGGCGGGCGAAGCGGAGGGCGAGCGGCGCGATGATCGCGACCGCGAAGAGTGCGCCGAGAGCGATGAGCACCGCGGTGAGGAGGAAGAACACCCACGGTGCGAACGCCGCGCGGCCGGCGCACAGGCGCAGGCACCAGTGGACGAGGACGTCGATCGCCCCGTTGTTCTGTGCGAAACCGAAGAGGAACGTGAGGCCGACAAGAGAGACGAACATGTCGACCGGGAATCCCGCAAGTGCGGTCTCGAGGTCCATACCGAGCATCCCGCAGCCGAACGCAACGGCACCGAGGAGCCCGAGCAGACCCATGTTCACCCCTCTCCACGTGGCGAGGACGAACATGACGACGAGGACGAGGAGCGAGACGATCTCGGGGCTCACGGGGAGAAGCTTTCGGTGACGCCGGCAGTGGCGGCACTCCGATGGGAGGTACGGGGGGACGGCCCGCTGCGGGATCGCCGCCTGTGGACCGCGCCACACGCTACCGCTCGGGCGGCAGGTCCCGCCTGCGCCGTCCACGGACCGAACCACCCGACCGAAGGGCCTCTGCGACCCGTACGATCACCGGCAGGTCTCCTTGTCCGCCCGGGTATATTGCGAGGCACCGCCACGGTACCGATCACCGAGGAGGACAGATCGTGAAGCACACCGTTCTCAGGACCGTCTGCGCCGGCGCGCTCGGCGGCGTACTCGCGCTCACGGGATGCACCACCGGGAGCCACACCGACCACGCGGGCCACGACGGGACGGCGTCCTCGGACACGGCGCCGTCCGGTACGCCGACGGAGGCCTCCCACGAGGGATCGCACACCGAGGACGCGATGGACCACGCCGCCATGGGGCACCCCATGGACGGAGGACCGGCACCGGCGGGGATCGCCGAGGCGGGATCCCCCACGTACCCGGTCGGCACCTCGGTCGTCCCCGAAGCCGACCACATGGAGGGCATGAAGGGAGCGGCCGCCACGATCTCCGGTGCCTACGACACGTTCGCCTACGCGGTCGACTACACACCGACGACGGGCGGGGAACCGGTCCGCGACCACCGGTGGGTCGTCCAGGAGGAGATCGCGGACGCAGGCACGGAACGCCTCGCCGACGGCACCGAGGTCGTCCTCGAGGCAGAGCACATGGAGGGAATGACGGGCGCACATGCCACCGTCGTGGCGTCGACCGACAAGACCGTGTACATGGTCGATCTCGAAGCGGATGGCATGCGGATGACGCACCACAAGTGGGTCGTCGAGAGCGAGATCAGCCCGGCCGGCTGAGCGAGCCCTCCGGCAACACCGAAGGCCCGTGCTCCTGCGGATCGCAGGAACACGGGCCTTCGGGTCACGTGGACGTTTCACGCCCGCGGGCGTGAGCGGCTCACTTGACGAGCGAGCGGAGCACGTACTGGAGGATGCCACCGTTGCGGTAGTAGTCGGCCTCACCGGGGGTGTCGATGCGGAGAACCGCGTCGAACGAGGTGGTCGAGCCGTCCGCCTTGGTCGCGGTGACCTTGAGGGTCTTCGGCGTGGTGCCGTTGTTGAGCTCCTCGACACCGGCGATGTCGAAGACCTCGGTACCGTCGAGCCCGAGGGTCTCGGCGGACTCACCGGCGGCGAACTGCAGCGGGAGGACGCCCATACCGATGAGGTTCGAGCGGTGGATGCGCTCGAAGGACTCGGCGATGACCGCGGCGACGCCGAGGAGCTTCGTGCCCTTGGCCGCCCAGTCGCGGGACGAACCGGAACCGTACTCCTTGCCACCGAGGACGACGAGCGGGATACCCGCGGCCTGGTAGTTCTGGGAGGCGTCGTAGATGGTGGTCTGCGGCGCGCCCTCGAGGGTGAAGTCGCGGGTGAAGCCACCCTGGACCCCGTCGAGGAGCTGGTTCTGCAGGCGGATGTTCGCGAAGGTTCCGCGGATCATCACCTCGTGGTTGCCACGGCGCGAACCGTAGGAGTTGAAGTCCTTGCGCTCCACACCGTTCTCGATGAGGTACTTGCCGGCCGGGGTGTCGGCCTTGAAGGAACCTGCCGGGGAGATGTGGTCGGTGGTGACCGAGTCGCCGAGCTTCGCGAGGACGCGGGCGCCCTTGATGTCGGAGACCGGAGCCGGCTCGAGCGTCATGCCCTCGAAGTAGGTGGGCTTGCGCACGTAGGTCGACTTCGGATCCCACGCGAAGGTGTTGCCCTCGGGGGTGTCGAGCTGCTGCCAGCGGGCGTCACCGTCGAAGATCGTGCCGTACTCGTTCGAGAACATCTCGGTGTCGATCGAGGAGTCGATGACCGACTGGATCTCCTCCGGCGAGGGCCAGATGTCCTTGAGGTAGACGTCGGCACCCTCGGAGTCCTGGCCAAGCGGCTGGTTCTCGAAGTCGAAGTCCATCGTGCCGGCCAGCGCGTAGGCGATGACGAGCGGCGGGGACGCGAGGTAGTTCATCTTCACGTCCGGGGAGATGCGACCCTCGAAGTTGCGGTTGCCCGAGAGCACCGCGGTGACGGAGAGGTCCTGCTCCTGGATGGCCTGCGAGATCTCGTCCTCGAGCGGACCGGAGTTACCGATGCAGGTGGCGCAGCCGTAACCGACGACGAAGAAGTTGAGGGCCTCGAGGTCCTCAATGAGACCGGCCTTCGTGTAGTAGTCGGTGACGACCTTCGAACCCGGGGCGATGGAGGTCTTCACCCACGGCTTCGAGTTGAGACCCTTTTCGCGTGCCTTGCGGGCCAGGAGGCCGGCAGCGAGCATGACGGAGGGGTTCGAGGTGTTCGTGCACGAGGTGATCGAGGCGATCGCCACGGCACCGTTCCTGAGTTCGAACTCGCGGCCGTCGGGCATGGAGACCGGCTGGGACTTCGCTTCCTCGCCGGGCTGCGCGTAGTTGTGGATGTCCTTCGCGAACTGCGACTTGGCGTCGGTGAGCTCGATGCGGTCCTGCGGACGCTTCGGGCCGGAGATCGACGGGACGACGGTGGAGAGATCCAGCTCGAGGTACTCGGAGTACTCGACCTCGACCTCGGGGTCGTGCCAGAGGCCCTGCTCCTTCGTGTAGGCCTCGACGAGGGCGATCTGCTCCTCGGAGCGGCCGGTGAGGCGCAGGTAGTCGAGGGTGACCTGGTCGATCGGGAAGATCGCGGCGGTCGAACCGAACTCCGGCGACATGTTGCCGATGGTGGCGCGGTTCGCGAGCGGCACGGCGGAGACGCCCTTGCCGTAGAACTCGACGAACTTGCCGACGACACCGTGCTGGCGGAGCATGTCGGTGATCGTGAGGACGACGTCCGTCGCGGTGACGCCGGCCGGGATCTCACCGGAGAGCTTGAAGCCGACGACGCGCGGGATGAGCATCGAGACCGGCTGGCCGAGCATCGCGGCCTCTGCCTCGATACCGCCGACGCCCCAACCGAGGACGCCGAGGCCGTTCACCATCGTGGTGTGGGAGTCGGTGCCGACGAGGGTGTCGGGGTACGCACGGACGACACCGTCGACCTCACGGGCCATGACGACGCGTGCGAGGTACTCGATGTTGACCTGGTGGACGATACCCATGCCCGGGGGGACGACCTTGAAGTCGTCGAACGCGGTCTGGCCCCAGCGGAGGAACTGGTAGCGCTCCCCGTTGCGCTGGTACTCGATGTCCATGTTGCGTTCCATGGCATCGGCGGAGCCGAAGGCGTCGATCTGGACCGAGTGGTCGATGACGAGCTCGGCCGGAGCGAGCGGGTTGATCTTCGAGGGATCGCCGCCGAGGTCCTTCACGGCCTCACGCATGGTGGCGAGGTCGACGATGCAGGGCACGCCGGTGAAGTCCTGCATGACGACACGGGCCGGGGTGAACTGGATCTCGGTGTCCGGTTCCGCGCTCGGGTCCCAGGAGGCGAGTGCCTTGATGTGTCCTTCGGTGATGTTCGCACCGTCCTCGGTGCGGAGAAGGTTCTCCAGAAGCACCTTGAGCGAGAACGGAAGCTTCTCCGAGCCCTCGACCGCGCTGAGGCGGTAGATCTCGTAGGAGTTGCTTCCGACCTCGAGAGTGCCCTTCGACTTGAAACTGTCGACGTTGCTCATCGTGTCTCTCCTGTTCGTTGGCACGCTGATACTCGTTCCGTACGGGAACACGCCCCCACACGTGCGGGAACCGTCACCATTACATGACGAAAGTGTTTCCTAAAGTATCTTGACGTCGAGATAAATCCTAGCAGGCGAGGCCCCGTCCCTCCACCGCCTTCACCGTGCGAACACGGAGACGAACTCGGTGTGTGCGGTGAGCGGGAAGTAGTCGTGGCCCTCGGTACTCACGAGGTCGAACCCGTGCCCCCGCAGCAGTGCGGCGTCCCGTGCGAAGGTGCCGCCGTCGCAGGACACGTAGACGATCCGCTCCGCCGCCGAGGCGCCCATGAGTGCGCACACCGCCTCACCGGCGCCGGCCCGCGGCGGGTCGAGGACGATCGTGTCCGCCGCCGGCAGCACGTCGAGCTGTTCGATGCGGGCGACCTCGAACTCGGCGTCGACGGCGGGAACCCCGCCTGCCGACGAACGCTGGGCGGTCGCATTCCGCCGCGCCGAGTCGATCGCCTCGGACGAGCCCTCGATCCCGACGACCGGGATCCCGTGCGCGTCGCCGACGGCGAGGGAGAACAGACCGACACCGCAGTAGAGGTCGAGCACCTTCCGGGCTCCGGTCGTCTCCGCGACCACCCGTGCCGCGAGTTCGCCCGCGGCGTCCCGGTGGACCTGCCAGAACCCGTCGGCCCGCACGCGGAAGGTCCGGTCGAGTCCCGGTACGTGCTCCGTGAGGTATCCGTTGCCGCGCACAGCCTCGAGGCGCTGTTTGCGGGCGCCGCGACCGCCGCGGTTGCGGGCGGCGGCGCCGCCGGTGCGGACGAGGAGGTCCCACGCCCCCGCTCCCCCGCGTGAGGCGGAGGTGAGGACGTCGGTGACGGCGGCCCGCGCCTCGGCGGTGGGGGTACCGTGGAGGAGTACCGCACCGGAACCGTGGGTGTCGCCGGCGCCGGTGGCGGCGGCGATCTCGAGCCGCTCGACCCCGGGTAGGGAGAGGTGGTGGAGGCCGAGTGCCTCGATCGTGGGAACCGCGAAGGGGATGTGGTCGACCGGCAGGACCTCGTGCGAGCGCGCCGCCCGCATCCCGACCCGGCCGTCCCGCGCGACCGCGAGCTGGACCCGGGTGCGCCAGTCGAGGCCCACGGTCGCACCCCCGCCGGCGGCCTCACCGGCGGCCTCGTGGGCGGCGGGGAGCACCTCGGGGGCGTGCGCGAGACCGCCGAGGCGCGTGAACTGATCGGTCGCCGCCTGCGCCTTGAGGACGCGGGAGTGCGCCAGGTCGACGTGGGCGAACTCCATCCCGCCGATGCCGGCGGCCCCGAGCGCGAGGCGCCGGTCGGGGACGCGGTACGTCGAGGCCTCGAGGACCTCCTCGACGTCCGCGCGTGCGAGTCGCTTCTTCACCTCGGTCACCCGGGCGCGGACCCGTTCGCCGGGGATCGCACCCCGGACGAAGACGGCACGGCCGCCCGGCCGGGCGATGGTCTCCCCGCCCGCCGCCTGACCGGTGATGTCGAGATCGAGGAGATCCCCGGGGGCGAGTGCGTCGGAGGCGGGCGGAACGGGCTGCGATGAGGTCATCTGAAGGTGTCCAGGGCTTTCGAGTCGATGTCGCCGGCACGGCGGAGGAGGGAGTCCCGGTTCCGGTTGAACGACCTCAGGCGCCACGGGACCGTGGCGACGACGACGTTGGGAACGATGAGCAGTCGGGACTTCAGACGGAGGACCGTCTGGTTGTGCAACCAATTCTCCCACCACCGGCCGACGATGTACTGCGGGATGTACACGACGACGAGGTCACGTGGCGAACGTCTCCTGATCGAGCCGATGTGGTTCATGATCGGCCGGACGAGTTCCCGGTAGGGACTGTCGAGCACGGTGAGCGGGACGGGGAGCTCGAGTGCATCCCATTTCTTCGCGAGGGCGTCCGCGGCGTCCTCGTCGACCGCGACGCTCACCGCGCTCATGAAGGTCGGACGGGTGGCGCGCGCGAAGGACAGTGCCCGGAGGGTCGGCTTGTGGACGTCGGTGACGACGACGATCGCGTGGATGTTCGCCGGCAGGGTGCGCCGGTCGTTCTCGTCCTCGTCCGGGGCGAGTTCGCGTTCGACCCGGGTGTAGTGCCGGTGGATCGACCCCATCCCGAGGTAGAGGACGACCATCGCGACGACGGCGATCCACGCCCCCGCGAAGAACTTCGTCACGAGTGCGACGGAGAGCACGAGGATCGCGATGACGAGTCCCACCGCGTTCACCGCGCGGTTGAGGTGCATCCGGCGCCGGGTCGGTGAGGACACGATGCGCCGGATACGTGCGCTCCAGTGCCGGATCATGCCCCACTGACCGAGGAAGAACGCCGCGAACACGCCCACGAGGTAGAGCTGGATGAGCTGCGGGGCGTCCGCCCGGGCGACCACGACGAGGACGATCGCGGCCGCGGCGAGGAGCAGGATGCCGTTCGTGAAGGTCATGCGATCGCCCCGCGTGGCGAGCTGGTGCGGGAGGAAGCCGTCGCGCGCGAGGCGGGAGGCGAGTCCGGGAAAACCCTCGACGGCCGTGTTCGCGGCGACGAAGAGGACGAGCGCGGCGATGAGTGCGACCGCGTAGAACATGAAGGGCGCCCCCGAGAACACGGCCTGGGCGAGCTGGCCGAGCACCGGGTCGAGCCGGAAGTCCTCCCCCACCGGCAGTCCCGCGGGGGTCACCAGACTCCGCTCCGGGTCCGCGACGTACACGACCCCGACGCGTCCGGCGAGCCACGTGAGCCCCACGAGCATGAGCGCCGAGAGCAGACCGGTGATGACGAGGGTCGTCCCGGCGTTGCGACCCCGGGGCGCCGCGAACCGGGGCACGGCCGTCGCGACCGTCTGGACACCCGCGAGGGCGACGGACCCGGAGGAGAACGACCGCAGGACGATGAAGACACCGGCGAGACCGACGAGCATCGTGTCGGCGTGTGCCTCGGGTACGACCGCGTAACCGGAGGTCGCGGCCTCGGGCACGTCCCCGGAGGCGATCCGCACGGCGCCGACGAGGATCGTCACGCACACCGCGCCGATGAAGAGGTACGTCGGCAGTCCGAGGACCGAGCGGGTGGCGAAGGAGCCGCGCAGACCGGCGATGGTGACGAGCACGATCCCTGCGACCGCGACGAGAGTACGGTGCTCGGCGAGCACGGGGAACGCGGCGGCCAGATACCCGGAGAACACCGTCATCGAGACGGCGAGGGTGAGGACGTAGTCGACGAGGAGGGCGGCGGCCGCGGCGAGCCCGAACCGGCGCCCGAGGTTCTTCGTCGCCACTTCGTAGTCGCCCCCGCCGCCGGGGTACGCACGCACCGTGAGGCGGTAGCAGAACACGACGACGACGATGACGACACCGAGGACGAATCCGATCCACGGGGAGACCGTGAGCGCGACCACCCCGGACACCGCGAGGGACAGCAGGATCTCGTCGGGCGCGTACGCCACCGAGGAGAGCATGTCCGAGGCGAACACGGGCATGGCAGTGCGCTTCGGCAGCGCCTCCGCACGGAAGTGATCGCTGCGGAAGGGACGTCCGACGAGTAGTCTCTTGACCGCATCGGAAAAACTGGTTGCCACGGCCCCATCGTAGGGGACCAAGGAAAGGACTGTGCCGGCAGTGCACTTCGTCATCATGGGATGTGGGCGTGTGGGCGCCACGCTCGCGCGGACACTCGACACCGCAGGTCATACGGTCGCCGTCGTCGACCAGGACCCGGATGCGTTCCTCAAACTCGGCAAGAGCTTCTCCGGTTCGACCATCACCGGGGTCGGGTTCGACCAGGACGCCCTCGCCCGTGCCCGCTGTGCCGACGCCTACGCCTTCGCCGCCGTCTCGAGCGGCGACAACTCGAACATCCTCGCCGCCCGCGTGGCCCGCGAGACCTTCGGGGTCAGGAACGTCACCGCCCGCATCTACGACCCGCGGCGCGCCCAGGTGTTCGAACGCCTCGGCATCCCGACGGTGGCGACCGTGCGGTGGACCGCGGACCAGGTGATGCGGCGGCTCATCCCGCAGGGGTCCGTCACCGAGTTCCGGGATCCCTCCGGCCGGGTCGTCCTCGCCGAGGTGCACCTCCACCCGGAGTGGGTGGCGCACCCCGTCTCCGAGATCGAATCCCGCATCGATGCCCGGGTCGCGTACATCACCCGCCTCGGTGATGCGATCACCGTCTCCGGCGACACGCTCGTCCAGGCCGGTGATCTCGTCCACGTCGTGTGCGAGAAGGACCGCCTCGAGGAGATCGTGCGGATCCTCGACCTGCCCGTCGACCGCCGGAACCGTGACGAGCTCGGACTCGGGATCGAGGAGGACGCGTGAAGGTCGTCATCGCCGGGGCGGGTTCCGTCGGCCGGTCCGTCGCCCGTGAACTCCTCGGCAAGGGGCACGAGGTGCTCCTCATCGAACAGAAGAAGGACGCGATCCGCCACGACAGGGTGCCCGGCGCCTCGTGGCTGCTCTCCGACGCCGTCGAGCTCGAGGGGCTCGAGGGCGCGGGGCTCGAGACCGCCGATGTCGTCGTCGCCGCGACCGGTGACGACAAGGTGAACCTCGTCCTCAGCCTGCTCGCGAAGACCGAGTTCGGGGTGCCCCGCACCGTGAGCCGGGTGAACAATCCGAAGAACGAGTGGCTCTTCGACTCGAACTGGGGTGTCGACGTCGCGGTGTCGACCCCGCGGCTCATGACGGCGCTCGTCGAGGAGGCCGTGGAGGTCGGCGGTCTCGTGAATCTCATGAGCCTCGAGAAGGGGCAGGCGACCCTCATGGAGTTCACGGTGCACGAGGGCGCGACCGTCCTCGGCTCGCGGATCGGCGCGCTCACGTGGCCGCCGGACACCGTGCTCGTCGCGATCGTGCGTCACGGCAAGGCGATCGCCCCGACCCCGGACGACACGATCGAGGCCGGGGACGAACTCTTCTTCATCTCCTCGCCCGAACGCCAGGGTCAGCTGCTCGGACTGCTGCGGGCCTGAACGCCCGGAGCCCGGGATCCCGGGGCCTGAACGCACGGGGCCCGGGATCCCGGTGGGCGGGACCCAGTACTGCTGCGGGCCCGAGGACTCAGTGCTGCTGCGCGCGGGGCTCCGCGCGTTCCGAACCGATGAGTCGGTAGGCCGGGTTGAGGGCGACGAGCCCGCCGGAATCGGAACAGAACCGCCCCTCGAGGACGAGGACGCGACCGGGCGCGATGCCCGTGATCTCCCGGCGGCCGAGGAACCGTGCACTCACGACCCCGGTCCCGTCACTGAGATCGACGGAGAGCTGGGGCGCCTCGCCCGGCACCGAACGGGTGACGGCGACGACGACTCCTGCGACGGTGCACACCGCGCGCGGCTGCACCTCGTTCATGGGGACGGCACCGTCCACCCGGCTGGCGCGGTGGAGTTCCTCGCCCTCCTCGGTGTCGCGGGACGCGATCCGGTCGGCGAGAGCGCGGGCGCGCTCGAGAAGAGTCATCACCGGACCTCGGTGATCTCCGGGCCGCGTTCGAACGGGTCGAGGTCGTCGAGGTCGTCCTTCTTCGGCTCGGTCCCGGCGGCGGTGTCGCCGGCTGCGTCCTGCGCACCGGCCGCCTTCGGCTCGGTGAGCGCGAGGAGCTCACGCGGGGGCATCGCCGCGGAACCGCGGACGACGACCGTGCCGCGGACGATCTCCTGGAGGTCCTGCAGCACGGACTCCTCGGCGAGCGCCTTGCCGTTGAACACCGCGCGGAGGAACCAGCGCGGTCCGTCGATCCCGGCGAACCGGGTGAGACGCATGCCGACCCGTCCGTCGGGGAGTTTCGCGGGCGACTTCGTGACGATCTCGTGGCCGAGGTCGGTGTAGAGCTCGTCGACCTTCCCGCCGGCCGTCGTCACCTTCTCGGTGATCTGGCGGCGCACGTCGTTCCACAGTCCTTCCGAGGCGGGCGCGGCGAACGCCTGCAACTGCACGGATCCGCCTCCGTGGACGAGGGTGACCGCCATGATCCGGCGGGTCCTGTCCTGGACGTCGAGCCGGACCTGCATGCCGTCGCGCACGGGGACACGGAGTGCCCCGAGGTCGATGCGGTTCGCCTCCGGATAGTCCTCGTCGGCGTCCCAGGGCCCGTTCTCCGCCCGATCGCGCGGCGCGGACTTGTCGAACGACACCCACTCCTCGTCGTCCTCCGCGTCACCGGTCTCCGCGGTGACGGGGCGGGTGTCCTCCTCGGTCGCCTCGGCGTCCTCGAGGAAGCGGTCGTCGGCATCCGGGCGGTCGGCGGCGCGATCGTCCTTCTTCCGCAGGAAGTCGAAGAGTCCCATGGTGTCCTTCGGTCGGGTGTGGAACGCAGTCAAGTGTAGCGGCGGGTGCGATCGTGTCAGCCCTGAGCGGGGATCGAAACAGCCCTGAGCGGGGATCGTGTCAGCCCTGGGCGGAGAAGCCCCCGGTGGAGCCGAATCCGCCCTCCCCGCGCACGGTACTGGAGAGCACGTCGACGACGGTGAAGTCCGCCTTCACCACCCGTTGGATCACGAGCTGGGCGATGCGATCGCCCCGGGAGACGACGAACGGCGCCGTCGCGTCGAGATTCACGAGCGGGACCTTGATCTCCCCGCGGTACCCCGCGTCGATCGTGCCGGGTGCATTCACGACGGTGATGCCGTGCTTGATCGACAGGCCGGAGCGCGGGTGGACGAAGGCGGCGAACCCCTCGGGGAGGGCGATCGCGATCCCGGTCCCGACGAGGCGGCGTTCGAAGGGCTGCAGGGTGAAGTCCTCCGCCGAGTACAGGTCGGCACCGGCGTCGTCCGCGTGCTCGTAGAAGGGCACGGGGAGACCGGAGTCCACCGCTTTCAGTTCGATCGTGAGTTCTTCGATAGCCACGCAGGGCACTCTAGCGCGCATCCTCCGCAGCGCATCCCGGGTGTGGCGCGTGTGGGAGAATCGAGGCATGTCCGCACCCACGACGAACTCCACCATCACGTACTCCGAGCGGCTCTGGCCGACCTTCGGCTACTGGTTCATCACCGCCGCTCTCTCGGCCATGACGTCGCTCATGGTGATTCCCGTGTGGGCGGCCGGTGGGATCATCGTCCCCATCGTCGTGTTCGTCCTCGCCGCGCTCGTGCTGCGGGCGCTGTCGGCGCGGATCGTCGTCACCGCGGACACCTTCTATGCGGACAAGGCGCACATCGACCGCGCGTTCATCCGCAGCGCGGAGGCGTTCGAGGCCGAGGAGGCGTTCGCCGAGCGCGGGATGCGTCTGGACGCCCGCGCGTTCCTCATGACCCGCCCGTGGGTGAAGGACGTCGTCAAGGTCACGATCGACGACGCCGACGACGTCACGCCGTACTGGATCGTCTCGACGCGGAACGCCACGGCCCTCGCTGCGGCCCTGCAGCCGGAGGGTTGAGCCGCCGACGAGGGCCCGCGGCGCGGGCGGCGAACACTTGCCACTCACCCCACGACGACGCAACGGCCCCCGAGGATCTCTCCTCGGGGGCCGTTCTCCGTACTGTCGGGGGCCGTTCTCCGTACTGCTCGCGTGAGGGCCGAACCCGCTCAGCCCGCGCAGTCGGTGCACACGGGGTGCGACTCGTCGTCGTTCGCCAGCTGCGAACGGTGACGGACGAGGAAGCACTCCATGCAGGTGAACTCGTCGTTCTGCTTGGGCAGCACGCGCACCGAGAGTTCCTCGTTCGAGAGATCGGCGCCGGGCAGCTCGTAGCTGTCCGCCGCTACGGCCTCGTCCTCGTCGACCTGGCTGGCCTGCTTCTGGTTCCGCTGCGCCTTGAGTTCTTCGATCGAGTCACTCTTGAGCTCCTCGTCCTGCTTGCGAGGTGCGTCGTAATCGGTCGCCATCTAGTCTGATCACTCTTTCGCGTGAGGGATGTGCGTGGAAAACTCGCACGGAGGGGCTGATCCGGGTGCTGCGGAAAGTCCAGAAGTGGGCCGGTGGAAGGCCCTCTGTGCAATGTCCCCGCTATTGTTCACGTAGGCCGATGCTTTGGCAAGGGGGAAGTACGTAACGGTTTCGTTACACATGAGACTCCTCACAAGCCTCCCTGCCGGGCCCCGCACCGTGCGCGGAAAGGCCCTTCGACCCCCTGCCCTCAGGAGGCGTCGGCCGTGACCGCGGGCCACGTCGGGTGGACCTCGCGCTCACGCACTCCGCGGCAGCACGCGATCGAGCAGGCGCCGCTGCCGGGACCGAGCGGACCCTCCGCCGTGACGGCCGGCGCCTCGGGATCCTCGCCCCGCGCCTGGGCGGCACGCTCGAGTGCGAGGTCGACGAGCCCGGCGACGAACTCCTCGTGGGTCCCCACGGTCGCGGCACGGACGTACGCGAGACCGAGGTCCGCCGCCGTCTGCCGCGCCTCGGTGTCGAGGTCGAACGCGACCTCCATGTGGTCGGAGACGAACCCGAGCGGCACCGCGAGGACACCCTCGACACCGGACTCCTTCAACTCCTCCATCCGATCGTTGATGTCGGGTTCGAGCCAGGGCACGTGCGGAGCACCCGAGCGCGAGCAGTACACGAGCTCCCAGTCGAGCGGCATCGCCCCACCGAGTTCACCGACCACCCATTCGATGAGGGCCTCGTGCTGGGCACGGTATCCGGCGGTCTCCGCCTCGGAGGCGTCCTGCATACCCTGAGGGATCGAGTGGGTCGTGAAGAGGACCCGGTGCGTGCGCGGATCGAGCGTGCCGACGAGTTCCGTGAACTCGGCGAGCCCGCGGCGCACGCAGTCGAGCTCGGCGCGGGCGAAACCGGGGTGGTTGTAGTACTGGCGGATCTTGTCGAAGGAGACCTCGAGGCCCTCCTCCGCGAGTGCGATCCGGGTCTTCCAGAAGTCCTCACGGTACTGCCGGCACGAGCTGTACGAGGAGTACGCGGAGGTGTCGATCGCGAGGAACCGGGTCCGTCCGTGGTCCTTCGCCTGCTCACGGACGACATCCGTGAGGTACGGGTTCCAGTTGCGGTTGCCCCACAGCACGGGGACGTCGAGACCGCGGCGGGCGACCTCCGCCTCGAGCGCGGCCCGCAACTCACGGTTCTGTTCGTTGATCGGCGACTTCCCGCCGAACCCGTAGTAGTGCTCCCCGACCTCGACGAGGCGCTCGTCCGGGATACCGCGACCCCTCGTCACGTTCTGCAGGAACGGCAGGACCTCCTCCGGCCTCTCGGGTCCACCGAAGGACATGAGGACAAGAGCATCGAAGGGCGCAAGAGCCGCGGAGGACGCAAGAGCCGCGGAGGACGTCGAGGAGGCAGCAGAATTCACGCCATCGATTCTACAAGCCGTCGTACAGCGCGCCCGCGCGATCTCGCTCACGTGGGAGCGGGCGTCTCACGCGACAGGCCCCTGCCGAACCACACCGTCCTGCGACTCGCCCGCCCACCTCCGCCCAACCGCAGCGCCCCCGTGTCAGGATTCAAGCGGTTGTACTTCTTGGAGGACGGACGTGATGTTGAAGCTGACTCTGCGCGGTGTGCACGAGGACGAGGAACACCTCGTCCTGCGCGACCCCGAGGGACGCGAGTTCCTGCTGCCCATCGACGAAGGCCTGTACGCCGCCGTGCGCCGGGACCGCTCCCGGCTCTCGCAGATCCAGGCGGCCGGGGAGGCGGTCCGCCCGAAGGACATCCAGGCGATGATCCGCTCGGGCATGACCTCCGCCGAGGTGGCCGAGGCCACCGGTGCCGATCTCTCCCACGTGCAGCAGTACGAGCATCCGGTGCTCGCCGAGCGCGCGCACATCGCGCAGCGCGCCGGGCGCAGCCTCGTGTACCCCGAGAACGACCCGGACCGGACGCCCAAGCAACTCCTCGTCCTCGCCCGCGAACGCCTCGCGATGCGTGAGGTCGACCTCGACACCATGAGCTGGGACGCCTGGAAGAAGAACACCGGGGTCTGGTACGTCGAGCTCCGATTCATCGCCGCCGGCAAGGAACGCCGCGCCGGCTGGGAGTTCGCCCGCGGCTCCGTGAACCCGGTCGACGACGAGGCCAAGTGGCTCTCCGACGCCGGTCCGACCGACTCCGGCCCGATCCCGAACTTCGGCACGGCGCAGGAGCGCGTCTTCAACATCGAGTCCGACGGCGGGCGTACCGCGGTCCACGAGGAACGCTCGGGCCGCACCGTCTCCCTCGTCGATCACCGTTCCACCCACGAGGAGGAGACCGGTCGCATCCTCGAGAGCCTGCGTCGTCGGCGCGGCCGCCACCTCACGGGCGTGGCGTCCGAGGCTCCGGCACCGCAGGCACCCACCACTCCCCCGGCGCCCAAGCAGTTCGGGCTCCGGGCGGTGAGCGACACCCCGCCGGCACACCCGGACGGGGCCCACACCGCCCTCGGTGCCCCCGAGGACGCCGTCGACGCCGGTATCCTCGCCCGCCCCGCGAAGCCGGGCGCCGGTCAGGACACCACCGCACGTCCCGCAGGTGGTCCCGACGACCGCCGAGGCGCCCCGGGCCGGGCCTCCGACCCCGCCTCGGCGCCGGTCGCCGGCTCCGCCTCCGCGCCGCACGGTGACTCCGAGCCGCAACCGACCCTGCCGATCATGGTCCGTCCGGACGCGAACGGCGAGGAGACCGCTCCGGCGACCGGCGGCGCGAACGGCTCCGCCGACGACGGAGCACGGAGGAAGGGCCGTGCCTCGGTCCCGAGCTGGGACGAGATCATGTTCGGCGCGAAGCGGGACTGACCCGGCGCCGCTGCACACCCCACCGACCGCACGATGCGGGCGCCGAGGAAATCCCGGAGCCCGCGTCGTCATTCACGCCCCGCTCTCGTCCTCAGGACGCGGCGTACTCCCGCGCATCGCGCCCGAGCTCGATCCTCTCGTCCCCGCTCCGTGCCGCACCGGTGTCGTGCGTGACGAGGACGACGATCTGGGAACCGAGTCCCCCGCGCAGATCGGTCATGAGGTCCTGCGCCGCTTCGGGGTCGAGGTGCGCGGTGGGTTCGTCGAGGACGACGACGCTCGACCGGGCCAGGAACGAACGGGCGACCGCGAGCCGCTGCCGTTGACCACCGGACAGGTGTGACCCGCCGGCGCCGATCGTCGCACCGAGGCCCACCTCGTCGACGAGGTCCCCGAGACCGACCCGCACGAGTGCCGCACGCATCTCCTCGTCGCTCGGGGCATCGTCCCGTCCCCGCGCGATGAGGAGGTTCGCCCGGAGGCTCGAATCGAACACATGGGCCTCCTGCGGGCACCAGGCGACGATCCCCTCGAGGTCCGCCGGATCCACCCCGTGCATGTCCTGCCCGTCGAGGCGGTAGGTGCCGGCGCTCGGCTCGAGGAATCCGAGGAGCACGCTCACGAGGGTCGTCTTACCGGTTCCCGAGGGACCGCTCACGACCGCCCAGCGACCGGTCCCCACCTCCGCGTTCACCCCGGTCACGACGTCGTGGTCCATTCCGGGCCAGCGCACCGCGACGTCCTCGAGCGCGAGCGCGCGGACCGGTCCGGAGACGTGCGGACGGCGTGCAGCCCCGGCGTGGTCGTCACCGTCCGCGGTCTCGGTGGACGCCGCGCGATCCCGGGGTCCGTCGAGTTCGGGGACCCGGGCGAGGACGCTGCGCAGGGCCGGCCACTGCTGGGTCGCGGTGAGCGCGTCGAGGAAGGGATCGATGAGCGCGAGCGGCAACAGCACCGCGACCGCGAGCAGTTCGCCCGACAGGGCACCGGAGAGCACGGCGGGGGCGAGGACCGGGAGCATGCACACCCCGGTGAGCACGCCCGCACCGGTGATGAGGGCCTCGCCGACACCCGTGGCACGCACCGCCCGCAGCTCCGCGTCACCGACGGCCCGGTCGGCCTCCCGGAACGCGGCGAGTGCCGCCGGTGCCCTGCCGTTCACGAGGATGTCCTCGCGGGCCCACAGCAGCGCGGAGAGACGTTCGAGCACCGTCCGGCGGGCCCGGACCCGGGCGATCCCGGCGCGGGCGTCGAGCCGGAGGGTGAGAGGCGGGACGAGCAGTCCGCACACGAGCGCACCGCACGCCATCACGATCCCGGCGAGGGGGTGGACGATCCCGAGGACGACCACGGCCGCGGCGGCGATCACCGTTGCGACGATCGGAGGTAGGACGACGCGGGGCGCGAGGTCGCGGATGTCGTCGACGTCGGAGACCAGCCGGGTCAGAGCCACCTCACCGCGGGCGAGCGAGCGGTTCGCGGTCCCGGTCCGGGCGAAGGCGAGCCAGATCCGTTCGCGGAGGTCGACGAGGGCGTCGAGCATCGCGTGATGGAGCTGGAGCCGTTCGGCATAGGTGAACACGGAGCGGGAGAGGCCGAAGAACCGGACGCCGACGATCGCGACGAGGAGGTACATGATCGGCGGTTGGGTCGAGGCGTGGACGATGAGCCATGCGGACACGGCCGTGAGCGAGGCACCGGCCGCGACCGCACACACCCCGCAGAGCACCGCGAGGGCGAACCGGATCCCGCGCATGTCGACGGCCCGGGCGAGCCGGGCGAGCAGGACACGCGTCGCCGGCCCGGTGGGCTCGTCCGCCGGGCCACGGTCGACCGGGGGCGGGACGGCCCGCTCCCCCGTCGCCGTCCCGGACGCCGGGGACCCGGCCGCGGACGGGACCGTGGCTTCCGTGCCCGAGGTGGTCGGCGCCTCGGCGGAATCCGTTGCCCTCCCGTTCGCCTGCGGTGTCGCGGGTGCCTTC
>NZ_BAAANO010000013.1:114562-166214 GCF_039529845.1 Brevibacterium samyangense | reverse complement strand
CGACGAGAAGCGCCTCGGCGGTGCCGTCGAGAACGCGTCCGAAGGCGCGTGCGAGGGCGAGGCGCCGGAGCTCCCCCGGGCTCAGTTCGGCACACGGGGTGGACGGCGGCAGGTCGAGACCGGCAGCCGCGAGGGCGGCCTCGCGGGCCTGCGGGTCCCCGACGTGGAGCGCGAGCTCCTCGCCGATCGTCTCCTCGGAGGTCCGGGGGGCCTGGGAGGAGTGGGCGAGCGCGGTGGGCCCCGTGACGGTGCCCGTCACCACCTGGTCGTTCTCCTGCCGGACGAGCCCGGTGAGCACGCCGAGGAGCGTCGACTTCCCCGCACCCGAGGCCCCGCGGAGCACCGTGAGGCCGGGACCGGTCGAGCCGGTGAACCCCTCGAGGGCCGCGCCCTCGCGACCGGGATAGGCGACCGTGAGGTCCGCGAAGGAGAATCCCGGCGCCGAGGGGCCCGCGTTCTGCACGAGGGGCGGCGCCACCGGGGCGTCCGTGACGTCCTTCGCCCGACGGAAGGCACGCATGCCGTTCTCGGTCGAGTGGAACGCGGCCCCGAGGCGCCGCAGCGGCAGGAAGCACTCGGGGGCGAGAACGAGGGCGAAGAGTCCGTCCTGGAGTTCCATGCCGCCGTGGACGAGGCGGACGCCGATGAAGACCGCAACGACCGCGACCGAGATCGTCGAGAGCAGTTCGAGCGCGAGTGCACTGAGGAACGCGACGCGGAGTGTCTGCATCGTCGTGTCCCGGTAGGTGCGGGTGACCCGGCGCAGCGCCGCCGTCTGGGCCCGCACCCGCCCGAGGCCGACGAGCACCGGCAACCCGCGGGCGAGCTCGACGAGATGGGTCGAGAGGCGGTCGAGAGCGGTCTGTGCGTGGTCGACGCGATCGGCGGTGTAGGTGCCGATGAGGATCATGAAGATCGGGACGAGCGGCAGGGTGAGGACGAGGACGAGCGCACTCACCCAGTCGGCGACGAGGATGCGGGCGACGAGGAGTGCGGGGATCGCCGCGGTCGTCGTGAGGGCCGGGAGGACCTTCGTGAAGTAGTCGTCGAAGTCGTCGAGGGACCGGGTGGCCAGGAGTGTGAGCGCACCGTCGGACATCCCGGTGTCCCGGCCCGAACCGGAGAGCACCCGGGCGACGAGACCCTCCCGGGTCGCCTCCCGTACCCTGACCGCGGCGCGGGCCCCGGTCGTGCTCGAGGCCCAGGCACACAGGGCCCGCACGAGAGCGCCGAGTGCGGCGACGGCGATCGCTGCCATGGTCCCCGCGTCGTGGACGCCGCCGAAGAGGTCGACGATCCCGCGGGAGAGTCCGTCGGCGACGAGAACGAGACCGAGGGCCTTGCCGACGGCGATGAGGCCGAGGACCCAGAGGGCCCGGCGCCCGGCGTCGGAGGCGAGAGCGATGGAGACGGGGGAATTCCTGCGAGCCACGGAGGGCCACCACCTGGAGGACGAGGGAGAGGAACTGTCGGAAGGGGTCCGCCTGCACGGTGCCCGGCGGGGCACCGCGGTGACGGAGGCGACCCCGGGAGGACGCCCCTCGGCCGCCGACCTCCACCCTAGTGGTGGGGCCGACGGCCGAGGCGGTGGCCGGCATCCGTGGAACGGAGCCGATCGGACTGTGGCGTCCGCGGGATCAGAGTGCCGAACCCTGGTAGCCGCGGATGGCGACCGGCACCTCGTGCGCGGTCGGGATGTGCTCCACCTTGAGGCGCTTCGCGAACACCGTGTAGCTCCAGATCTGGTAGGCGAGCACGATCGGGACGAAGATGCACGCGACGACGAGCATGACGCCGAGGGTGTAGCCGCTCGAGGACGCGTTCGCGACCGTGAGGGAGAACTCCGGATCGATCGTCGAGGGCAGGACGAGCGGGTACATGTTCGCGAACACCGCGAGGACGCCGAGGACGAGGAATCCGGCCTGGGCAAAGAACGCCGGCTTCTCCGCGTCGCGCATGACGAGCATCCACATGACCACCATGCTCACGGCGGCGAGGGCGATGATGCCCCAGCCCCACCAGGAGCCGTGGAGGACCTGCACCCAGACGACCCACACGACGAGCGGCAGGAGCAGGACGGGAGCCCAACGGGCGGCGGTCCGGCGGGCCCTCTGCCGGACCGGTCCGTCGGTCTTGAGGGAGACGAAGAGCAGACCGTGCAGCCAGGTGAATCCGACGACACCGAGTCCGCCGATGACGGCCGGCACCGTGAGCCAGGCGAAGGGACCGCCGATGTTGTCGCCGTTCGCGTTGAGCGGCAGCCCGGTCGTCGTGAGGGCGAGCATCGCTCCCACGCAGAACGCCGCGAGGCCGGAGCCGAGGCCGAGTGCCCACGACCAGAACGACCGCCACCGCTGGGTGTGGCCCTTCCCGCGGTACTCCATCGCGACCGCCCGGAAGATGAGCGCGAGCAGGGCGAGGGTGAGTGGCAGGTAGAGCGCGGAGAAGAGTGAGGCATACCAGAACGGGAAGGCCGCGAAGGTCGCACCACCGGCGGTGAGCAGCCACACCTCGTTCCCGTCCCAGACCGGGCCGATCGTGTTGATGAGGACGCGGCGTTCGCGTTCGTCCTTCGTGTAGAACGCGCTCAGCATGCCGACGCCGAGGTCGAAGCCCTCGAGGAAGAGGTACCCGAGCCAGAGGACGCCGATGAGGATGAACCAGATCGTCGGGAGGAGTTCCATCATGATTCGTTCCTTTTAGTACGCGAAGGAGAGGACGTCGTCGTCGCTGCCGTCGACGGTGGGCGTGTAGTTCTTCGTGTCGAGTTCCGGCATCGCGGACACGACACCGCCGCGGGCGTACTTCATGATGAGTTTCAGTTCGACCACCATGAGTGCGCCGTACACGAGCGTGAGACTGATGAGCGAGAACAGCAGCTCGCCCGGGGTGAGGGTCGGGGAGATCGCGGACGCGGTGAACAGCCACACCCCGTCGATTCCGGACGGGTCCGGGTTCGGAGCGACGACGAAGGGCTGACGGCCCATCTCCGTGAAGACCCAGCCGGCGGTGTTCGCGATGAACGGAGCGGTGATGCTCCACAGCGCGAGGCGGGAGAGTGCCTTGCTCTCGGGCACCGTGCCCTTGCGGGAGAGCCACAGGGCGACGGCGGCGAAGCCGGCGGCGAGGACACCGAAGCCGATCATGAGGCGGAAGCCCCAGTAGGTGACGATCATCGAGGGCTGGTAGTCGATCTCCTGCCCGGAGTACTCGCCGTACATCTCACCCTCGGGGAGGGTGGTGCCGTACTGCTCCTCGTACTCCTCGATGAGGGTCGTGACGCCCGGGACCTCGGTCGTGAAGTCGCCCTTCGCGAGGAAGGACAGGAGACCTGGCACCTCGAGTGCCGGGACGACGTCGTCGCAGGAGTTCGATCCCACGTCACCGAAGGTGAGGACGGAGAACGCGGTCCCGTCGTGGCAGGCCGCCTCGGCCGAGGCCATCTTCATCGGCTGCTGCTCGTACATGAGCTTCGCCTGGATGTCACCGGTGACGGCGACCGCGAGGAACGCGGCGACGGCGACCCAGCCGGCGATTCGGAGGGACTTCCACCACACGGTGTGGTCGGCCTTGTCACGCCCGGGCACGTCGGCGGCCTCCCCGACGACGACACGTCCGTTCGCGTCGACGGTGTCGATCCCGTCCTTGCGGCGACGCCACAGGTGGTGCCAGGCGATGCCGAGCATGAAGCCGGCGCCCACTGCGACCGAACCGGCGAGGGTGTGCGAGTACGCCGCGAGTGCGGTGTTGTTCGTGAGGACCGCCCACACGTCCGTCATGACGGCGCGGCCGTCGATGAGTTCGACCCCGACCGGGTGCTGCATCCACGAATTCGCGACGATGATGAAGTACGCAGAGAGCCAGGAGCCGATGACGGCTGCCCACAGCACTGTGAGGTGCAGGCGCTTGCTGACCCGGCCCCAGCCGAAGATCCAGATTCCGAGGAAGGTCGACTCGAGGAAGAAGGCGATGAGCGCTTCCATCGCGAGAGGCGCGCCGAAGACGTCACCGACGAACCGCGAGTACTCCGACCAGGCCATACCGAACTGGAATTCCTGCACGATGCCGGTCGCGACGCCCATGATGAAGTTGATGAGGTAGAGCTTCCCCCAGAACTTCGTCGCCCGGAGCCAGTACTCGTTGCCGGTGCGGTGGTACATCGTCTGCATGACGGCCACGAGCAGACCGAGTCCCAGGGTGAGGGGGACCATCCAGAAGTGGTAGACGGTGGTGATGCCGAATTGCCACCGGCCGATGAGTACCGGATCCACGTGTGCCTCCTGAAAGCCCGTGGTGGCTCCCGGCGATCGAGGTCGCGGAGCCGACGGACGAAACGTGTCCTTGAATGATGGTGAGGGTGAAGGAGATCCACGGGAACGTGGACTTCTACGCTTCGTAGAATAAGTGTTCGCCGTGAGATTCCCATCGGATTCCGCCAGTGATCACGATTCGTCCCGACTGGTGGACGACGACCCGGAACAGGCCCCGAATGGGCTCCGGCCAGGGCCCGGGGCAAGCCTCCGGTGCGGTACCCGAGGGGCCCGATCGGGGACTTCCCTGTGAGGTGCGGTGCCCCATGCACCGCACTTCTCGACACGGCGTAGAATAGGCGGGAAGCAAGGACCGGACCCCGACCGAAAGACACAACGAGTGGAAACCCTGGGCGAACTCGAACGCACCGTCATGAACGCACTGTGGAACGACGCGGACGGACTCACGGCCGCACAGTTGCGCGACGCCCTCGCCGACCGTGATCTCGCGCTCACCACCGTGCACACCGTGCTCACCCGTCTGGAGAAGAAGGGCTTCGTCCACCGCGACCGCGGAATGCGCCCGCACAAGTACCTCGCGACCACCTCCCGTGAGGATCACGTCGCCGAACTCATGAGCGAGGTCCTCGCACAGGCACCCGACCGTCAGGCGGTCCTCGCCCGGTTCCTCGGATCCGTCTCCGAATCCGACACCGCGTTCATCGGGTCGCTCCTCGGGTCCGGTTCCCGCCGCCACTGACCCGCGCACCGCCCGCCGGCCAGTAGGCTCCTCTCATGGTCCTCACCGGAACGGTCCTCCTCGTCCTCGCCATCGTCCTGGCGTGGTCCGTTCCCCTCCTCCTCGCCTCCCGCACCCGCACGTACTCCTCGGGCCGGGCCGCTCTCGACCCGATCTCCGAGGTGCTCATGTGGCAGGCCGTCGGCCTCGCCGGCGGTCTCTCGCTCATCGGTGCCGCAGTCGTCTTCGCACTCGCCCCCTTCGCCGACAATCTCCACGCCGGGTTCTCGCGTCTGCTCGACCTCGAGGGTCTGCGGGTTCTCGCGTGGTGGCAGTGGATCCTTCTCGTCGCGGCGGTCGCACTCTCCGCACGGCTCCTGGGATGTCTGTTCCTCCAGTGGCGGGACGTCTCCCGGCACCGCAGACGGCACGCCGCACTCGTGGATCTCCTCACCGAGCCCTCGGAGGACCTCCCGAACACCCGGGTCCTCGCCGCCGATGAACCCGTCGCCTACTGTCTCCCCGGGCGCCGCTCGGGTACGACGGTCGTCTCCACGGGGCTGCTCGCGGTCCTCACCCCGGACGAACGGCGCTCCGTCGTCACCCACGAACACGCGCATCTGTTGTTCCGGCACGAGCTCCTCGTTCTGCCCTTCGCCGCGTGGAACCGCGCATTGCCCTTCCTCCCGGCGACCTCGGTCGCGCTGCGCAGCGTCTCCTCGCTCATCGAGCTCATGGCCGACGACCTCGCACGGAGGTTCGTCGCCCCCGAGGTGCTCTCGAGTGCGATCGCCCGGACCGCCGAGGTGTACCCCGGCGAATACCGCAACGACCTCACGGTGGCCCGGATCGAGCGCCTCGCCGCACCGCTGCCGCCGCGCACCGCGCGGGTGCGCGCGACGAGCGCCGTCACCGCGGCCGTGCTGCTCCTCGCCCCCACCGCGATGCTCGTGGCGCCGTTGTTCTGACACCCGGCATCGACGCCCGAACGCCGGTGGGGCTGCTCTCAGGCGTCGATGCGGTCGGCGTCGAGGACGGCGGCACCGGCGACGATGAACTCCTTGCGCGGTGCGACGTCCGAACCCATGAGAAGACCGAAGACCTCCTCGGCACGTTCCGCATCCGCCATCGTCACCCGGCGGAGGGAACGCATCGAGGGATCCATCGTCGTCTCCGCGAGCTGATCCGCGTCCATCTCCCCGAGACCCTTGTAGCGCTGGATGGGCTCCTTGTACTGCTTCTTCGACTTCTGGAGTTTCTTCAGCAGCGTGTGGAGTTCCTGCTCCGAGTACGTGTAGACGATCTCGTTCGGCTTGCCGCGCCCCGTGACGATCTCCACGCGGTGCAGCGGCGGCACGGCCGCGAACACCCGACCGGCCTCGACGAGGGGACGCATGTACCGGAAGAAGAGGGTGAGGAGGAGTGTCCGGATGTGCGCACCGTCGACGTCCGCGTCGGTCATGATGATGACCTTCCCGTACCGTGCGGCGTCGAGGTCGAAGGACCGACCCGCGCCGGCGCCGATCACCTGGATGAGCGCGGAGCACTCGGCGTTCGCGAGCATGTCCGCAACGGAGGCCTTCTGCACGTTGAGGATCTTGCCGCGGATGGGGAACAACGCCTGGTGCTCGGAATCCCGGGCCGCCTTCGCGGTGCCCATCGCGGAGTCGCCCTCGACGATGAAGAGTTCGCTGTTGCCGACGTCCGTATTGCGGCAGTCGTAGAGCTTCGCCGGCAGTGAGGAGGATTCGAGCGCGGTCTTGCGGCGCTGGTTCTCCTTGTGGGTGCGGGCGGAGATCCTGCTCTTCATCTCCGCGACGATCTTCTCGAGCAACTGGTTCACCTGGAGCTTGTCGCTCTTCTTCGCGGACTCGAGGACAGTGAGGAGTTCGGACTCGACCGTCCTCGCGACGATCTGCCGGACGGCCGCGGTCCCGAGCACCTCCTTCGTCTGCCCCTCGAACTGCGGTTCGGCCAGACGCACGGTCACGACCGCGGTGAGACCGGCGAGGACGTCGTCCTTCTCGATCCGGTCCTTGCCGAGCTTGAGCCGACGGGCGTTGGCATCGATGACCTTGCGGAGGGTCTTGAGGAGCGACTGTTCGAACCCGGTGAGGTGCGTACCGCCCTTGGGCGTCGCGATGATGTTGACGAAGCTGCGCACCTTCGTGTCGTAGCCCTTGCCCCACCGCAGGGCGATATCGACGCCGACCTCGCGCTCGACGTCCCGGGACACCATGTGCCCGTGGTCGTCGAGCACCGGAACGGTCTCCGTGAACGTCGCCTCGCCCCGGAGTCGCCAGGTGTCCGTGACGGCCTCGTCGTGGGCGAGGTGGTCGACGAACTCGGAGATGCCGCCCTCGAACCGGAATTCCTCCCTCCGGTGGAGGATCGGTTCCCCGGCCTCGTCGCGGGCGACGCCCCGGTCGTCGTCGATGGTGATGCGCAGACCGGGCACGAGGAACGCCGTCTGCCGGGCACGATTCACGAGGTCCTCGTAGGCGAACTGGGCGTCCTTGAGGAAGATCTGCGGATCCGCCCAGTAGCGGGTGCGGGTGCCGGTGACCCCGCGCTTCGCCTTCCCGACGACCTCGAGGACGCCGGCGCCCTCGAACGGGGTGAAGGTGTTGTCCGGAGAGGGGGTGCCGGAGGAGTCGTCGAAGGTGCCGGGCGTGCCGCGGCGGAACGACATCCGGTGGACCTTCCCACCACGGGTGACCTCGACGTCGAGGCGGCTCGAGAGGGCGTTCACCACCGAGGCACCGACGCCGTGGAGCCCGCCCACCGCGGCGTAGGAACCGCCCCCGAACTTGCCGCCTGCGTGGAGTTTGGTCATGACGACCTCGACACCGGTGAGTCCGGTCTTCGGCTCCGTGTCGACGGGGATCCCGCGCCCGCTGTCCGACACCTCGACCGAACCGTCCGGGTGGAGCCGGATCCCGATGTCGTCACCGTGCCCGGCGAGGGCCTCGTCGACGGAGTTGTCGATGATCTCCCACAGGCAGTGCATGAGTCCCCGGGAGTCCGTCGACCCGATGTACATGCCCGGGCGTTTGCGGACCGCGTCGAGTCCCTCGAGGACGGACAACTGCCGCGCGCCGTACTCGGAACCGGCGGAAGCGGCGACGGACACTCCGGTCGAAACTGCTGGGGGCACGGAATCACCTTTCGATTGCGGACTCGGACAAGTGTACGAAAAAGCACGGACACACTCGTTCAGGCGCACCGGGGCACGCCGGGAGCGGAACAGCGGAGTCCGGTGGGCAATACTGGGGCCGTGCTGCCTCTCCGTCCTGCCCACGCCCTGCTCCCCCTGCTCCTAGCCTCCGTGCTCTCCGGATGCGCCCTCGGCGCGGCGGATCCGCAGACCCGGCCGAGCGAGAATCCCCGGACGGCCGGCGCCTCGGCCTCCACTCCCGGCACACCGGGGACCGTTCCCCCCACCACCGAGGCGCCCCGCCCTCTCGAAGGGAGGACGGTGGCCCTCGACCCGGGGCACAACGGCGGCAACGCCGGGAGCGCCGAGATCACCCGGCAGGTCGACGACGGACGCGGCGGCACGAAGGACTGCAACACGACGGGCACCGCGACGAACTCCGACTACGCCGAGCACGCATTCAACTGGGAGGTCGCGCTCGAAGTGCGCGAACAGCTCGAGAAGCACGGCGCCTCGGTCGTCCTCAGCCGCGACGACGACGAGGGCGTGGGGCCGTGCGTCGACGAACGCGGGGCCTTCGCGGACGACGCGGACCTCCTCGTGAGCATCCACGCGAACGGGACCGAGGACACGAGTGCGCAGGGGTTCCACGTCATCGTGCCCGAGCCCCTCGACGACGAGGTGGCGGCCACCGACCTCGCAGCGGATTCCGCGGACCTCGGCGAGGTGCTCGTCGCGGCGTTCGAGGACGCCGACCTCTCCCCCAATCCCGCGTACGGCGAGGACGGGCTCGTCGCACGCAGCGACATCGCGGGCCTCAATCACGCATCGGTTCCCGCCGCGATGGTCGAGTGCGGGGAGATGCGCAATGTCGAGGACGCGGCGCGCATGGAATCATCCGAGGGGCGGAGCGTGTACGCCTCGGCGATCTCCGCCGGGATCGAGGAGTACCTCATCGGCGACTAGAGGCAATTAGACTTGCCGCGTCATGCAGTCGACAGTTGGGACACCTGTGTTCACCCCACCGAACAATCACCCGTGCTGGATCGAGCTCAGCTCGCCGGATGTCACCGCCGCTCGGGCCTTCTACGGCGGACTCCTCGGGTGGGAATTCACGGAACCGGGGCCGATGGGCTTCGGCCTCACCGCGCTCAAGGACGGCGCCCGGGTCGCGGGCATCAGCCCCCAGCCGGCGGATGCGCCCGAGGGACAGCCGGCGTTCTGGTCCGTCTACTTCCGTGTCGGCTCGCTCGACGATTTCGTCGCCGCGGTGTCCGACGCCGGCGGACAGCCGATGATGGCGATTCCCGAGTTCGACGGCACTGCAGGTGTCGCACTCGTCGCCGACCCCGCCGGAACGGCCTTCGGGGTGCTCGAGTACCCGGACGAGCGCGGCTTCACGACGCTCGACGTCACGGGCGCCCCCGCGTGGTTCGAACTGCACACGAAGGACTTCACGGTGCGCGAGTTCTACGCGAGGACCTTCGGCTGGGAGTTCACCGTCGACGGCGACACCGACGACTTCCGGTACGCCTCCTTCGCACTCGGCGCCGCCGGGGACGATTCCGGAACGACCGACGCGCAGAGCCCGATGGTCGGCGGAGTGCTCGACAACTCTCGATTCCCCATCCCCGCCCACTGGGAGTCGTACCTGCGCGTCGACGACGTCGATGCACTCGTTCCCCGGGTGCAGGAACTCGGCGGAGCCGTGCTCACCGAGCCGCACGACTCGCTCCACGGCCGGGTCGGCCGGTTCATCGACTCGCAGAACGCCGCGTTCACGGTCATCGGACCGAACACGGACTCCCCCGCCGAGGCGCCCGCCGGCGGAGAGCAGACCGGCGGAGAACCGACCGCCGGGGCCTGAACCCGACCCGCCGAGGCGCCTGCCCCACCCGGGCCGGCGCCTCGGCGGGCAGGAGCCGCACCGGATGCGCACACATACGACGAAGGGCCCCGCACCCCTCGGGATGAGGAGTGCGGGGCCCTTCGGCGTGGTCGGGGAGCTCGGGTGCAGAACCCCGGCCGAGGTCGCGGGACCTCAGTCGAGGTAGTCGCGCAGGACCTGCGAACGCGAGGGATGGCGGAGCTTCGCCATCGTCTTGCTTTCGATCTGGCGGATCCGTTCACGCGTGACACCGTAGACCTTGCCGATCTCGTCGAGCGTCTTCGGCTGACCGTCGTTGAGACCGAACCGCATGGACACGACGCCGGCCTCCCGCTCGGAGAGGGTGTCGAGCACCGAGTGCAGCTGCTCCTGGAGGAGCGTGAAGCTCACAGAATCCGCGGGCACGACGGCCTCGGAGTCCTCGATGAGGTCACCGAACTCGGAATCCCCGTCCTCACCGAGCGGGGTGTGGAGGGAGATCGGCTCACGGCCGTACTTCTGCACCTCGACGACGCGCTCGGGCGTCATGTCGAGTTCCTTCGCGAGTTCCTCGGGGGTGGGTTCGCGACCGAGGTCCTGCAGCATCTGACGCTGGACGCGGGCCAGCTTGTTGATGACCTCGACCATGTGGACCGGGATGCGGATGGTGCGGGCCTGGTCGGCCATCGCACGGGTGATCGCCTGTCGGATCCACCAGGTCGCGTACGTCGAGAACTTGAAGCCCTTCGTGTAGTCGAACTTCTCGACCGCACGGATGAGACCGAGGTTCCCCTCCTGGATGAGGTCGAGGAAGAGCATGCCACGACCGGTGTACCGCTTCGCGAGGGACACCACGAGGCGGAGGTTCGCCTCGAGGAGGTGGTTCTTCGCGATCCGCCCGTCGTGGACGATCCACTTGTAGTCACGCACGTCACGGGAGTCCGTGACCGCACCCTCCTTGAGGAGGTGCTCGGCGTACATGCCGGCCTCGATGCGCTTGGCGAGGTCGACCTCCTCGGCCGCATTGAGCAGTGCGACCTTACCGATCTGCTTGAGGTAGTCCTTCACCGGGTCCGCGGTGGCACCGGCGGACACGACCTGCTGGGCCGGGGCGTCGTCCTCGGCGTCGGAGACGACGAAGCCGCCCTTCTCCTCGACCTCGGTCTGCGGCTTCTCGGTGGTGGCCTCCTCGGTCGGCTCCTCCTCCGGCGGTGCAGCTGCCTCCGCCATGACCTCCGCGACAGGATCCTCGGACTTCTTCCGGCGGCCCTTCGTGGCAGTGGTCTTCGCCGCGGTCGTCTTCTTCGCGGCGGTCTTCTTCGTCGTGGTGGCCTTCTTCGTCGTGGTGGCCTTCTTGGCGGTCGTCGACTTCGCGGCGGTCTTCTTCGTGGTCGTTCTCGTACCGGTCGTCTTCGAGGCGGACGCCGAGGTCGCGGACTCCTCTGTCGTAGTTTCAGCAGCCATGCTCGAATCCTTCTGGTCTGTCGGCACGAGTACACCTTTCGGAAGAGTCTTGCGGTGGTCCACCGGATCCGGCAGAGCGCGCCGGGCACAGGTAAGACCCAAGTCAAACCCGGACCGACTCGCTGCGCGCTTCTCGCCACGTGCATCGCGCTGCACGTACCTCGTTGCGAACAACTCGTCACGGACGACTTCACGCCCACCCGGTCCGGAACGACTGGGTCAACACAGCATTCTGGCACGTTATTCCGACGCAGGCGAATTACCACCGCTGCGCGACTCGCGCAAGAGAGACCTTCGTCATCCACTCCACACCGCGGTCCGACGCCCCCTTCCGGCACCACCGCCTCCTGCCGTCGCACCGGCATGCCGTCGCCCCGTTCCGCCGTCACCCCGTTCTACCCAGGATGCAGGCCGGCCCCGCCACCCAGCCGGGCGTCACTCCGGCGTTGACCGCGTCCCGGACGAGGAGAGCGAGCGTGTAGTCGGGGTCGAGGGCGAGGGACTCCGCTGCGTACCACTCGGCGAAGGAGTTCCGCATCCGCGCCCATTCCATCCACGCGAGAACCGCGAGAACCGCCGGCCGGATTCCCGACCGCACGAGGAGCACGAGGCTCCGTAGGTAGTCGACGGACCGTCCGAGCAGGTCGAAGTCGGGCGGCAGCGGGGAGAGCCCGACCATGGACCGGACCGATTCGTCGCTGCCGGCCGCCTCACGCGCGAGCGGGAGGAACTCGGACGCGGAGAGCACCCGGAGATCCTCGGGGTGGAAAGCCGGATGGTCGAACCCGAGGATCATCTGGAGCGCGTCCCGGCTCCAGGGTTCCTCGCACATGTGCTCCACCCCGAGGAGCCCGAGCGGGCTCGGCCGGAACCTGCCGGGGACAAAGTCGACCTCGTCGTACAGACGCAGGACGTCGGTGACGACCGCCCACACGAGGTCCTCCGCCGCGTGTCCGCGACCGCGCAGGGCGGCGGCCTCGTCGACGAGGGAGAGATCCGCGGGTGCGAACCGCACCGCCGCATCGAAGTCCTCGACGACCTGCGACCCCTCGAAGATCATCGAGACTGCGGCCTGCGATTCGTCCGCGGTGGCACGGGTGTGCACGACGTCGGGGTCGAGCACACTTCCGTGGAACTCCGCGGACGCCCACAGCGGTTCCGCGACGTGCACACCCGCGCGGACGAACGCTTCGCAGAGCGCGTGCACCGGAGCATCGATGAGGTCCCGCAGTCCGGGGTCACCCTCGCCTCCGTCGAGTCCGAGCGCCACCGCGTACACCTCGGAGAAGACGACCGGGACGATCGCATCGAGCGGGTCCGGGCTGCTCGTGAGGACGGTGTCGACGACGTACGCGGTGTGTTCGTCGTTCCAGCGCTCGGCGAGCGCCGTGTCGAAGTCCCACCGGCTGCTCGCCCCCATGAGGACGGTCCCCTCCTTCGTCCGGGAGGCGGTGACGAGAACGAGGGAGTCACGGGGACGGAACCCGAGGAGGTGGGGCAGGGCACCGACGATGTCGAACGAGGTCCGGAGAGTCTTGAGTTTCTTCATGGCTCCACGCTGACGCGGTCTCCGGCCGACCCGACAGGCTCTGCGTCGCCCTGTGGAGGGCCGGCTCCCGGACCGGTGTGTTGTGACCGCCGGAGCGCCTCGGGTGTGGACCGAGGTGGATGCGCCGGTAGCGCCGGTGCGGGACGCGTCCGGGCCGACCGGACCATCGTGTGACGACCGCGTGAACATTTCTCGGAATCCGGGCCGGATCACACGGAATCCACCGCCGGAGACGGCATAATTGAATGCCGATCGAAAGGTGGAAGGTGAGCGAACAGACCGAGATCAACCACGAACAGGAGAACCTGGACGTGGTGTACCGCCGGCTCGACGAGATCCGGGAGGAGACCCGGGGCAAGCTCGGGACCGTACGCCGGACCCAGGTGGGCGGGAATCATCAGAACCGCTCCGAACGCGATGCCTTCGCGACGATGTACGAGGACGACCTCATCCGGCTCGACAACGCCGAGGAAGGTCTGTGCTTCGGCCGGATCGACTCCGAATCCGGGGAGACCACGTACATCGGGCGGATCGGGATCTCCGACCGCGACCGCACCCAGCTCCTCATGGACTGGCGCGCCCCGGCATCCGAACCGTTCTACCGGGCGACCGCCGCGAACCCCGGCGGTGTCGTCCGCCGCCGGCACATCGCCACCCGCCGTCGTACCGTCACGGGCATCGAGGACGACGTCCTCGACCTCGACGCGCTCAGCGACGACCAACGCGGCAGTCTGCACGGCGAGGGTGCACTCATCGCCTCGCTCTCGGCGCACCGCACCGGACGCATGGGTGACATCGTCGCGACCATCCAGTCCGAACAGGACCGCATCATCCGGCAGGACCTCGAGGGCGTCCTCGTCGTCCAGGGCGGTCCGGGAACCGGCAAGACCGCGGTCGCGCTCCACCGCGCCGCGTACCTGCTGTACCAGCACCGGAGGAAGATCGCGAAGTCCGGCGTCCTCCTCGTCGGCCCCTCCCCCGTGTTCCTCAAGTACATCGAACAGGTCCTGCCCTCGCTCGGGGAGACCGGCGCCGTGCTCCTCACTCCGGGACAGCTCCTTCCCGGCGTGGAGACCACGCTGCGCGATGCCGGTCCGGCGGCGGCCGTGAAGGGCGACCTCCGGATGGTGCAGGTCATCGCGAAAGCGGTCCGGAACTACCAGCGCATCCTCCCGGAGGACCGCCAGGTGCGGGTCGGGCAGTACACGCTCACCCTCACCCGCGGCATGCTCCGGAAGGCGCGCGAACGGGCCCGCCGCACGGGTGATCCGCACAATGTCGCCCGCAGCACCTTCGTGAATGCGACGCTCCGTGCACTCGCCCCGGCCCTCGCGACCCAGATGGGGGTCGAGGCGGACGAGGCCCGGACGCCCGAACTCATCGACGAACTGCGGAACTCCCGGGACGTGCGCGTCGCCGTCAACCTCGCCTGGCTGCCGCTGACCCCGGCAGGGGTCCTCGATGCGCTCTTCTCCAAGCCGCACAAACTCGTGGCCGCGGCAGAGGGCATCCTCTCCTTCGAGGAGATGGCGGAGCTGCGTCGCGAGGCGGGGTCACCGATCACCGTCGAGGACGTCCCGCTGCTCGACGAACTCGCCGAGCTGCTCGGCGAGGCCGAGGTGAACCGGGCCCGCAAGGACTCCGAGGAACTCGAGTACGCCCAGTCCGTCATCGACATGATGGGGGTCGAGGGCATGCTCGCCGGCAGCTCCGTCACCGCGGAGTCGCTCGCAGGACGCTGGGAGGGCGGCGGTCCCGCTCTCACGGTGGCCGAACGCGCCGTCGGTGACCGCGAGTGGACGTACGGGCACCTCGTCGTCGACGAGGCCCAGGAGCTCAGCCCCATGCAGTTGCGACTGCTGTTCCGCAAGGTCCCGAGCAAGTCCGCCACCCTCGTGGGAGACCTCGCGCAGGCGTCCGCGGTGGACGCCTCCCGCACCTGGCGGTCGGTCCTCGATCCGCACGTCGGGTCGCGGTTCCGCCTCGAGGAGCTCACGGTGTCCTACCGCACCCCCGGGCGGATCATGTCGCTCGCGAACGCGCTCCTGCGGGAGCACTTCCCGGCACTGTCCGCCCCGGATTCGGTTCGGGAGGGTGCGTACCCGCCGGTGTTCGACCGGCTCGACGACGTCTCCCGGGTCTGTGCTTCCGTTCCGGCGGTCGTGGCGGAGGAACTCGAGATCCTCGGCGGCGGGCGGGTCGCCGTCATCGCAGCGCCCCAGCACATCGAACTGCTCGGGCACGCGTTCGGGGAGGACGGTCGCGTCGACCACGGTTTCGGCCCGGCGGGCATCGACCACACGGTCGCCGTCCTCACCCCGTACGAGGCGAAGGGCCTCGAGTTCGACGGCGTCGTCATCGTCGAACCGGCATCGATCGCCCCGGCCGGGGACGACCGCGGGATCGGAGAGCTCTACGTCGCCCTCACCCGCTCGACGTCACGGCTGCGCATCGTCGAGGCGCACGACAGCGTCCTCGCCGCGGGCCTCGCCGCCGCGTCCTGAGGAACTCCTCCTCCCCTTCCCCCACCCACGAGGCCCCACCGGTTCCGCACGACCGGTGGGGCCTTCTCGTCGGCCGAGGCGCAGCTTCGAGGAATGCGTGGACCGTGCTTTCGTACCGACGGTGCTTTCGTACAGAAACGGCGCGAACATTTTCACAGTCCGGGGACTTCCGGGCGCACCCGGGGACTTCCGGCCGGCACTCACGCGTGCTTCTCGGCCTGCGTCGACACCTGACTTTGCGCCGTCGGCACCGCGGGTGATGGTTCGACTGCACGTACTCGCCCGAGTGGAGTCGAGTGCCCGAGCGTGTGCGATCGACGATCTTCACATCGCGATTCGCTGCGGGCGCCGCTGTTGAGATCGCAATCGATGGTGGGGTTTCGGCGAGATCGCGCAGCCGATCGCGACCTGAATCCCGCATTCGCAGCCGATTGCGATTTCGATGCACGGTCGGGCTCATCCGGGAACAAGGAATGCGAAGACGTACCAGTCCTGGCCGCCTCTGACGGCATCCCACGATCAGCTGCACGATTTGGCACGATCCAGCCGTATGAAATCGTGCCAAATCGTGCAGCTGATTCCGAGATCGTGCCGACGTGCACAGCTGATTCCGGCTGCCTCCGGATCTCCACCCGGGAACTCCACCGGGGAACGTGGAACCGCGCGCCCGGAACAGAAGGGGTGAGTAGCGAGGGGGTGAGTGCCCAAGAAAAGGGCCGCGGGGCATCGGCTTCCCCTCCGATGCCCCGCGGCTGAGTCCTAGCATACATGGAAATCCAGCTCGGTCACACCTGACCCTCAGGAATTCCGGTTCCGCTCGAGTTTTTTCTGCGGGCCGTCCCACCTGGGGTTTCGCACCGTTCCCGGCGTGTCGTCACCCGCGCGTTCCGGCCGTCACCGACCCGGCCGCACGGAGGTCCGATCTCTCACCGGCCCCGCCGTCGGAGGGCCTATGCCCCGGGATTCGTCTCTGCCGAGCCCGGTGCAGCACCCGCGGTCCCGGCACCGGAACCCGAGGAGTCCCGGGCCCCGTGTGCACCCTCGGTACTCCCGGAATCGCGGGCCTCCGACCGGAGCGACTCGATCGCGGCCTCGAAGTCCTCGAGGGTCGCGAAGGACTGATAGACACTCGCGAATCGCAGGTATGCGACGTGATCGAGTTCCCGCAGCGGATCGAGGATCGCCAGCCCGATCTCGTCGGCATCGATCTCCGCGATCCCGCGCGACCGGATCGTCTCCTCGACCCGCTGGGCGAGCTTCGCGAGGTCGTCCTCGCCGACCGGGCGTCCCTGGCAGGCCTTGCGCACTCCCCCGACGACCTTCTGGCGGGAGAACTCCTCGGACACGCCCGAACGCTTGATGACGGTAAGACTCGTCGCCTCCATCGTCGTGAAGCGCCGACCGCAGTTCGGGCACTGACGGCGCCGGCGGATCGAGGAGCCGTCCTCCGCGGTGCGCGAGTCGACGACCCGGGAGTCCACGTGACGGCAGAAGGGGCAGTGCATTACACGTCACCCCCGAAGCGGACGGTCACCGCGGTGCCGTGGGCCGGCAGATCCTCCTCCGTCGCGAGCACCGTGACGTGCTCGGCGACGGCGGCGAGGGCGTCCCGCGGGTAGTCGACGACCTGGCTGCCCTTGAGGAAGGACTGCACACCGAGCGCGGACGAGTAGGCAGCGGTCCCGAGTGTCGGCAGGACGTGGTTCGACCCCGAGCAGTAGTCCCCGAGCGCAACCGGCGAGTGATCGCCGAGGAAGAGGGTGCCACCGTTCGTCACCCGTGCGGCGACGGCCTGCGGATCGGCGACCATGAGCTCGACGTGCTCACCCGCATAGGCGTTGAGCACGGCGATACCGGCATCGAGGTCGTCGACGAGCACGATCCCGGACTGGTTCCCGGCGAGAGCCCGCCGCACCCGGTCGGTGTGGGCCGTGGCGGCGACCTGGGTCCGCAGTTCGTCCTGGACCGCCTCGGCGAGGGAGGCCTCCGCGGTGACGAGGACGGAAGCGGCGAGCGGATCGTGCTCGGCCTGGCTCACGAGGTCCGCGGCGACGAACCGCGGGTCCGCCGTCGCATCCGCGAGCACGATGATCTCCGTGGGCCCGGCGACCGCGTCGATCCCGACGACCCCGCGCACACTCGCCTTGGCCGCGGCGACGAAGGCATTGCCCGGACCGGTGATGAGGTCGACGGGTTCGAGGTCCTCCCCGTCGTCGAACCCGTAGGCGAACGCCGCGATCGCCTGGGACCCGCCCATCGCCCACACCTCGTCGACGCCGAGCATCGCCGCAGCGGCGAGCACGGTCGGGTGCGGAAGCCCGTCGGCCTGCGGGGGCGAAGCGATCGCGAGAGAGGGCACCCCGGCGGCCTGCGCCGGGACGACGTTCATCACGACGGTCGACGGGTAGACCGCGAGGCCGCCGGGCACATAGAGCCCCACACGATCGACCGGCAGCCAACGGGTCGTCACGGTGCCGCCGCCGGTGAACTCGGTCGTCACGGCGGACCGGACGTCCGCCTCGGCGACCGCCCGGGCACGGGTGATGGTCTCCTCGAGAGCACTACGGACCGCGGGCGCGAGGCCCTCGAGCGCCGCCGCGAGTGCCGCGGCGGGGACCCGCAACGTGTCCGGCTGCACGTGGTCGAACCGTTCCGTGTACTCGAGGACGGCGGCGCGGCCACGTTCGCGGATGTCCTGGATCATGGGTCCGACCGCGGAGATCGCGTCGGAGATGTCGACCGAGGCGCGCGGCACCCGGGTCCGGAGCGTCCGGCGGTCGAGCGGCGAGTTGCGGAAGTCGAGCACATTCATCATCGGTTCAGTCACCCGTGCATTCTACGTCCGCACGTCCCACCACCGGTGTCGGGACCGTCACCCGAACGGCGCCCACCACCGGGCGTCCCCGGCGCCGGTGCACCGAGCGCTCAGGCGAACGGGTTCGTGGCGCCGGAGGCGACGAGGCACCGGGGACCGAGGAGTCCTTTGAGGTCCCCGAACAGGTTCGGTCCCGGCGTCACCCGGAGGGAACGGTCGAGGCGCATCACGGTCGTCCGCCCGGGCCCCGTGAGCTCGAGGTGGACCTCCGAGCTCCCGGCGTTCGCGACGAGGACGTCCTTGAGGCGACGGGCGAGGTCCTCCGTGCACCGTTCGATCGGCAGCGTGATCCCGACCGGGCGGTCCTGCGGATCCGTGACGTCCGGGATCGTCATCGACTGCGCCATGAGGGAGGTCCCGCGGTCCTCCGAGGTCCGGATGCGTCCGGTGACGGTGATGACGAGGTCGTTCTGCAGGAGCGTCGCGACGGGTTCGTAGACGTCCCCGAAGAACATCACCTCGATGCTCGCGTTGAGGTCCTCCATCGTCACGATCGCGTACGGCTTGCCGGAGTTCTTCGACACCTTCCGGGTGACCGTCGTGATCATGCCGCAGATCCGGGTCTGGGATCCGTCGGGACGGTGGCTCTCGGGATCGACGATCTCCGCGATCGAGGCCTCGGCCTCCGAACTCAGCACGCCCTCGAGGCCGTTGAGCGGATGGTCGGAGACGTAGAGACCGAGCATCTCGCGTTCGAATGCGAGCTTCTCCTTCTTCTCCCAGTCCGGCCGCTCCGGGATCGTCACGGAGAACACCGCTTCGTCCTCGCCGCCGTCGAGCGCGGCGAAGAGGTCGAACTGGCCGGCCGCCTCCTGCCGCTTCACCCCGACGACCGCGTCGACGGCCTCCTCGTGGATCTCGACGAGCGACCGGCGGGTGTGCCCGAGCGAGTCGAAGGCACCGGCCTTGATGAGGGACTCGATCGTGCGCTTGTTGCACACCTGGCTCGGCACCTTGTCGAGGAAGTCGTTGAAGGAAGTGAACGCACCCTTCCCCTCGCGCGCCTCGACGATCCCGGCGACGACGTTCGCACCGACGTTGCGGACCGCACCCATGCCGAAACGGATGTCGGAACCGACCGGGGTGAAGGTCTGGGCGGATTCATTCACATCGGGGGCGAGGACGGTGATGTGCATGCGACGGCACTCGTTGAGGTACATCGCGAGTTTGTCCTTGTTGTCACCGACCGAGGTGAGGAGGGCCGCCATGTACTCCGCTGGGTAGTGCGCCTTGAGATACGCGGTCCAGTAGGACACGACACCGTACGCGGCCGAGTGGGCCTTGTTGAACGCGTAGTCGGAGAAGGGCAGGAGGATGTCCCAGAGGGCCTGCGCGGCCTCCTTCGAGTACCCGCGTTCCTTCATGCCCCCGAAGAAGCCGACCTGCTGCTTGTCGAGCTCGGACTTCTTCTTCTTGCCCATCGCGCGGCGCAGGATGTCCGCCTGGCCGAGGGAGTAGCCGGCGACCTTCTGCGCGATCGCCATCACCTGCTCCTGGTAGATGATGAGGCCGTAGGTCGTGTCGAGGATCTCGCGGAGCGGTTCCTCGAGCTCGGGGTGGATCGGGGTCTTCTCCTGCAGACCGTTCTTGCGCAGCGCGTAGTTCGTGTGCGAATCGGCACCCATCGGGCCCGGCCGGTACAGTGCCAGGGTTGCGGAGATGTCCTCGAAGTTGTCGGGCTTCATGAGCCGCAGGAGGCTCTGCAGACCGCCGCCGTCGAGCTGGAACACGCCCACCGTGTCACCGCTCGCGAGGAGTTCGTACGCCTTCTTGTCGTCGAGCGCGAGGTGCTCGAGATCGAGGTCGAAATCGCGGTTGTACCGGATGTTCTCGAGCGCGTCGGAGATGATCGTGAGGTTGCGCAACCCCAGGAAGTCCATCTTGATGAGGCCGAGGCCCTCGGACGTCGGGTAGTCGAACTGCGTGATGACCTGGCCGTCCTGGAACCGGCGCATGATGGGGATGACGTCGATGATGGGGTGCGAGGACATGATGACGCCGGCGGCGTGGACGCCCCACTGCCGCTTCAGCCCCTCGAGGCCCTTCGCGGTCTCGAAGGTCTCCCGTGCCTCGGGGTCGGTGGCGATGAGTTCCCGGAACTCACCGGCCTCGCCGTAGCGCTTCGCCTCCGGGTTCTCGATGTCCGCGAGCGGGATGTCCTTCGCCATCTGTGCCGGCGGGAGGGCCTTCGTGAGGCGTTCGCCCATGGAGAAGGGCTTGCCGAGCACACGTGCGGAGTCCTTGAGTGCCTGCTTCGTCTTGATCGTGCCGTAGGTGACGATCATCGCGACGCGTTCGTCGCCGTACTTCTCGGTGACGTAGTCGATGACCTCGGAACGCCGACGGTCGTCGAAGTCGACGTCGAAGTCGGGCATCGACACACGGTCGGGGTTGAGGAAGCGCTCGAAGATGAGGCCGTGCTGGATCGGATCGAGGTCGGTGATGCGCATCGCGTACGCGACCATCGAGCCGGCACCGGAACCACGACCGGGACCCACGCGGATCCCGTTGTCCTTCGACCAGTTGATGAAGTCCGCGACGACGAGGAAGTAGCCGGGGAACCCCATCTGGATGATGATGTCGAGCTCGTAGTCGGCCCGTTCGCGCACATTCGTCGGCACGCCGTCGGGGTACCGGTACTGGAGTCCCCGATTGACCTCCTCGATGAGCCACGAGGTCTCGTCGTGCCCGGGCGGGCACGGGAACTTCGGCATGTAGTTCGCCTCGGTGTCGAAGGACACCTCGCAGCGTTCGGCGATGCGCAGCGTGTTGTCGCACGCCTCGGGGAACTCGGAGAACAGCGAGCGCATCTCCGCGGGCGACTTGAGATAGTACCCGGTCCCGCTGAAGGCGAAACGGCTGCCGCCCTGGTCGTACGTCGGTTCGATGAGTTTCGACCCGGACTGGATCGCGAGGAGTGCCTCGTGCGCCTTCGCATCGGACTCATGGGTGTAGTGGAGGTCGTTCGTCGCCACGAGCGGCAGGTTCAACTGCTCGCCCAGGCGCAGGAGGTCCTTCGTCACCCGGCGTTCGATGTCGAGCCCGTGGTCCATGAGCTCGAGGTAGTAGTTCTCCGCGCCGAAGATGTCGCGGTACTTCGCCGCCGCCTCGACCGCCTGGTCGTACAGCCCGAGGCGGAGCTTCGTCTGCACCTCGCCCGAAGGGCAGCCGGTCGTCGCGATGAGGCCCTTCGAGTACGTCGTGAGGAGTTCCTCGTCGATCCGCGGCCATTTGCCGAAGACACTGTCGAGCGAGGCGATCGACGACATCTTGAAGAGGTTGTGCATGCCCTCGTTGTCGCGTGCGAGGAGGGTCATGTGGGTGTACGCGCCACCGCCGGAGACGTCGTCGCCGCGCTGGCTCTCGTCGGTGCGCCACTTCACGCGGGTCTTGTCGGTGCGGTGCGTGCCCGGGGTGATGTACGCCTCGACGCCGATGATGGGGCGGATCCCCGCCCCGGTGGCCTGTTTCCAGAAGTCGAAGGCGCCGAAGAGGTAACCGTGGTCGGTCGTCGCCATCGCGCTCATGCCGAGTTCGTTCGCCGCGGCCATGAGGTCGCCGAGGCGGGCGGCACCGTCGAGCATCGAGTACTCGGTGTGGACGTGGAGGTGGGCGAAGTCCTGGGTGGCGGTCACGAGGGGTCCTCCGATCGACGACGGGGTGGTGAGCGGTGGAACGCTCTCACCATTGTGCCGCGCGCACGGTGTCGAGTGCGTGCTGCAGGTCCTGCGGGTAGGCGCTCTCGAACTCGACCCACTCCCCCGTCTCCGGGTGCGTGAAGCCCAGTTTCACCGCGTGCAACCACTGTCGTTCGAGACCGAGTCGCGTGGCGAGGGTCGGGTCGGCACCGTAGGGAAGATCACCCGCGCACGGGTGCCCCGTGGCCGACATGTGGACCCGGATCTGGTGGGTCCGGCCGGTCTCCAGGTGCACCTCGACGAGCGTGGCGGACTTGTGGACCTCGAGCACCTCGTAGTGCGTGACCGCGTGCTTGCCGTCCTGTCGGACCGCGTAGAGACCGTCGCGCTTGGGGTTCCGGCCGATGGGTGCCTCGATCGTCCCGACGAGCGGGTCCGGCAGCCCCTGGACGAGCGCGTGGTACGTCTTCTCCACGGTGCGTTCCTTGAATGCGCGCTTGAGGACGCTGTACGCGTGCTCGCCCTTCGCGACGACCATGACGCCCGAGGTGCCCACATCGAGGCGATGCACGATCCCCTGGCGCTCCGAGGCGCCCGAGGTGGCGATCGCGTACCCGGCACCGGCGAGCCCACCGATCACCGTGGGGCCCTTCCAGCCGGCGGCCGGGTGCGCGGCCACGCCGACCGGCTTGTCGACGACGACGAATGCGTCGTCGTCGTAGAGCACCGTCATGCCCTCGACGGGTTCGGCGACGACCTCGAGCGGCTTCTTCGGGTCGGGCATCGTGACGTCGAGCATCGCTCCCGAGCGGACCCGCTCGGACTTCCCGACGACCTGACCGTCGAGTTTCACGCCGCCGTCCGAGGCGATCTGGGCGGCCGCGGTGCGAGAGAGGCCCAGCAGTCGACCGAGGGCGGCGTCCACGCGTTCGCCCTCGAGTCCCTCGGGGACGAAGAAGGTGCGTTCGTTCATGCCGTTTCCCTTTCCTCCGGCGCCTGTGGGCCCGGGCCCTGCTCATCGGTGCCGGGTGCGGGGTCCTCGCCCTCGCGACGGCCGTCGAGTCCGATGCCCCGGAAGGTGAGGACCACGACGACGACCGCGGCGGCGCTGATCGCGATGTCGGCGACATTGCAGATGAAGAAGTACAGATCGATGAAGTCGACGACCGCGCCGTGGAAGGCCCCGGGGGCCCGGAATAGTCGGTCGAGGAGATTGCCGGTGAGACCGCCGAGCAGAAGACCGAGGCCGAGCGCCCACCCACGCGAACCGAGCTTCCGACCGGCGAACAGGATGCCGACGAGGACGACCATCGCGATGAGGGCGAAGACCCACGTGGACCCCGCACCCATGCCGAAGGCGGCCCCCGGGTTGCGGTAGAACGCGAACCCCGCGAGATCGCCGATGACGGGGATCGGTGGCCGGTCCTCGAGGTAGTGGATCGCGAGCTGTTTCGTCACCTGATCGACGGCGACGACGAGGCCGGCGATGCCGAAGAGCGCCACGAGGAGGACCGAGCGCGGCCGGGTTCCGGGATCGTTCACGTGCAGGGTCTCTCCTCGGGGTACGCGGTGCGCTCCGCTGCTGCGGAGCGCCGGTCCATCCTATCGAACGACGCCCGCACACACGACGCGGCCCCGCTCCCTCGAGGAGGGAACGGGGCCGCGGGTGTCGACGCGACAGGGCCGGGCTCAGACGCCCTTGCTCAGGGTCTCCGGGGCAAGCGAACCGGAGGACTCGAGATCGCGCAGCTGATCGTTGAGGTAGCTCTTGAGGCGCGTGCGGTACTGGCGCTCGAAGTTCGAGAGGCCGTCGATCTCGCGTTCGAGGTTCGACTTCTCGGTCTCGAGGGCCTTGAGGACCTCCTCGCGCTTCTTCTCCGCCTCACCGACGAGGTTCTTCGCCTTGGTCTCCGCCTCACCGACGAGGGTCTTGGCCTTCGCCTCGGCCTCGCTGATGAGCTTGTCGCGGGTGGCCTCACCCTCGGCGACGTGCTCGTCGTGCACACGCTGGGCGAGTGCGATGAGTCCGTGGGCGTCCGGTGCGGAACCGGTGACGGCAGAGGCGCCGGCGGGAGCCGGGGACGCCGCGGCAGCGGGCTTCGCCGGAGCGGCCGGAGCGGTGGCCTTCGCCTCGGCGGGCTTCGCGGCCGGAGCTGCGGGCGCCTCGGCTGCGGGCTTGGCCTCGGCGGGCTTCGCGTCGGCGGCGTTCGGCTTCGACGCGGCCGGCATGACCTGGGTGGCGTCGGGGTCCGCCGGAGCAGCGGCGGGGGCCGCGGCGGCCGGTGCGGACTCGAGCTCGGCGACCCGTGCCTCGGCGGTGGAGAGCTTCTTGCGGAGGGAGTCGTTCTCCTCCGTGAGGCGGCGCAGTTCGACGACGACCTCGTCCAGGAAGTCGTCGACCTCGTCCTGGTCGTATCCGTCGCGGAACTTGACGTGCTGGAACCGCTTGTTCACTACATCTTCAGGCGTGAGCGCCATGAGGCCACCTTCGGTCGGGAGTGCTTGCTGTGGAACCGTTGTACCACGTGAGGTGCCACACCGGTCATCACGGACACACTACAACACGGCAACTCGGATTGTCGCGCGGGGCGGTACGGGCCCCTGCGGAGGCCTCAGGCCATCGAACGTGCGGCCGCGAGCAGGAACCCCGAGAGGATCTGCACACCGATGAAGATGATGATGAATCCGAGGTCGATCGCGATCTGACCGAGTCGCAGCGGCGGGATCACCTTGCGGACGAGCTTGATCGGCGGGTCCGTGACGGTGAAGACGAACTCGCACAGCACGAGGACGAATCCCTGGGGGCGCCAGTCGCGGGCGAAGGCCTGGATGAGATCGATGACGACGCGCGCGAGGAGCACGTAGACATACAGGTTGAGCAACCAGGCGAGAAGAACGAGGACAAGGCTCATGACGGGGGTGGTATCACTCTCGTACGAAATCGGACGGCGGACCACCTCCAGGGTAGTCCGCCGTCCTCGGGATTTCTCGACAACCGGCCGGGAGTTCACCCGGCGAACGGGGCCGGTCAGCTCTGGTTGAAGAAGCTGGCCTGGGTGCGTGCGGGCGAGGCGTCCTCGCCGCTCACCTCGACGTTCTCGGGCGTGAGGAGGAACACGTTGTTCGTCACCTTCTCGATGGAGCCGCGGAGTCCGAAGATGAGGCCGGCGGAGAAGTCGACGAGGCGCTTCGAGTTGGCCTCGTCCATCGCCGTGAGGTTCATGATGACGGGGATGCCGTCCCGGAACGCGGTGCCGATCGCCTTCGCGTCGTTGTAGCTGCGGGGGTGGATGGTGCGGATCCGATTCATGGCGGCCAGCGGAGCCGACTCGACCGGGCGGACCGACGAACGGATCGGGGTCACGGCCGCGGGTGCGGCGTCCTCCTCCTCGTCCTCGTAGGTGTCGAACGAATCGGCCGGGGCCTCCTCGACGACGGTGCGGCGATCACGTTCCGCGTGGGCGGGCGTGAAATCGTCCTGGTCCTCCTCGACGAAGCCCAGATACGTGCCGAGTTTCTTCATCGCGCTCATCGCAACTCCTCAGGTCGGAAATCCCTTGCCACGAAAGTACCCGAGGGGCCGGTCACCGCCGCGCAGGCACACCGGCGTGTCGTCACTCGGGGTCGCGCCGCAGCCAGACCACTCCGGCGAATCGCCCGGTCGGCGCTCCCGCACGGTGGGAGAACAGGTCCGGGTGTTCGTACGTACACGCGCGGCTCCAGTGGACGATCTCCACGCCGGCGCGGTGCAGCCCGGCCACCACCCCGGCGGCGACGTCGAGCGCGGGCGTCCCGGTCCTGGACACCGAGGCGCTCACCGGTTCCCGCTCCGCGACCTCCGCGCGCATGTCGGCAGGCACCTCGTAGCACCGCGGGCACACCGAGGGGCCGATGGCGGCACGGATGCGCTGTGCCCCGCGGGCGTGCATCCGGTCGACGGTCTCCCGGACGATACCGGCCGCCATCCCCTTCCGCCCCGCGTGGACCGCGGCGACGACCCCGGCGTCGGGATCGGCGAGGAGGATCGGGGTGCAGTCGGCGACGAGGATCACGAGACCGAGGTCGAGTGCGGTCGTGAACTGGGCGTCGGCCTCCACCGGTCCCGTGTCCGTGCCGCTCACGCCCGGGGAACCGGCACCCGGTTCGAGCACCTCGTGGACGTGGGTGCCGTGCACCTGGGAGACGTATCGCATCCGCGCCCCGGCGAGACCGAGCGCCGAGGCGAGGAGTTCGCGGTTGGCCTCGACGGCCGCCGGCTCGTCCCCGACGTGTTTGCCGAGGTTGAAGGAATCGAAGGGCGGGGACGAGAAACCGCCCCGCCGATCCGTGAAGGCCATGTGTGCGGACACACGGTCACCGGGAACGACGAGGCGGTCGTGAAGCACCTGGACCTCAGCGGAGGAACTCGGGGATGTCGATGTCGGAGGGGTCGAAGCGGCTGGGCTTCTCCTCCGGCAGCGAGGACGGGACCGCCTCGGCCGCCTGCGGCGCCGGGGAGACCTCGGCGGCGGGGGCCGGGTCCTGGGTGGGAACGGCTGCCGGGGCGGGCGCGGCGGGGGCCGCCTTCGCCGCCGGGGTCTCCTTGGGCGCGGACACCGGCTTCGTCGGCGTGGACGGACCGGAGTTGTCGAAGCCCGCGGCGATGACGGTGATCCGGCATTCGTCGCCGAGGTTGTCGTCGATGACCGTACCGAAGATGATGTTCGCCTCCGGGTGCGCGGCCTCCTGGACGAGGCGGGCGGCCTCGTTGATCTCGAAGAGACCGAGGTCCGAACCACCCTGGATCGACAGGAGCACACCGTGTGCGCCCTCGATGCTCGCCTCGAGCAGCGGGGACGCGATCGCGGCCTCCGCCGCCTGCACGGCGCGGTCGTCGCCGACGGCCGAACCGATGCCCATGAGAGCGGTGCCGGCGTCCTTCATCACGGACTTCACGTCCGCGAAGTCGAGGTTGATCATGCCCGGCGTCGAGATGAGATCGGTGATGCCCTGGACACCCGAACGGAGGACCTCGTCGGCGGACTGGAACGCCTCGATGACGGAGACGTTGCGGTCCGAGATCGACAGGAGACGGTCGTTCGGAATGACGATGAGGGTGTCGACCTCTTCGCGCAGCTGCGCGATGCCGGACTCCGCCTGCTGGGACCGCCGACGCCCCTCGAAGGTGAAGGGACGGGTGACGACACCGATCGTGAGGGCACCGAGCGCCCGGGCGATGCGTGCGACGACAGGAGCGGCACCGGTGCCGGTTCCGCCGCCCTCGCCTGCGGTGACGAAGACCATGTCGGCGCCCTCGAGCGCCTCCTTGATGGCGTCCTCGGAGTCCTCCGCGGCCTTCCGACCGATCTCCGGGTCGGCACCGGCGCCGAGGCCCCGCGTGAGTTCCCGGCCGATCTCGAGCTTGAGATCCGCCTCGGAGAGGAGGAGCGCCTGCGCGTCGGTGTTGATGGCGATGAACTCGACGCCCCGCAGACCGGCGTCGATCATGCGCTGGACGGCGTTGACACCGCCGCCGCCAGTGCCGACGACCTTGATGTCAGCTCCGGATTGTGGGAATTCAGCCAAGTCGGTTCCTCTTTCGGCGCATCGGTCCCGGATAGGACGAACGGTGGGTGTCTTGCGTGCCACCACTCTAGCGGGTGGTGCGCAGCGGTTCGGGGACGTGTCGGCTCAGTCCTCCGGCGTGTCCCGCACGACCGGAGCGTCCGGTACGGAGACATCGATCGAGGTGGCGCCCTCACCGACGAGGATGCGAGCGATCTCGAACTTCCGCTCGATGTCCTCAGCGGTGCCGAAATCGATCGTCACCTCGCGCGTGTCGGCGCTCTCCTCCCCGGCCTCCGGGCTGCCGTCACGACCGGCGTCCCCGGGGATGCCGAGGACCACCTGGAGATCGGTGGCGCTGCGGACGCGCACCGACCGGACCTGCTCCCGTTCGGTGTCCGGGATCGCCCGGAGCAGTGCGAGCGACTGGGCGACCACCTCGGCACTGTCCTCGGTACCCTCGGCCCCTTCCCCGTCCGGGGCGAGTTCGACGACGGCGATCCCCTCCGGGGCCCGCTCCGCGGTGTCGATCGCGACACCCTCGGCGTCGTACCGGGTCCACGAGTCCCCCGCGTGCAGCGCGAGGACCGGCACCCGGTCGGTGAGGGTGACGACGAGGGTACGCGGACCACCCCAGGACACCTCCGCCTCGGCGATCTGGTGGTGTGCCGCGAGGACCGCCTCGGAGACCTCACCCCGGGGCACCTGTGGCAGCGGCGTGCCGGCATAGGTCTCGGTGAGCGAATCCGCGAGTGCCGAGCCGTCGACGTACTCGCTGCCGGTCACCTCGACCGACCGGACCGCGAGCACCGGGGAGAACCACAGCACCGCGGCGGTCGCGAGGACGACGACGGCGCCGCCGATCGCGAGCGACCACGTCCGGATCCGGCGCATCCGCCGGGCCCGGAGTCGCTCGCTCAGACTCGCGGGGGCCTCCTCCGTCCCGCGCACGGCCGGTCCCGAGGCGCCCCGCGGCTCAGTCCGCCGTCCCACCGTTTCCTTCCGCGAGGGTCTCCTCGAGCGCCTCGACGAGCACCGGACCGAGCATCGTGACGTCTCCGGCACCGGCGGTGATGACGATGTCACCGGGGCGTACGCGCCCGGCCACGAACGGCACTGCCTCGCTGAACGCGGGCAGGAAGGTGACGCGGTCCGCCGGAAGCGGCACCTCGTCGGCGATGATCTGTCCGGTGACCCCGGGGATCGGGTCCTCGCGGGCGGGATACACGTCGAGCACGATCGCGTCGTCGGCGAGCCCGAGCGCCGCTCCGAACTCCGCCCGGAAATTGCGGGTCCGGGAGAACAGGTGCGGCTGGAAGATCACGTGCACCTGCGAACCGGGGTCCACGACGGACCGGGCGGCCGTGAGGACCGCGTGGAGCTCCGTCGGGTGGTGCGCGTAGTCGTCGAAGACCCGCACACCGGCCGCGGTGCCCTTGAGCTCGAACCGTCTGCGGGTGCCGCCGAACGACTCCACTCCGGCCGCCGCCTCGGTGACGTCGAGACCGAGGGCGTGGACCGCGCACAGGGCCGCGGTCGCGTTGAGGGCGTTGTAGACCCCGGGCTGGACGAGGGAGATCGGACCGACGGTGCGGTCCGGGAACGAGAGCGAGAACGTCATGCCCGACTCCCCCGGTGCCACGTCGACGAGGCGCACGTCGGCGTCCTCGGACTGCCCGTAGAGGAGGACGGTCGTCCCCGACTCACGCGCCTCGAGGGCGATCGACCGCGCACCCTCGTCGTCGGCGCACGCGACGAGCGTCCCCGCGCGCTGCCGGACCTTGGCGGTGAAGTCGACGAAAGCCTGCCGGACGGCCTCCCACGACCCGTAGTGGTCGAGGTGATCGGGCTCCGCGTTCGTGATGATGCCGACCGCGGGTTCGTAGAGGAGGAAGCTGCCGTCGCTCTCGTCCGCCTCGGCGACGAAGACGTCCCCGGAGCCCTGGTGCGCGTTGATGCCGGTCGCGGTGAGCACGCCGCCGATCGCGAAGGACGGGTCGGCACCGCACGCCTGGAGGGCGACGGTCGTCATCGAGGTGGTCGTCGTCTTCCCGTGGGTGCCTGCCACGGCGACCGTGCGGCTGTCGGTCATGAGCGAGGCGAGGGCCACCGAACGGTGGACGACCCGCAGTCCCTGTGCGTGGGCGGCCACGAGTTCGGGATTGTCGGCACGGATCGCGGAGGACACGACGACGGTGTCGACGTCGTGGATGTTCTCGGCCCGCTGCCCGATGTCGATGCGGGCACCCTGGGCGCGCAGTGCGGTGACGACCGAGGAATCCTTGGCGTCCGAACCCGTCACCGTCATGTTCCGCATGAGCATGATGCGGGCGATACCGGACATCCCCGCTCCGCCGATGCCGACGAAATGCACCCGACCGAGGTCCTCGGCGGGCACGATCTCGGTGCTGTCTGTGATCGTCACGGGTTCACCGTTCCTTCTTCGTGAGCAGATGCGCGGGGTACGCGCGGGCGGGGTGGGGACGACCGGCGGCGGCGAAGATCTTCCCCACCATCGTGCGCGCGGCGGCGAGGGGGAAGTCGAGGGCCTCCGCAGCCCGTTCCATCGCCTCGAGCTGTGCGGGGTTCGTCACGAGCGGCAGCACCGAGGTGCGCACGTGCTCGGCCGTGAAGTCGGCGTTCGCGACCATCGTCGCGGCACCGGCCTTCACCGCGGAGGACGCGTTGAGGCGCTGCTCACCGTTGCCGATCGCGAGCGGGACGTACACCGCGGGCACGCACATCACGCTCACCTCGGCGACGGTGCCGGCCCCGGCCCGGCACACGAGGAGGTCCGCGGCGAGGTAGACGTTCTCCATCCCGTCCACGTAGTCGACGACGTGGTAGTGCGGCTGGCCCGCGGCCGCGGCGCGGAGGTCCTCACCCTTGCCGCGCCCGGTGATGTGGAGGACCTGGACACCGGCGGAGGAGATGTCCTCCATCGCGCCGAGCATCGCATCGTTGATGGTCTGTGCACCGAGCGAACCACCGGTGACGATGATCGTCGGCAGGGCCGGATCGAGGCCGAGGTGCCGCGCGGCGGCCTCCCGGGTCGCCGGGTCCCGGCGGTCGAGGTGTTCGATCGCCGCGCGCATCGGCATGCCGACGTGCTCACCCGGCAGCGGAGTGCCGGCGAACGCGAAACCGATCCGCTCGGGCGGCGTGAAGCGTGCTCCCAGCTTGTTCGCCATACCCGGGTGGGCGTTCGCCTCGTGGATGACGATCGGGGTGCCGGTGAGGCGTGCCGCGAGGTACGCGGGGGTCGACACGTACCCACCGACCCCGACGACGACGTCGACGTCCCGTTCGCGGATGAGCTTCCGCACCCGGGTGATCGTGCCCAGCAGCTTGCCGGGGAACCGCACGAGGGAGGTGTCGAGGGAGCGCGGCATCGGGACCTTGTCGATCGTCACGAGGTCGTAGCCGGCCTCCGGCACGAGTCGGGTCTCGAGCCCTTCCGGGGTGCCGAGCACGGTGAGACGCGCCTCGGGGTCCTGGTACCGCAGGTCGTCGGCGATCGCGAGGAGCGGGGAGATGTGGCCGGTGGTCCCGCCGCCGGCGAAGAGGACGGAGAGACTCCCGGGGGCCTGGGAGGAGGTCATGGATCAGCGCTTTCTGGACGGACGACTGGCGAGGACGGCGAGCGAGGCGCGCAGACTCCGGGAGTGTGCGCGCATCGCCTCCGCGGCGCCCGGTTCGTTGCGGGCGAAGGAGAGGATCATACCGACGGTGAGGAGTGTGGCGATGAGCGCCGAACCCCCCGCGGACACGAAGGGCAGGGGCACACCGATGACCGGGAAGAGGCCGGCGACGACACCCATGTTCACGACCGCCTGGCCGATGAGCCAGAGGAACACGCCGGCGGTCGCGGTCTGCGCCAGTCGCGAGGGCGACCGCATGACGATCCGGACGAGGCCGTAGCCGAGCACCGCGAACAGGAGGACGACGACGAGCGTGCCGACGAGGCCGAGTTCCTCGCCGATGATCGCGAAGATGAAGTCGTTGTGCGCCTCCGGCAGCCAGTACCACTTCTCACGGGACGCCCCGAGGCCGACCCCGAACCACCCGCCGGAGGCGAGGGCGAAGAGGCCGTGGTTCGACTGCCAGTGCTGGCCGAGGGCATCGGCCTCCGGGGAGTCGGCGCCGGTGAACATCGCGGTGATACGGGCCATGCGGTTGGCGCTCGTGAGAACGAGCACGGTGACGGCGAGGAGGATCGCCGCGGTGCCGGTGAGGAAGTACCGCCAGGGCAGTCCGCCGACGAACACACATCCGATGACGAGCGCCATGATGATCATGCCGGTGCCGAGGTCGCGCCCGTAGAGCACCGGACCGAGGCTCAGCAGGATCGCGCCGATGAGCGGGACGAGGTGGGAGAACTCGCGGAGGCGGGAGGCCTTGCGGGCCATGTACATCCCGATCCACAGGGCGAGTGCGGGTTTGACGAACTCGGCGGGCTGGGCCCGGAATCCCCCGACCTCGATCCAGCTGAGCGAACCGTTGACCTCGACGCCGACCCCGGGCACGAACGGCAGGTACTGGAGGAGGATCGCGATCCCGAGAACAGGCCACGCGACAGCGGTCCAGAACCGTTCCCGTGCGAAGGACAGTGCGAACATCCCGGCGAGTCCGACCGCGGCGAACAGCGCCTGCCGGTTGAACACCGCGAAGGAGTTGCCCTCGCCGCCGGCGTACGCCTCGATCGACGAGGCGGAGAGGACCATGACGAGGCCGAGTCCGGTGAGTGCGAGCGTCGAGGAGAGAACGAGGTAGTAGCTCGTCACCGGAAGGTCGAGGACCCGGGCGAGTTGCCGCACCCAGGCCGGACCCCGCCGGCCTGGGCCCCGCTCCGCCGGAGCGCCCTGCGCACCCGCGGAGTCCCGGTCACGTCGCACCGCGTGCACGCCGCCGCCCATCAGTCCTCCGGGAGGGCCCGGACGAGCTCGGCGAAGAGGTCGCCACGGGTGCCGTAGTCGCGGAACTGGTCCATGCTCGCGGCGGCCGGTGCCATGAGGACGGTGTCACCCGCCCGGGCGAGGACGCGGGCGCGATCCACGGCCGCTGCCATGACGTCGCGACCGCGCACCTCCTCGGGGAGGTCGCCGTCGGGGACGAGATCGATCTCGACGACGGGGACCTCGGGCGCGTGCGCCGCGAGAGCACCGCGCAGGGGCTCGCGGTCGGCGCCGATGAGGACGACTCCGCGCAGACGGTGCGCGTGCGACTTCACGAGGTCCTCGTAGTGCGCACCCTTCGCGAGTCCCCCGGCGATCCACACGAGGGAGTCGAAGGACCCGAGAGCCGCATCGGCGGCGTGCGGGTTCGTCGCCTTCGAGTCGTCGACCCAGGAGACCTCGGAGAGGGAGCGGACGAGGGCGAGCCGGTGGCCGCCCGCGACGTGGGCGCGCAGGCCGTCGCGGATCGCCGCGGGCGGGACGCCGAGGCTGCGGGCGAGGGCCGCGGCTGCGAGAGCGTTGGAGACCTGATGCGGTGCCGCAGGCCGGCCCGGCGCGCCCGAGGCGGCGGCGACGTTGGCGAAGGACGCGAGTTCGGCCGCGGCGGAGTACCGGTTCGGCACGTAGGCGCGATCGACGAGGAGGTCCTCGACGACACCGAGCTCCCCCGGGCCGGGCATCCCGGTCGTGAAACCGATCGCACGGGCCCCGGCGATGACCTCGGCGTCCTCGACGAGGCGCCGGGTGGCGGGATCCTCGACGTTGTAGACGCACGCCTTCGCGACGTTCGTGTACGCGCGGCCCTTGGCCGCGGCATAAGCGGCGAGGTCGCCGTGCCAGTCGAGGTGGTCCTCCGCGATGTTGAGGACCGCGGCCGCATGGGCGCTCATCGAGAACTGCCAGTGCAGCTGATAGCTCGACAGCTCGATCGCGAGGACCTCGGCGGCGGGGTCGAGCACGGCTTCGAGGAGCGGGGCACCGATGTTCCCGCACGCGCGCGCGTTCAGGCCCGCGGCGCGGAGCATCGACTCGAGCATCGACGTGGTCGTCGTCTTCCCGTTCGTGCCGGTGACGACGAGCCAGGGCGCGGAGTTCGTACCGCGGACCCGCCAGGCGAGTTCGACCTCGCCGATGATCGGGATCCCGGCCGCGGCGGCCGCGGCGAGGACCGGCTGGTCCGGGCGCCATCCCGGGGACGTGACCACGAGGTCGGGGAGCCGACCGGTCCGCGAGGTGGGCAGGCCGGTGACGTGCGCGGCGCCTCGGCGGATGTCGACGTCGAAGACCTCGAGGATCTGTTCCTTCTCGGAGTGGTCGCGGGTCGTGTTCGCGTCGACGACGACGACCTCGGCCCCGCGTTCGGCGAGGTGGACGGCGGCGGGGTAGCCGGACACGCCCAGACCGGTGACGAGGACGGTGATCCCGGCGAGCGAGGACTCCGGGCCGTGGAGGGCGGCCGGGATCCGGTCCGCAGCCGGATAGTCGACCGGCTCGGCGCCCGGCGGGACGAGGGGCGGCAACTCAGCGACCAAGGTGGGACACCCACTCGGCGTAGAAGATCGCGATCCCGGCGACGACGAAGACGAGCGAGATGAGCCAGAAGCGGATGACGATCGTCACCTCGGCCCATCCCTTGAGTTCGAAGTGGTGCTGGAGCGGAGCCATCCGGAACACCCGTTTACCGGTGAGTTTGAACGAGCCGACCTGGATGATGACGCTCAGCGTGATGATGACGAAGAGACCGCCGAGGATCGGGAGGAGGAGCTCGGTGCGGGTCATGATGGCCAGGCCCCCGATCGCGCCGCCGATCGCGAGGGAGCCGGTGTCGCCCATGAAGATCTTCGCCGGGGAGGCGTTCCACCAGAGGAAGCCGACGCAGGCGGCCGCCATCGAGGCGGCGACGATGAGGAGGTCACGCGGGTCCCGGACGATGTAGCACCCGGGACGGGCCGCGGTCATGAGGTCGCACAGTTGCGTGGACTGCCAGGTCGTGATGATGACGTACCCGACGAACACGACCGCCGCCGCACCGGAGGCGAGGCCGTCGAGGCCGTCGGTGAGGTTCACGGCGTTCGACACCGCGGTGACGATGAGGTTCGCCCACACGATGAAGAGCACGAACGCAACGATCACCGCGGCCGTCGAGGTCCCGAGGAACGCGAGGTCGATCGGGAGGTCGCGGACGAAGGAGATCGCGGTCGACGCCGGGGTGCGACCGTGGTCATTGGGGAACAGGAGCGCGAGGACGGCGAAGGAGATGCCGACGAAGCCCTGGCCGATGAGTTTGCCCGCCGGTTTGAGACCGAGGGACCGCTGCTTCGAGACCTTGATGTAGTCGTCGAGGAAGCCCACCGCACCGAGGCCGGCGGCGAGCCAGAGGACGAGCAGGCCCGAGGGCGTCGGCATCGAACCGGTGAGCAGGTGCCCGAGGAAGTACGCGACGAGGGTCGAACCGATGATGACGACGCCGCCCATCGTGGGGGTGCCGCGCTTGATCGCGTGGGAGGCCGGGCCGTCGTCCCGGATGAACTGGCCGTACCCGCGCTTCACGAGGACCTTGATGAAGAGCGGGGTACCGACGAGGGTGAGGACGAGGGCCGCGATGGCGGCGACGACGACTGCGATCACTGTCCGGACACTCCTGCGATCTCGTCACCGAGGAAGCGGAGCCCGGCGTCACGTGAACTCTTGAACAGCACGATGTCCCCCGGCTGCAGCTCCGCCTGGAGGAGCTCGCGGGCGGCCGAGATGTCCTCGACCCACACCGCCTCGTTGCCCCAGGAACCCTCGAGGTTCGCGGAGTTGAAGATCGGCTTGGCGGCCGGCCCGACCGCGATCGTCCGGGCGATGTTGAGGCGGACGACGAGCTCGCCGATGTCCGAGTGCGCCTTGAGGGACTCGTCCCCGAGCTCGAGCATCTCGCCGAGGACCGCGACGGTGCGCCGCGGCGGGGTGTTCTCGTCACCGGCGCCCATCGCCGCGAGGGTCTTGAGGCTCGCGCGCATGGAGTCCGGGTTCGCGTTGTAGGCGTCATTGAGGACCGTCACGCCCGAGGGCGAGTCGATGAGTTCCATCCGCCACCGGCTCGCGGCGTCGGAGGTCGCGAGGGTCGTCTGGATCGACCGGGCCGGCACGCCGCACAGGTGGGCGACGGCCGCCGCGGCAAGGGCGTTCGACACGTGGTGCTCGCCGAGGAGCGCGAGGACGACCTCCGCGGGTTCGGCGTCCGGGACGTGGAGGGTGAAGGTCGTCCGACCCGAGGCGCCGATCCGCGCATCCGTCGCGCGCAGCACCGGTGAGCGGTCGTGCGCATAGCCGGAGGGGCTGAACCACAGGGTGTTGACCCCCTCGGCGAGGGCGTCCTGCATCGCGACGACCCGGGGGTCGTCCGCATTGAGCACGGCCCAGCCGCCCGCGGCGAGGGACTGCACGAGTTCGGTCTTCGCCTTCTGCGTGTTGTCGATCGACCCGAACACGCCGGAGTGGGCGGAGCCGACGTTGAGCTCGACCGCGATGTCCGGCCGGACGAAGGACGTGAGGTACGCGAGGTTGCCGATGTTGCGGGCACCCATCTCGAGCACGAGGAAACGGGTGTTCTCGTCGGCGCGCAGGGCGGTGAGCGGCACTCCGACCTCGTTGTTGTACGAGTTCGGGGGCCACACCGTCTCCCCCACACCCGAGAGCAGATCGGCGACGAGGTCCTTCACGGTCGTCTTCCCGGCGGAACCGGTGATCGCGATGACGGTGATCTCCCCGCTCGCCCGGAGGGACTCGACGTTGAGCCGGGCGAGTCGACCCAGGGCCTCCGTGGCGTCGGCGACCTGCAGCGTCGGGAGGTGGACGCCGTCGACGGTGGGCACCGCCTCCGCGATGACGAGCGCGGCACCGGCCTCGACCGCCGCGGGGGCGAAGTCGAGTCCGTCGAGGTTCTCACCCCGGCGGGCGACGTAGATGTCGCCGGGGCCGACGTCGCGGGAGTCCGTGACGACACCCCCGGTCAAAAGCGTGTCGGGAGCGATTCCGTAGAGTTCGCCGTCGAGTGCGGTTGCCACGTCCTGGGCTGAGAAATGCTTCATATCACCTCGAAACCTTACCGGGTGGAGTCATCGGGAGAGCACGTGCGCGATCGCTGCGCGTGTCTGTTCGCGGTCGTCGAAGGGGTGGACGATGTTGCCGACCGTCTGCCCCGTCTCGTGCCCCTTCCCCGCGACGAGGAGGGTGCCCGAGGCCCCGGCGGCCTCGACCCCGGCGGCGATCGCCGCGGCCCGGTCGCCGATCTCGTGGACCGCGGTGGATCTCACACGCGCGTTCCCCGCGGCGATCTCCGCCTGCACCCCGAGGAGCACCGCGGCCCGGATGGTCGCGGGGTCCTCCGAACGCGGGTTGTCGTCGGTGACGATGATCACGTCCGCGTGTCGGGCCGCGGCAGCACCCATGAGCGGGCGTTTGAGCGGGTCGCGATCACCGCCGGCGCCGAACACGACGACGAGCGGCGAGGATTCCCGCAACCCGTGGAGGACCTTCTCGAGCGCGTCCGAGGTGTGGGAGTAGTCGACGACCACACGCGGAGCCTCCGGGTGGACGACCTCCATCCGACCGGGCACCGCGACGTCGAAGGACGCGGCGACGGGAGCGAGGTCCTCGGGCGCGACCCCGTGGAGCACGAGGAGGACGAGCGCGAGCGCGGTGTTCATCACGTTGAAGTCGCCCGGCAGCGGCGAGCGGGCCACGATCCGCTCCCCCGCGGGGCCGACGAGGACGAAGTCGCTGCCCGATTCGCCGGTGACGTGCCAGTCCGGTCGGTCGGACTCCTCGCGGGAGATCGTCACGACCGGGATCGGCGCCTCGGCCGCGAGCTCGCGTGCCCAGTCGTCCGCGAGCACGATCGCACCGGTGCGCGCGAACCGCGGCGTGAAGAGCAGGGCCTTGGCCTCGAAGTAGTCGCGCATCGTCGGGTGGTAGTCGAGGTGGTCCTGCGTGAGGTTCGTGAACCCGACGACGTCGAAGAACACCCCGTCGACGCGGTGCTGGTGGAGGGCGTGCGAGGACACCTCCATCGCACAGTCGTCGACCCCGCGGGCGCGCATGCGCGCGAGGAGCGAGTGGAGTTCGGGGGCCTCCGGGGTGGTCCGGGCGCTCGGCAGGCGTTCGCCCGCGATGAGGGTCGCGACGGTCCCGATGACCCCGGTCGTCCGGCCGAGCGCCCGGAGGAGCCCGTCGACGAGGTAGGTGGTCGTCGTCTTGCCGTTCGTTCCCGTGATCCCGAGGAGGGACGGGGCCACCGGGTCCGTCCCGTAGACCTGTGCCGCGATCCCACCGAGGTGGGCACGGGGTTCCTCGATCACGAGGAAGGTGACGTCCGCGAGGGAGATGCCCTCGGCCTCGGCGGCCTCCCGCACGATCGCAAGACCCGCCTCGTCGGTGAGGACGGCCCGCAGACCCTGTGCCACGAGGGGCGCGGCGAAGGAGGCGCCGTGGACGTTCGCACCGGGCAGGGCGGCGTAGAGGAAGCCCGGGCCGACCGTACGGGAATCGAGGGACACCCCGTTCACCGTCCGGTCGAGGGTTCCGAGCACCCGGATCCCGTCGGGCAGCGTGAGGTCGTTGAGCAGCATCATTTCCATTCCCTGGGCGGAAGCACCGGCTCGGTGGTCGACGGAGGCACCCGGAGGTGTCGCAGGGCGTAGCCTGTGACGTCCGAGAACACGGGCGCAGCGGACGTTCCACCGTAATAGCCGTCGCGCGGCCGCTGCAAAGTCACGGAGACGACGAGACGGGGGTCCTCGACGGGCGCGATCCCCACGAACGACGCGGTGTAGCCGTCGTATCCCCCGCCCTCGTCGGCCGGGGCCTGCGACGTACCCGTCTTCCCCGCGGCCCGGTACCCGGGAACGGACGCCGGAGCACCCGTTCCCCGGGCCACGACGGATTCGAGCATGTTCAGGACGGTGTCGGCGGTCTCCTCGCTCACGACGCGTTCGGGCGTACCCGTCGACACCGGGGTGACCTTGCCGGAGTCGTCGACGGTGCCGGACACGAGCTGGAGGGGTGCGCGCACTCCACCGTTCGCGATGACCCCGAAGGCCTCGTTCGTCTGCACGGCCGTCGCCGCGACGCCCTGCCCGAACATCACGGTGTACTTCGTGCGCCCGTCCCAGTCCTCGACCGGATGGAGGATGCCGGCGGTCCCGCCGGGGAAGTTCACGGCGTTCCGGGTCCCGAACCCGAAGCGGTGGAGGTAGTCGTAGCGCTGGTCGAGCGTGAGCTTGTCCCCGGCGAGGATCGTCCCGGTGTTCGAGGAGTCCTCGAGGATGCCGGTGAACGTGAGCTTCTGCTCCTCGTGCTCGTGCGAGTCCTTGAAGACCTCGTCGTTCGGCGCCGTCCACTCGTAGGGCACCGTGAATTCGGACTCCGGGGTCACGAGTCCTTCCTCGATGAGACCCGCGGCGGTGATCATCTTCGCGGTCGAACCGGGTTCGAAGAGCGCGGTGAAACTGCGGGATCCGGTCGCGCCGGGGTCCGCGGACCCGAAATCGTTGGGATCGACCGAGGGCGCCTCGGCGACAGTGAGGATCTTCCCGGTCTCCGCCTCGGAGATGACGATGGATCCCCATTCGGCCTTGTGTTCCTTCACGGCGTCCGCGATCGCCTGCTGGGCGTAGTACTGGATCGTCGGGTCGATCGTGAGCTGCAGGCCCTGTCCGTTCTCGGCCGGGGTCACGTTGTTCGCCCCGAGCGGGATGAAGTCGCCCTTCGCGCCGCGCTCGTACTGCTGTTCCCCGTCCGTGCCGCGCAGGGTGTCGTCGTACGCGAGTTCGAGACCCGCGAGGGCCTGACCGTCGGACCCGACGAAACCGAGGAGATTCCCGCCGACCGCGCCGGCCGGATACGTACGGATCGCGTACTCCTCGACCGTGATCCCGGGGATACCGAGCGCCTCGATCTCGGCCCACACCTCACTCGTGATCCCGGTGGCGACGACGTTCCACAGTCGGTCGCCCTCGAGTTTCTCGTACACGAGGCCGGGGTCGGTCGAGAGGATGCCCGCGATCCGTTCGGCTGCGCCCCAGGCACCGACGAGTGTGCCGTTCTCGTCGGTGTAGCGGGCGACGTTCCGCTGGTCGACCACGAGTCGGTAGCGCATCGCGTTGTCGGCGAGTACGGTCCCGTCCGCGGCCATGATCGTGCCGCGCGAGGCGGGCAGGGTCTTCGTCACGAGGCGCGAGGACAGCGCCTTCTCCGCGAGCTTCATCTGGTCCATGCCCTGGATCGCGACGAGGCGTCCGGCGACGAGCACGAGCAGCAGTGCCGCCGCGACGACGAGGAACCACATGCGACCCCGGGGGTTCGCCGCCCGAGGTGCCTCCACCCGCGGTCCGCGGCCCGTCCCCGAGCGCGGGGAGGACGCGGCAACGCGTTTCGGAGGATTCCGCTTCGTGGTTCCGGGCATGTCACCTTCCGTCGGTCGGTCGGGCACGCGCTCGGTGCGTGCGTCGGTTCGGTGCGCGTCAGTTCGGTGCGCGCTGTGCCGGTGCCGGCAGCGGATCGCTCGATCCGCCGACCGCCGGCAGCACCTCCGACGATCGTAGATTGGGGCGGACGGCTTCCCGGGTATCGGCGCGCGGTCCCGGTACGGATCCGTTGTCGACCTTCGTGCGACCGGGGACCTCGCCGATATCGACGATCTTCCCGTCGGACAGCCGGATGTACTGCGGTGAGTTGTCGCGCTCCATCCCCTGCGCCTCGGCCGCAGCCGCGATGTTCTGCGGACTCTCCTTGTAGGAGATGTCCTCCTCGAGGCGTTCGCGTTCGGCGTGCAGCTCCTGCTGCGTCGCCGTGAGTTCCTCGGCACGGTAGGAGGAGTGCGAGATGAGGATGTTGAGGAGGAGAACCCCGACGAGCCCGAGCACGAGCATGCCGATGCACACGACGGAGAACGGGACCGAGCGGCGGGCGATGTCGGGGACGAGGAGGCGGAGCCGACGGCTCTCCCCCGCCCCGAGCGGCAGGGCGCGGGGTGCCGGAAGCGTCGGGACGCGTGCGGTGTTGTCGCTCATTCCTGCTCCTCCCGGACCCTCTGTACCGCGCGCAGGCGGACGCTCGCGGCGCGCGCGTTGTGGGCGATCTCGTCCGCGTCGGCCTTCTCCGCGCCGCGGACGATCTCCTTCAACCACGGCTGCAGGTGCTCGGGGACGACCGGCAGCCCCGGGGGTGCCTTCACCGATGTCCCGTCCTTGAAGACGCGTTTGACGATCGTGTCCTCGAGGGACTGATAGGACTCGACGACCACGACCCCGCCGAGGTGGAGCGCCGTGAGTGCGTCCGGCAGTGCGGTGCGCAGGATGTCGAGTTCGCGGTTCACCTCGATCCGGAGCGCCTGGAAGGTGCGTTTGGCGGGGTGGGACCGTTTGCGGGCGTTCTTCTGCTCCGGGATCACCCGCTGGAGCATCGCGGCGAGCTGGTCCGACGTCTCCCACGGACGCTCGGCGCGGTCGGCCACGACGATCCGGGCGATCTTCCGGGCGAAGCGTTCCTCGCCGTACTCGGAGATGATCCGAGTGAGGTCGTCCTCGGAGTAGGTGTTGAGGACGACGGCCGCCGTGAGCGGGTCCTCACGGTTCATCCGCATGTCGAGAGGTGCGGGACGGGAGTAGGAGAATCCGCGTTCGTCCTCGTCGAGCTGGAGCGAGGACACGCCGAGGTCGAAGAGCGCACCGGAGAGTCCGTGGTCGGGCACACCGTTCTCCGCGAGCACCGTGAGGAGTTCGTCGTCGGTCGTGTGGGCCGCGACGAAGCGGTCACCGAAGCGGTCGAGGCGCTCGCTCGCGAGGGCGATCGCGTCCGGATCGCGGTCGATGCCGATGAGGAGGACGTCGTCGAAGGCCTCGAGGACGCCCTCGCTGTGCCCGCCCATGCCGAGCGTGCAGTCGACGACCACCGGCCGCCGCCCCTGTTCCCGTGCGGCCTCGATGCCGACCCCGAGGAGTTCGACGCAGCGGTCGAGGAGGACGGGGACGTGTGCGTATTCCGACATCGCTGGGCTCCTCCTCGTCGTTGGCGTCCGCACGGCTGCCGGACCGCACCTGCCGTACCGCTGCTCGCGTGCGGGTGTTCCGGACCGCTGGTGCCAGATCCAGAACCCCGTCCGTCGGTGCCCTGCCACCGGGGAAGTGCGTCAGGACGTGTGGCTTCGGAACCGGGGAAGTGCCCCGAAACCCTCCACGACGGACGGAGATCTGGACCGGGCGTCAGATGACTCCCGGAATCACTTCGTCCGCACGGTCTGCAAAGCCCTGCTCGGTCTGCTCCAGGTACTGCTCCCAGGTGGAGGAGTCCCAGATCTCGACACGGTTGCCCATGCCGATGACAGCGACGTCCCGGTCGAGGCCGGCGTACTTGCGCAGGAGCTGCGGAACCGTGAACCGCCCCTGCTTGTCCGGTTGCTCGTCCGAGGCGCCGGAGAGGAAGACGCGCAGGTAGTCACGGGCGTCCTTGCTGGTCAAGGGCGCCGAGCGCATCTGCTCGTGGATGGACTGGAACTCACGGGCCGGGAACAGGGTGAGGCAGTGTTCCTGGCCGCGCGTGATCACGAGACCCTCCGCGAGCTCCTCCCGGAACTTCGCAGGCAGGATGAGCCGGCCCTTGTCATCGAGCCGCTGCATGTGCGTGCCCAAGAACATCGCCGTCTCACCCCTTTCGAAACCCCAATCGGCTCCGATGGCCACCACTGTACTCCACTTTCCCCCACAATTACGGCCGTTTCCGTGGCACCAGCGCTCAAGCACCTTGTTTTCCCAGGTGAGAGCAGTGGTGGAAAGTGGGGGATTTTCGGGACGCGCGTGTTCCCGTCGCTCTCCGGAGGTGGAGTGGAGGCGCCACCGCCGCGCCGGGACACACCCGGCGACACCGCCTCGGATCCGCGGAATCACGGGGATCCCGGGCCGTCCGTGCGCCTGCGGCACGCCGTGGGGAGCGAAGTGGAGGGTCCCGGTGAGGCGAAGTGGGGAGGAAAGTGGGGACCGACCGGGCAAGGCAGCGGGGAGGGATGTGGGGAGGGGCCGGGAGGAGAGTGGGGAGGGATGTGGAGGGTCGCCTCGGCGGCGCTGTCATCGGCGCGTCCTCGGCCGGTTCGTCCGCGCTTTCCACGGCCCTTTCATTGGCCCGGACGGGACCGATACGGGAGAATGGAGGAATGACTCCTGCTTCCGCCCCCGATGAGACCCAGGTCGCTCACGTCCGCGGGATCGCCGCGCAGATGGAAACGGCGATGAACGCCGTCCTCGAAGGCAAGGCGTCCGTCGTCCGGACCGCCGTCATCACGCTGCTCGCCGGCGGCCACCTCCTCCTCGAGGACGTGCCGGGGGTCGGGAAGACGCTCCTCGCGAAGTCGCTCGGTCGGGTCGTCAACGGCAGCGTGCGTCGTATCCAGTTCACCCCGGACCTCCTCCCCGCGGACGTCCTCGGCGTGAACGTGCTCGACCCGCGGACCCGCGAGTTCGAGTTCCGGGCGGGACCGGTGTTCGCGAACGTCGTCATCGCCGACGAGATCAATCGCGCCTCCCCCAAGACCCAGTCCGCGATGCTCGAGTGCATGGCGGAGAACCAGGCGAGCATCGACGGCACCACGTACCTCATGCCCGCACCGTTCCTCGTCGTCGCCACGCAGAACCCGATCGACATGGAGGGCACGTACTCCCTGCCGGAGGCCCAGCGCGATCGCTTCCTCGCCCGGGTCTCGATGGGATACCCGGACGCCGCCGCGGAGTCCGCGATGCTCGATCACCACGTCGACCACGACCCGCTCGCGTCCCTCGGCGCGGTCACGAACCCCGAGGAGGTCACCCACGCCCGGGAGGTCGTCCGGCACATCGCGGCGAGCCAGGACCTGCGCGACTACGTCGTCGACCTCGTCACCGCGACCCGGACGGATCCCGCGGTGACGCTCGGGGTCTCCCCGCGCGGCGGCGTCCAGTTGCTCCGCGCGGCGAAGGCCCTCGCAGTCCTCGAGGGACGGTCGTTCGTCACTCCCGACGACGTCCAGGCCCTCGCCGTCGACGTGCTCTCGCACCGCATCATCGCGCGGGACGGCGACGATGCCGGGATCGCCACGGAGATCGTCCGCGGAGTCCTCGCACGCACCCCCGTGCGGTGAGCGCCGTGTCGGCGGTCCAGCCCAGAAGCGTCGCCCGTCGGGTCAGGATCCGCACCTCCGGCGTCCTCTTCCTCCTCGTCGGAGCGACCCTCGTCGTCGCCGCGTACCGGTTCTCCCTGCCGGGCCTGCTGCCGGCCGGGATCCTCCTCGGTGCGCTCGTCCTCGTGAGTCTCCTGACGGCGCTCGTCACCGTCTCCCGGCTCGATGTCCGGGTCCACGTCGGTGCGCGCCGCGTCGACGGGATCCCCGTGGTGCACGCCTTCGACGAGGTCGTGCTCCACACCGTGCTCACGAACCGGTCCCCCGTCCCCCTCGGCCCCTTCGCCGTGCGCCTCGAACCGCGGCCCGGGTTCGACGACGAGAAGTCCGCTCCGGTCCCCGGGCTCGCACGCGGCGCGTCCATCACGGTCGAGGCCGCGTTCCGCCCGACCCGCCGTCGGCTGTCGGGCCTCGAGGCGGTCCGTGCCGATGTCGACGGTCCCTTCGGACTCGTCTCCGTGAGCCGGACGATCGGCCGGTCGGTCGAGGTCGCGGTCGGTGCTCCGATCGCCGCCGTCACCCCGAGCCGCCCCGGTGGCTCCGCCCACGAGGACTCCGCGCGGCCCCGGGACACCCGTGGCACCACCGACAGGGACTTCCGCACCCGCGAGTACGTCCCCGGCGACGACCTGCGCCACGTCCACTGGAAGTCGAGCGCCCGGGCGGGCGAACTCCGGGTCCGGGCCGAGTTCACGGAGGAGAACCCGCGTGCGGTCCTCGTCCTCGACACCCGGGGTGCCACGGAGGAATCCCCCGGGCACCCGGATCCGGCGACGGAACTCGCAGTCCGCGGAGCCGCCTCGATCGCGGTCGCGCGCATGAATGCCGGGTACGACGTCCAGTGGATCGACGGTGACGGCCCGGTGCTGCTCACGGGCGCCTCGGGCGAGGAACGCCTCCGGCTGCGCACTGCCCGGCTCGTGCCGGGCACCGGCCCGGAACCCGAGGTCCTCGCGCGGTTCGCGGCCGTCGCCGAACCCGTCGTCGTCGCGGTGACCCGTCAGGCCGCGGACGAGGCGCGCGCCGCCTTCCGCAGGCCCGCCGAGGTCCGCGTCCTCGTCGCCGAGGAGGCACCGCTCACGGACGAACTCGCGGACACCGTGTTCGGCGGACCTCCCGGTCTGCCCGAGGACTGGACCCACGACACCCGTCCCGGCGGTGCAGGTCGTACCGGAAGGAGCTCCCGATGACCCCCGACTCCCCTGCCGCGGGAGGTACCTCGCATAGCACCGCCGGAGGGACATCGCCGGGCGGTCCGCTGCTCGGGAGCGCCCTGCTCGTGTGCGTGGCGATGGTTCTCACGGCACTCAGCCTCTCCGCGGTGTTCTCCGACTCGGTGTGGTTGCTCCAGGTCGCGTTCGTCGTGCTCGCGGTCGCCGGCAGTGGTGCAGTCCTCCGGTCGATCCCCGTGGTCCGCAACCTCGGTGTCACGGTGATCCCCCAGGCGCTCGTCGCGGTGTACGCGACCCTCGTCCTGTGCGTGCCGGACACCCTGGCCCTCGGGTTCCTGCCGACGCCCGCCTCGCTCGGGGCGGAGGTGGATCTCCTCGGACAGGGCCTCGACGACGTGTGGGCCACCGTCGCGCCGGCGGAGTCCACGCCCGGGTTCAGGGCTCTTCTCGTCGCCGGTTTCGCGCTCATCACGCTGCTCGTCGACGGCCTCGTGACGGACCTGAGGACGCCGAAGGCCGCCGGCATCCTCCTCCTGCTCGTCTACGTCATTCCCGTGACCATCGCACCCGCGCAGTTGAAGTGGTGGCACTTCGTGTGCATCGCCGCTGCGTTCCTGCTCCTCATGCTCTCGCCGCACCTCGGGCGGACCCACCTCCGCGTGCCGCTCACCGCCTCGGCCGCCGGGCTCCTCGCCCTCGTCCTCGGGGTGGTCGTGCCGCTCGCCCTGCCGCAGATCACTCCGGCTCCCGAACCGGTCGCGCAGCAGCAGAGCGATCTCACGGTCGTGAATCCGTTCCTCGACCTGCGGGAGGACCTCGAGAGCGATTCCGACGAGGTCGTGTTCTCGTACACGAGCGACGATCCGCTCGCCCCACCGATGCGTCTGACCTCGGCGTCGGTGTTCGACGGCGAGGTGTGGGCGCCCGCCCCCTTCGATCTCGACCCCTTCGCGGTCGCCGTCGACGGCCTGCCGTATCCGACCGGACTGAACGGCGGGGTCACGCGGACACAGCGTTCGGCACAGGTGTCGGTGGCGTCCCTCGACCAGCAGTACCTGCCGGCCCCCTACGCCCCGCAGTCCGTCGACGGTCTCACCCGTCGGTGGATCTACGACCCGCGCACGCTCACGGTCGTCGGAAATGGGGAGATCACCGCGGGCCAGCAGTACGGCGTCGACTACCTGTCGGTCGAACCCGACGCCCGCACCCTCGCCGAGGCGCCTGCCCCCGACGCCTCCGCGTTCGCCGAGGAGCTCGAGGTGCCCTCCGGGACCCCCGAGGTCGTGCAGGCCACGGCCGAGGAGGTGACGGCGGGGTCCGCGAACACCTGGGAGGCAGCGGTCGCCCTGCAGGACTACTTCCAGAGCGACGAGTTCGAGTACACGCTCGATGCCCCGGACAGCGCCTCCGTCTCCGCGGTCGCCGACTTCCTCGAGACGAAACGCGGTTACTGCGTCCAGTTCTCCGGGAGCATGGCCCTCATGGCCCGGACGCTCGGCATCCCGAGTCGCGTCGCCATCGGGTTCACCCCCGGCACCCCGACCGAGGACGGCACGTACGAGGTCCGCCTCGATCAGGCGCACGCGTGGCCGGAACTGTGGTTCGAGGGCGCCGGCTGGGTCCGCTTCGAACCCACTCCCGGCGGCCCGGCGGGCACGCCGCCGCCGTGGACCCTCGAGGACGCCTCCGAGGCGCCGGAACCCACCGAGAGCCCGGAGCCGACCGAGTCCGAGGCACCCGCACCGAGCGAGTCGGCGGCACCGGAACCGAGCACCGCCCCGCCCTCCCAGGCGGCTGCTGGAGAGGAGGACTCCGGGAGTTTCCCCGTCCCGGGCTGGGTGTGGGTCACGCTCGCGGTCCTCGCGGGGATCGTGGTGCTCGGAGCGATCCCGTCGGTGCTGCGGGCAGCCGCCCGTCGGCGCCGGCTCGCGGACCCGCTCGACCCCGAACGCGTGTGGGAGGAGGTCCGGGCCCTCGCCCTCGACCACGGACACCCGCTCGATCCCGCCGTCACGGTGCACGACCACGGCGAAGCGCTCGCAGGGGTCATCGGGAGCGGCGCCGGTGGCAGCAGCGCGGTCGGGCGCACCGAAGTCGGGCCCACGGACTCGGTCGGTGGGGACACGCTCCGCGGTGACGCCGGCGATGGGGACATCCGCGGTGACATTCCTGGTGACGTGGACGGCTTGCGGGCTCTCGCCTCGGCGGTGGAGCAGGTGCGCTATGCACCGGGTTCGGGAATGCCCATGCTCGACCGCGAGCGGACGGTGTCGGCGCTCGATGCTCTCCACGCGGCGTGGTCGGAGGACGAACCGATGGGTCGGCGCCTGCGCAACCGTCTGTTCCCCGCGAGCGTGTTCACCCTGCGTCGGGGGTGAGGGCTCGACTCCCTGTCGTTGTGCCTGTCGCTGCGCGGGCCGAGTGCTCGATTCTCTGAGACCGGCCCCGTCGAGATCGCGATTGGATGCTGGAGAATCGTGGGACCCAGCATTCAATCGCGATCTCGACGAGGAAACCGCAGGGAATCGTGACCTCAGCACCGAACACTCGGTCCTCGGAACTCAGCACTCAGCACCCGAGAAGTACGCCCACCTCCAGAACGTCCCCGCCCTCCGGGTACGAAACCGCTGTCCCCACCGGTGCGGTCCCCGGAACGAACGACACCGACGAAGACAACGAACCCCCGAACACACCGAACCCCCGGAGCGTCTCTGCTCCGGGGGTTCGTCGTATTCAGCGCTCCTGTATTTCGCGCGCTGTGTTCAGCGCTGCTGCGCTGTGCGGGGACCGGGTCACTCGCCGCGGCGGCGACGCTCCCAGCGGTCCTCCATCCGGTCCATGAAACCGGGCCCCTGCTTGGGAGCGGAGCCCGACGGCGACGAGGGGCCGCGACCCGGGGTTCCACGACCGCCGTCCTTCGAGGCGTTCGGGCCCGCACCCTCGGATGCGGAACCACGATCACCGGACATCGCCCAGAAACCGGCACCGACCATGATCGCGAAGCCGAGAACACCCCCGATGACGCCCCAGGGCATCCCGATGATCCAGATGGAACCGATGGCGACGGCGACGCCGGCGATGACGCCGAGGACACCCCCGACGAACCGCTTGGCCGAGACGGAACCGCCTGCCGCAGTGGGACGCGGCTGGGAGATGTTCTGGGCGAAGCGGGGGTCCTCGCTGCGCAGCTGCTTCTCGAGTTCGTCGAGCAGTTGCTGTTCGTGATCAGAAAGCGGCATCCCGATCCCCCTTGTTGAGCTGAAGAGCTTGAGAGTGCTCGTTCCTCGACGACGTACACGGTGTGTACGTGCGCGATGGAGCGAGAACACGGCACGGACAGTGCATATCAATGATAGTCGGCAGCTCGACCCGCCCGCATCCCGAATGTGGCGAATTCATCACGTTCGCCGGATTTGCACAGGGACGACACACTGCGGGTGGGGTCCGGGTCACCCGGAGGCGCGTGCGGCACACCGACCGGCCGTCAGTGGTCGAGTCCACGCTCCCCGCCGAGGCGCTTCTGCCCCGGCGCAGTCCCCGTGCCGTGTCCCCCGTCGGGGTCGGGCCCGCGCAGCAGGGACGCCGAACCGATCGCCGCCCGGCCGAACCGGTCGCGGACCGCGTCGAGGGCCAGTTCGGCCTCACGGGGTGACCGTTCGGGTTCGTCGAGCGTCGCCTGCCGGCCGCTCGCCTCGAAGTCGACGAGGTCCGCCGCCCGCAGACCGAGGAGCCGCACCGCCGCACTGTGGGAGTCGTAGAGGGTCCGGAGCGCCGGCAGCAGGGCCTCCTGGAGTTCGCGTGCGACGTCCGTGGGCGCCGGCAACGTGACCGAGCGCGAGTACGTCGTGAAGTCCGCGAGGCGGTACTTGAGGCCCACTCCCCCGGCGGCCTTGCCCTCCTTCCGGAGTCGGTAGGCGACGGTGTCGGCGAGGCGCAGCAGTTCGAGTTCGAGCTTCCCGAGGTCGCGCACGTCGTGCCCGAAGGTGTGCTCGGCGCTCACCGAGTGGTCCTTCGCATGCATGTGCACCGTGCGGGAGTCGCGCCCGTGCGCGTGGTTCCACAGGGAGCGGCCCCAGGCACCGAGCGTCCGCGACACCCAGTCCTCGTCCGCGTCCGCGAGATCCGCGATCGTCCTGATCCCGTACCTCGCGAGGGTCGACTGGGTCTTCGCCCCGACGCCGGGCAGCGCCTCGACGGGCATGGGCCGGAGGAAGTCGTCGACCCGTGCGACGGGGACGACGAGGAGCCCGTCCGGCTTCGCCCGGGTCGAGGCGAGCTTCGCCACGACGAGCGTGTTCGCGACCCCCACGGAGGCGACGAGGCCGGTCTCCCGGCGGATCCGTTCCCGCAGCCCGGCGGCGATCGTCGCCGGGCTCCCGAGGCGCCGCACCGCGGAGGCGACGTCGATGTATCCTTCGTCGACGCTCACCTTCGCGAAGTCCTCGGTGACCTCGGCGATGAGGCCGAACACCCGCCGGGAGTACGCGGAGTACTGACCGCGGGAGGGTGGGATGACGGTCGCCTGCGGACACAGGGTGACCGCCCGTGCCATCGGCATCGCGGCGTGGACGCCGTACTCGCGGGCTTCGTAGGAGGCGGACACGACGACCCCGCGACCGCCTCGGCCGCCGACGATGACGGGGGTGCCGCGGAGTTCGGGACGGGTGAGCAGCTCGACCGACACGAAGAAGGAATCCATGTCGAGATGGAGGATCGTGCACCCGGTGTCGTCGGTGCCGAGGGCGTGGAGATCACCGCCCGAGCGGGCGAGTTGCTTGCGACTCATTTTTCGACTCATCTCACGGCCGCCGGTACTGTGGAAGGCATGATAACCGCTTCCGCTCTGCGTCGTGGCCTCACCGCCGGCACGCTTCTCCTCGCCGGTGCCACGGTCCTCGCCGCATGCACCTCCGGTACCGGGGATTCCGGTACCGCGAGCCCCTCCTCCTCGGCGTCCACGGGCGCGAGCGCGGAGGCCTCCCCCGCAGCCGCCGAGGTGCCCGGCGTCTCCACCACGCACGGCGCTCTCGTCCCGGACTTCCCGGCGACGATCGAGCAGTACCCGGACAGCACGATCGTCCGTTCCTCGGTGAGCGACTCCTCCGCCCCCGCTGCGGATCCGAGTGGCTCGGCCGCACCCGCTCCGGAGGCCTCGGCTCCGGCCGCGAACGTCCCTGCCGGCATGGTGAATGCGAGCCTCGTGTTCTCCGTCGCCGCGGGCCCCGACGAGATCATCGATTTCTACACGACGTCCCTCGAGGGCAAGGGGTTCAGCGCCGTCGGTGACACCTCGTGGGCCGGCGGGGTCGCCTCGCGCGCCTTCCACAAGGCCGACGACGGCCAGACCGTCTCCGTGTCCGTCTCCGGTGATCCGGAGACCGAGGGCAACCACCTCGCGACCGTCGGTGGCGTGGTCGTTCCGTGACGGGACGCCTCAGCGGTTCCGGTCGCCTCAGCACCCGTGATCGGATCATCGGTGCCGTCGACGATGTCCTCGCCGCCGATCTCGACGCCACGGCCGCACGACTGCAGGAGATCTCCCCGGTCGCGGCAGAACTCATCGATCCGCTCCGGGCGTTCACGGCCCGCGGCAAGCGCATCCGCGCACTCGTCACGTGGTGGGGATTCGAGATCGCCTCCCGGACCCCGGCGGATCCCGAGGCGCTCGCACGCATCGCCGGGTCCGTCGAACTCCTCCACGCCGCCGCCCTCGTCCACGACGACATCATCGACGACTCGGACACCCGCCGTGGCCGTCCCGCGGTACACGCGGCGTTCCGCGACGGGCATCGGACGGATGTGTGGGAGGGCGATCCGGTCCTCTTCGGCACCGGTGCCGGCATCATCGCCGGGGACCTCTGCCTGTCCCTGAGCGAGGAGATGTACACCGCCGCCGGGCTGCCGGGGCTCCTCGCTCCCGAGGTGGTGCGGCGCCACGACGACTTCCGCCGGGACGTCATGGTCGGGCAGTACCTCGACATCCGTCTGCAGGCGGCTCCCGTGCCTGCGGCGGACATCGCGGCACGGGCCGAGGAGGTCCTCACCTTCAAGTCCGCGAAGTACTCGGTCGAACAGCCCCTGCTCCTCGGTGCGGCGATCGGCGGCGCGGACGGCGGACTGCTCGAGGCGCTCTCCGCGTTCGGCCTGCCGCTCGGTCGCGCGTTCCAGATGCGCGACGACGAACTCGGGGTCTTCGGCGATCCCGCCGTCACCGGCAAGCCAGCGGGCGACGACCTGCGGCAGGGCAAGAAGACCGTCCTCGTCGGCATGACGCTCACGGCACTCGCGGAGGCCGGGCGCGACGACGACGCCGCGTGGTTCTCCGCCCGCCTCGGGGCCGCGGACCTCGAGGACGCCGAGGTCGATCGGATGGCGGCGCTCATGCGCGACAGTGGTGCCGTCGCCGCGTTCGAGGACGCGATCGAGACACGGATGCACGAGGCCCGGGGAGCACTCGAGGATCTCCGCACGCGCGCGGACCTCCACGCCGACGACGTCGAGCTCCTCGACTTCTACGTGCGGACGCTCACCCACCGCACGTCCTGAGACCGGACGCGCACAGGCCGCACGCCCCTGCCGGCCGGTTCGCGACTCGGCCGATCCACCTGACGCGCAGACAAAAGAAGCAGTTCACTCTCCCGGCACGGGTTCGCACAGGTCCCGGGAGAGCAAACCGTTGGAACGGCAAACCCGACCCGCCGGCCGAAGGCGCGAATCCAGCCCACTGGGCCACGACCCCTGGGACGA
>NZ_BAAANO010000013.1:113947-114555 GCF_039529845.1 Brevibacterium samyangense | reverse complement strand
TTCGGTTGTGTCGTTCGTTCCGCCGCGTGGGCCCCCGTCCGTCGGAGGGCCCGGTTCCCTCAGAACGCGAGTGCCTGGGCCCTCCTCCGGACCTCACCGCGGTTGTTCGCCCGCAGCAGGTCGATGGGGCGGCCCGGCAGGGAGTCGTCGGGCGTGAAGAGCCAGGCGATGGCCTCCTCGTCCGAGAAGCCCGCGTCCTGCAGCAGCACGAGCGTGCCGCGCAGGTGCTTGACGGCGGCATCCCCGTCGATGAAGAGCGCGGGAACGCGGTAGACGACGGGATCCCCGTGCTTGAAGCCCACGATCGCCCGGTCCTCGACCATACGACGGACCTTGGAGATCCCCAGACCCGTGTTCTCCGCGATGTCGGGCAGGGTCAGCCATTCCTCGACGAGTTCGATTGCTGTACTCACCCCTCCACGATAGTCGACACCGGGTCCGGACCGACACGCCGGAAGGGAGTGTTCTGCCCGACTCGGGCCCCGACGCTCCGTAGAGTGGACTGACGGAAGGACCACCCGCAGCCCGACTTCCCCCGCTACGAACTGCAGGTCAGATATGAGCAACCGAACCACGCGCCCGTCATTCGCCCGCCGCCGCGGCACCCG
>NZ_BAAANO010000013.1:111789-113915 GCF_039529845.1 Brevibacterium samyangense | reverse complement strand
GTCCTCGCCGGCGGCACCTTCGGTGCGCCCGCCGCACACGCGGCCGGCCCGGACAAGGACGCACGTGAGGGTTCCCACATCCGTGGTGAGGTGCCCGCGCCGACCACTGATGCCCCGTCGACGGACACGGCGACCGCCGCGGCCGGCGTTCCCGCCTCCGCCGGAGCCACCACGGCCGTTCGCACCCTCAACGGACCCGGTTTCATCAGCGGCACCGTCACCGAGGCGGTCCCCGTCTCCCACGGCGGCCGCACCTATCAGGTCCGCGAGGGCGACACCCTCATCGGGATCGCGAAGAAGCACGGCGTCTCCGTACCCGCGCTCCTCGACCTCAACTCCCTGTCCTCGAACGCCTTCATCCACCCCGGCCAGGTCCTGTCCCTGCCGGAGAAGAGCGGGACCCCGGCCCCGGCCGGTCACGTCGTGAAGTCCGGAGAGACCCTCGGCGGGATCGCGAACCGCTACGACACGAGCGTCGAGGCCCTCCAGAAGGCCAACGCGATGGGCGTTTCGACGATCATCCGCATCGGTGAGCTCCTCTCCCTCAGCGGCAGCGGGGCCACGAGCACCCGCCCCGCGGAGGAGACCCCGGACGACTCCGAGCTCCCGAAGCTCCCGAAGTCCTTCGAGGGACGGGAGTACCCCGACGACGTGCACACCGCCGCGCGGGTGAACAAGGACACCCTCCAGTCGATGGACCTGCCGTCGAAGTCCGAGATCAAGGACATGGTGCGCGACACCGCGTCCCGGATGGGCGTCGATCCGGCTCTCGCTCTCGCCCTCGCGGAACAGGAGTCCGGCTTCCAGCAGGGCGTCGTCTCCCCCGCGAACGCGATCGGCGTCATGCAGGTCATCCCGACCTCCGGGGAATGGGCCGAGATGCTCACCGGGGAGACCATCGATCTCCTCGACACCCAGGACAACATCACCGCGGGCATCGCGATCATCCGCTGGCAGTTGCAGAACGCCGAAGGTGAACAGCAGGCCCTCGCGGGTTACTACCAGGGTCTCGGATCCGTCCGCGACAACGGCATGTACTCGGACACCAAGCGCTATGTGACGAATGTCCAGGTGCTCAAGGAGCGGTACCGGAGCGAAAGCGACCGATGACGACCACTTTGCGTGACCCCCTCCTCGGTCTCGTCCTCGACGGACGCTACCGGGTCGATGCCGTCGTCGCCCGCGGCGGAATGGCGATGGTGTATCGGGGCGTCGATCTGCGCCTCGACCGCGAGATCGCGGTGAAGGTCATGCACGCGCACCTCACGCAGGACCCCGCGATGGTCGAACGCTTCCACCGGGAGGCGCTCAATGCCGCGAAGCTCTCGCACCCCAACCTCGTGTCGGTGAACGATCAGGGACAGGACGGGGACGTCGTCTACCTCGTCATGGAGTACCTGCCCTCGGTGACGCTCCGCAAGGAACTCAAGCACCGCGGACGGCTCACCCCGCGCCAGGCGATCGTCGTCATGGACGCGGTCCTCGCGGGCCTCGAGGTCGTGCACGAGGCCGGCATCATCCACCGCGATCTCAAACCCGACAACGTCCTCCTCGGAGCGGACGGGCGGATCAAACTCGCGGACTTCGGGCTCGCCCGCGGGATGAGCAACTCGACGACGACGAAGACGCTCATCGGCACCGTCGGGTATGTTGCACCGGAACTCGTCACCCGCACGGGGGCCGATGCGCGGACGGACCTCTACACGCTCGGCATCATGTTCTACGAGATGCTCACGGGCTCGCAGCCGTACACCGACGAGGTGCCGATCCAGGTCGCCTACCGGCATGTCCACGACACCGTTCCGGCCCCGTCCGAACGCCTGCCCGGTCTCAGCCCGCTGCTCGATGCACTCGTCCTGTGGACGACGAGCCGCGCACCCGAGGACCGCCCGCAGAGCGCTCGGTCCCTCCGCGAGGCGCTCCTCGAGGCCCGGAACAATCTCACCGACGACGAACTCGACTTCTCCCCCGACGGCGTCGCCGTCCCCGCGGCCCACGGCGCCCCGGTCCTGTCCGCGACGATCGCCCTCGACACCGAGCCCTCGGGCCCGGTGAAGGAACGGAAGTCGCGCACCGACGAGATCCCGTACCTCGAGGACGACGAGGACGATCCGGAGGACACGACG
>NZ_BAAANO010000013.1:107531-111642 GCF_039529845.1 Brevibacterium samyangense | reverse complement strand
GCCTCCGGCGCCGGGACCGGTGACGAGGCACCGGCGGATGCCGCGCACGGTCGGCGCCGGAAACGGATCCTCGCAGGGGTCCTTGCCGTCGCGGCGGTCGCCACTCTCGTCATCTCCCTGTCCCTCATCTCGATCGATCGGTCGACGACCGTCCCCCAGGTGACGAGCGGGCAGGAGCAGGCGGACGTCGAATCGGCGGTGAGCAGCGCCGGCCTCGAGTACACGGTGTCGGAGGTCTTCGACGCGGGCGTGCCCGCCGGTGCCGTCGTCGGTGTCGATCCCGGATCCGGCACGGAGCTCGCGAAGGGTGACTCCGTCACGATCACGGTGTCGAAGGGCGAGGAGCTCTTCGCCGTACCCGACCTCGTCGGTGCCACGGAGGCGACCGCGCGGACCTCGCTCGCGGACTCCTCCATGGAGCTCGGTGAGGTGAGCCGGGAGTTCTCGGACGAGGTTCCTGCGGGAGAGGTCATCTCCCAGTCGGTCGAGGCCGGCTCCGAACACGCCCGGGGCACCGCGGTGGACCTCGTCGTCTCCGACGGCGTCGAACCGCTCGTCCTCCCCATCGTCACGGGACTCGACTACGAGAGCGCATGGCCGAAGCTCGCACGGATGGGCCTCCGGGTCGCACGTGAGGACGTTCCCAGCGACGACATGCCCGCCGGCAAGGTCGTCTCGCAGACCCCGCAGGCGGAGTCCGAGGTCGCCGTCGACGACCTCGTCACTCTCCGGGTGAGCACCGGCCCCGAGGCGGCGCCGGCCGATGCCGCAGCGGATGAGGCCGGGAACGAGCCCGCGGATCCGGCGGACTCCCCCACACCCGAGGGCTGACCCGACAGCACCCGGCATACGACGACGAAGGCCCCGATCCGTGGATCGGGGNCCGTGGATCGGGGCCTTCGTCGTGGGTCGGGCGCGGCTCAGGCGGCCGAGGCGCCCAGGAGGTCGGATGCCACGCGGGCGAGGATCTCCCCCGCCTTGAGCGCGTCGTCGTCGGACACGTCGAGGTGTGTGACGATCCGGACCTTCGACTCCGACATCGCGGTCACCCGGACACCCTCGCGGGCGGCCGCCTCGGCGAAGGCCGTACCCGAGGCGCCGGTGCCGGAGAAGTCGAAGAAGACGATGTTCGTCTCGACGACCGTGGGGTCGACGATCCCGGGGCTCGTGGCGGCGACCGCCTCGGCGATCCGCAGGGCGTTCGCATTGTCGTCCGCGAGGCGTTCGAGGTTGTGCTCGAGGGCCCAGAGCGCACCCGCGGCGAGGATGCCCGCCTGACGCATGCCACCGCCGTAGCGCTTCCGCAGGAGGCGTGCCTCGGCGATCATGTCGGCATCACCGACGAGGACCGAACCGACCGGGGCCCCGAGGCCCTTCGACAGGCACAGGGAGACGGAGTCCGCGAGATCGCCGTACTCCCCGAGGGAGATGCCGGTCGCAGCAACGGTGTTCCCGAGGCGGGCACCGTCGACGTGGACCCGCACGCCGAGCTCCCGGGTGGCGCTGTGGAGGATCCGCAGCTGTTCGATGTCGGCGACGCGGCCGCCGCCGAAGTTGTGGGAGTTCTCGACCTCGATGACCTTCGTGCCGACCTGGTTGTACCCCCGCGGTTCACTCACCATCGACAACGGCATCGACGCGTCGAAGGTGCCGTCCGGGGAGACCCACGTGCGGGTCGTGACCCCGGCGAGGGCCGCGTGGGAGCCGCACTCGGCACGGACGATGTGCGCCTGGGACTCGCACAGCGCCTCGTAGCCACGCGGGACCTGGGCGGCGATACCGAGCATGTTCGTCATCGACCCCGAGGGGCAGTACAGTCCGGCCTCCTGGTGGAGCAGTTCCGCGGTGCGTTCCTCGAGCGCGTTGATGCTCGGGTCCTCGCCGTACACGTCGTCGCCGACCTCGGCACGGAACATCGCGGTCCGCATCTCCTCGGAGGGCAGGGTGAGGGTGTCCGATCGCAGATCGATCATGAAGGGGGTCTCCTTCGATTGGGGATGGGCACGAAAGGCGCGGGTGGGGACCCGAGGGGAGCGCCTCAGCGGTGGTGGGCCTTGAGGAGTTCGGCGACCCGGAACGCCATTTCGAGCGACTGGTCGTGGTTGAGGCGGGGATCGACGAGCGTCTCGTAGCGGCGGCGCAGGCCCTCCTCGTCGATCTCCTGGGCTCCCCCGAGCACTTCGGTGACGTCGTCACCCGTGAGCTCGATGTGGAGCCCGCCGGGGACCGTGCCGGCCTCGTCGTGCGCGTCGAAGAACCCGGCGACCTCCTCCATGACGTCCTCGAAGCGGCGGGTCTTGAAGCCGTTCGCGGAGGTGATCGTGTTCCCGTGCATGGGATCGCAGATCCACGTGACGTGCGGGAGGGAATCCCCGACGTCCGCGAGGAGCTTCGGCAGCGCCTCGCGGATCTTCCCGGCGCCCATGCGGGTGACGAAGGTGAGGCGCCCCGGCTCACCCTCGGGATCGAGCTTGTCGGCGAGGCGCAGGGCGTCGTCGGCGGTCGCGGTCGGGCCGAGCTTCACCCCGATCGGATTGCGGACGCGCGAGAGGAAGTCGACGTGGGCCGACTCGATGTCACGGGTCCGTTCTCCGATCCACAGGAAGTGACCGGATGTCGCGTAGGGCGTGCCGGTACGGGAGTCGATACGAGCCAGGGCACGCTCGTACTCGAGGATGAGGGCCTCGTGGGAGGCGAAGAACTCGACCTGGCGCATTGCCTCGAAATCGGTGCCGCACGCCTCCATGAAGCGCAGGGCGCGGTCGATCTCCTGGGCGAGCTCCTCGTACCGCTGGTAGTTCGGGTTCGAGGCGAGGAATCCGCGGTTCCACGTGTGCACGAGCCGCAGATCCGCGAAGCCTCCGGTCGTGAACGCCCGGATGAGGTTGAGCGTCGAGGCGGACACCTGGTACGCCTGCAGCAGGCGTTCGGGATCGTGCCTGCGATCCTCCGGGGTGAAACCGTGGGCGTTCACGATGTCTCCGCGGAACGAGGGCAGGGTGACGCCGTCGCGGGTCTCCGTGTCCGCCGAGCGCGGCTTGCCGAACTGCCCGGCCATCCGCCCCATCTTCACGACCGGCATGGAACCGCCGTAGGTGAGGACCGCGGCCATCTGCAGCACCGTCTGGATCCGTCGACGGATCTTGTCCGCGGTGGCGTCCGCGAAGGACTCCGCGCAGTCACCGCCCATGAGGACGAAGGCCTCCCCGCGGGCTGCCGCGGCGATCCGCTCCTTGAGCATGTCCGCCTCGCCCGCGAAGACGAGCGGGGGAACCGCGCGCAACCGGGAGAGCGCGTCCTGCAGCTCCGCCTCGTCCGTATAGGTGGGCTGCTGGAGGGGAGACATGCTCCGCCAGGCGTCGAGCCCGGCGAGCGTCTCTTCACTTGCTTCCAGGTTGCCCGCCGTCTGGAAGACGGGGCTGACGTTGAGAGTCACGGATTCACCTCGGTTGAAGGGGATGGTGGGAGTGGAACCGGTGGAACGGGGGGCGCCGGGAACCGGGAGGGTTCCTCAGGATCCTCCCTCGAAGTCCTCCGGCGACACGTGGTCGAGGAACTCCCGGAAACGATCGACCTCGTCCTCGTCCGGTTCCGGGGCGTCGATCCCGTTCTCGTCGACAACGAGGTCCTCCGCGAACACGGGGCACTCGGCGATGAGCGACATGGCGACGGCGTCCGAGGGACGGGCCGAGATCACCTTGCCGTCGGTGGTGCGCAGCTCGGCGAGGAACGTGTGGTTCTCCCGACCGGTGATGACGACCTCCTCGAGGCGCGCACCGTACTTCTCGATGATGTCGAGCATGAGGTGGTGGCTGAGGGGCCGCGGCGGGGTGAGACCCCGCTGGGCGATCCCGATCGCGTTCGCCTCGGAGGAGCCGATCCAGATCGGGAGGTACCGCGGACGGTCGACCGCCTTGAGCAGCAGGATGGGCTGGTTCGCAGGGAGTTCGATCCTGACCCCGACCACTTCGACTGGAATCTTCGACATAGGGGACAGACTACTGAATCGGGGCGCCCTCGTGCTCACAGGGTTCACGGGACGAACGGCCGTACCCGACGCCCCTGCCGTCGGCGGACGGAGCCGGAGAACGACGAGGGCCGTCGGGTGGGG
>NZ_BAAANO010000013.1:105159-107508 GCF_039529845.1 Brevibacterium samyangense | reverse complement strand
GGCGACTCCCCCACCCGACGGCCCTGCAGGTCCGATCGTGCGACACCGGCGCGGACGCACCGGAGTGCTGGCCGGGCGGCCCGGTTCAGACCTGACGCTGGCGCTGCTGGAAGATCATGCGGAACTTGCCGATCTGGACGTCCGCGCCGTTCTGCAGCTCGATCGAGTCGATGAGCTGCCGACCGACGTACGTCCCGTTGAGCGAACCGGTGTCACGGAGAGTGAACCCGGTGGGCGTGCGGACGAATTCCGCGTGCTTCCGGGAGACAGTGACGTCGTCGAGGAAGATGTCCGCGTTCGGGCTGCGGCCGACGGTGACGACATCCGTGTCGAGGAGGATCTGGGCACCGGCGTCGGGCCCGGACACGACGACGAGGAGCGCGTCCGTCTCCGGAAGTTGCGCGAGGTCCGGGACGGGGTGCACCTCACCGGTCCGCGGATCGACGATCCGGAAGTCTCCGGGCTGCTGCGCGGCCGCCGCCGGAACCGGGGCCGCCTGCGGTACGGGCTGCTGCCACTGCTGCGGTTCGTTCGGCTGCTGGGGAGCCGACTGCTGCTGCCACGGAGCCGGCTGTGCACCGTGCTGGGGCTGGGAACCGTAGGGGGCGTTCGGCCCCGAGCCGCCCTGTGCGTACGGCTCCTGGCCGTACGGTGCCGGGTCCTGCCCACCGTACTGGCCCTGCGCCGGAGGCTGCCACTGCTGCTGTTCGGGTGCCGGGACCTGCTGCTGCCAGGAGGTCTGCTGATCACCGGCGGGGTTCGCCGACTGTCCCTGCGCTCCGGGCCCGGGCTGCCCCCGGTCGTCCTGCCCCTGCTGCCCCTCGGGCTGTTGCTCCTGCTGGTTCCAGGGCGCGAAGGGGAACGACTTCGCCTCTCGCGGGGCGTCGTCGCCGCCGTAGAACGGAGCCTGTTCGGCCTGAGGCGCGCCCGGATCGTACTGAGGATAGTTCTGCTGTGACATCAGGCCCCCTCGCTTTCCACTCGTGCTGTATACGCTTCTGCATCCAGGAGTTCCGCGAGTTCGGCCGGATCTCCTGCCCTCACCTCGAACATCCATCCCCCACCATACGGTTCGGAATTGATGATTTCCGGGGAGGTTTCGAGGTCGTCGTTCACTGCCGTGACCTCACCGGACAACGGGGCAACGATATCGGACACGCTCTTCGTGCTCTCGACCTCGCCGCATCCCTCACCGGCGGACACCGTATCCCCCACCGCAGGGAGGTCGACGTAGACGACGTCGCCGAGTTGATCCTGGGCGAAGTCGGTGATTCCCACACGCCACACACCGTCCGCGCCGGCTTCCACCCATTCGTGGTCGCGCGAGTAGCGCAGCTCGGCCGGGACGAAAGTGCCTGCCATGCCTTCTCCTGCTTGGTCGATTACGTGAGCCCTAGCATAACCGCTCGTTCCGACCGGATAACGTTCGGGCAACGGAATCGTCACTGTTTCTCCATAAACAACGGAAACCCCGTCATCACGGTGCGCTGCCGGGATGTCGTGCGCCGCCGGACCGCCCGGCGCCACCTCCCGCGATTCACTCCCCGTCCGTCTCCGTCGCGGCCCCGGTGACACCCTCGGGTGGTGCGACGACGGCTTCGATGTCGACGGAGTCGTGGGTCTCCACCGTGAAGTCACCCCCGCGATTGCGGATCGTGTCGGCGACCCCGCCCGGGATGTTCATCGCGACGTCCATCGTCTGGGGTTCACCGATCGCCGTCACCGTCACCGGGAGCTCGAGCGGCGCCCCGTCGACGAGCAGCGTGCCGTCCGCAGCCTCCGTGAACGCCGAGTGGACGACGATGCGCTGCTCGTCGAACTGGATCGACTCCGCACCGGCGTCCCGCAGTTCCTGCACGAGGGTCACCGCGGTCGCGGCGGTCAGCGGACTGTCCGCCGCATCGCCCGTGATCTCGATCGTGATGCCGGGCCCGGTCACCGGGACGGTGCCGGCGAGGATGGAGAGCGTCGTCTCCCGTTCCCGCGCCTGCGCGAGGGCGGCCTCGCGCTGATTCGTCCCCGACTCGAGGTCGCGTTCGTCCTGGGCGAGCTGCTCGGACTCCTCCTGCAGGCGTTCGTTCCGCGAGTCGACGTCGTCGAGCACCCGCAGGAGCTCCTGCTCCGAGAGCTGTTCGAGCCCGGACACCTCGGTGTGCCGGATCTGGGCGACGAGCGCGAAGCCGAGAAGGGCGCACAGCAGTCCCGCGAGGATCTGCGATCGGGGATGCGCGATCGTGAGGAGCCGCCGCAGTCGGTGCCATGCGTCCGCGGCGGTCCCGGCGTCCTCGGGAGCCGGGGTCGGCCCCGGCGCACTGCGGTCGCGACGCCGCCGAGGCGCCGCGGTGGTCC
>NZ_BAAANO010000013.1:18207-105130 GCF_039529845.1 Brevibacterium samyangense | reverse complement strand
CGGCTCGGTCTGCTTCGGCCGAGGCGCCTCGGGGATCTGCGGGTCCGGCCCCACGGGCCGGTTCTCGGGCCCGCCGGTCATGCGCGGAAGAGCTGTCGGCGGATGGCGGCGGCATTCGTGAAGATCCGGATGCCGAGGACGACGACGACACCGGTCGACAGCTGCGAACCGACGCCGAGCTTGTCGCCGAGGAAGACGATGAGCGCGGCGACGAGCGCGTTCGAGAAGAACGAGATGACGAAGACCCGGTCGTCGAAGGTGCCCGAGAGCACCGCGCGCAGACCGCCGAACAGTGCGTCGAGTGCGGCGACGACCGCGATGGGCAGATACGGCGCGATCACGGCCGGCACCGTGGGATCGAGCAGGATGCCGGCGGCGATGCCGAGGGCGAGTCCGATGATGGCGATCACTGGCGGCCATCCTCTCCTGAGTCGGGGTCGGGGGTGGGGACAGGGGTGGATTCAGCGGCGGAGGTCCCTGCGTCGGGTGTTCGGGCGTACCGCACGGCGGAGGTCTCGGCGGCGGGGAGCTCGACATCCGCGGGCGACATCGTCGAGGTGATGCCGTACTCGCTGGACAGCAGCCCGAGGTACGAAGCTGCCGGGGACGCCCCGAACGTGTCCGCGAGGTCGTCCGGCCCGAGGGCCTCGACGGTGAACGGCGGTCCGATCGGGTCGTAGTTCACGAGGATCGCACCCCCGGCGGACCGGATGGACGACGTCGCAGTGAGGCGGTGCCCGTTGACGGCCACGGCCTCGGCGCCGGAGGCGAACAGACCGTTCGTGACGGTCTGGAGATCGATGTCCTGCACCTTGTTCGTGTCCTGGGCACCCGGGTCGGCGGCCCGCTGGTCCTCGAGCACGATCCGGACACCGGGACCGGACACGGCTCCGATGGAGGCCGCCGCAGTGAGTGCGTCGAGTGAGCGGGAGCTCTCGTCGGTGAGAACGTTCGCGCGGGCGTCGTCGATCGCGGTCCGGCGGACGTCGTTCGCGGCGGAGAGTTCCTCGTTCTCGACCCGACCGTCCTCGATCCGCGAGACGAGGGCGTCCTCCGCGCTCGGTCCCTCGACGACGCGAGTGAGCTGGAGGACCGCGGCGGTGAAGGCGAAGCCGAGGACGACGGCCATGAGGGCGAACGCAATGCGTGACAGCGGGGAGCGCGGGAGGTTCCTGGCCTTGACGAGTTCGTAGTCGGGTTCCGGGGTGCGACTCCAGAGGTCCGCGAGGAGGGACTCCGAGAAGGACTCCCGCGGTTTGCGGTCGTACTCGCGGGAGATGACGCGGCGCTCCGCGTACCGGCGGGCCCGTTCCGCGGCGAAGGACGCGGTACGCGAGGCGGTCCGGGCGACCGTCCGGGACACCGCACCCGCGGCGGGCACACGGTGTTCCGCACGGGGCGCGCGGCGCGTCCCGGGTGCGTCGTGACGTCCCATACGGTTCCTCTCGGTGCGATCCGGGGTACGGCCGGGACGACCCGGCTCTCGAGGGTCCATCGTGGCACATCCGCATTCCCACCAGCACCTGGAGGTGCGGGGCGGGCGTTGCGCACGTCACACCCGCACGATTTTGTGCCCACCCGGGATGGACATATAGTTGACGAGGTTCGTTCGCGAGAACGACCGGGCTATGGCGCAGCTTGGTAGCGCGCTTGACTGGGGGTTAAGGGGTTTATCCCGCTCCGGTCGGCCCGAACAACTGAAAATCCATGCCACGGGCTGTGGCGCAGCTTGGTAGCGCACCTGACTGGGGGTCAGGGGGTCGCAGGTTCAAATCCTGTCAGCCCGACGTAAAAGCCCAGGTGAGAGCACGTTTCTCGCCTGGGCTTCATCATGTCCGGGGGTCGTTTTCCGTGGTCCCCCTCTGGTCCCCCTGGGGTGGTGCTGGCCAGTCTCCTGCGGGCGGCCGGACCGCCTCGAACCCCCCGTCCTGTGGATAAGGGGACCAAAAGGGGACCAGAATGTATGCGCGGCGATTCCCGCTGAGGTCGGCGTGCATCACAGGCGCCTGGTCGAAGGGCCACTGTGCCGGGCATGCTTTCGCTGGCCGGCGGCCGAGAGGAAGGCGTTGGCTTGTTCAGCCGCCGATGCGAGATGCCGGTCGTCGGGGTGGAGGTAGCCGCGGGTGGTCTCCATTGAGGCGTGCCCGAGGATGTCTTGCAGAACATGCAGCGGGATGCCTGCGTCGGCCATCCAGGTCGCTCCGGTGTGGCGCAAGCCGTGCCGGGTGAGGTCCGGTAGTCCGAGCTTCGCCACGATGCTGTCCCAATTGGTGGCGTCGCGGACGGTCGCGGTGGTGAGGTAGCCGCCCTTCGGTCCGACCAGCAACGAGTCCTCGGGCTGCTTGCCCTCGGTGAGTCGTTCCAGCACGGGTCGCAGGGGTTCGAGGATCGGCACGCGGCGTTCTTTGCGGCTCTTGGTCGGCTTGGTGACCAGGCCGCCTTTGCCGGGGAACACCTGCCTGCGGATCACGACGAGGCTCTTGCCGAATTCCACGTCCCCTACCTGCAACCCGGACACCTCCGAAGACCGTGCGGCGAGCAGCGCGGCGAGCATCACAAAGTCGCTGTAGGACTGATGCACCTTCCCGCAGGCTCTGGCGAGGCGGTTGAGGGTCTTCATGTCCGGGAGCGCGTGCGCCCGCGGCGACGACTGCTCGGACGACTGGCCGCGGAAGGCGTTGCGGCTCAAGCTCCGCTTGGCGCGGTTCTTCGCGGGGTTGATCTGGATCAGCCCGTCCCGCACGGCCTCATCGAGCACCCTCACGAGCGGGGCGATGGTGTTCTTGATGGTGGACGCGCCGTGGCGCTGCTCCCACTCATCAATGGTGCGGTCGATGATCCCCGCGGTGAGCTGCGTTACCGGCAGGTGCCCGAGCGCCGGCAGCACCCGCAGCTTCAGCCCGTATCCGTAGGTCTCACCGGTAGAGGTCGGGTCCAGGCCCCGAGCCCACCGGTCACCGATCGAAGTCACGAACTCCAACAGCGTCATGGACACGTCCATGCCCTTGGTCGAGGAGTTGCGAAGCTGGTCGAAGAACTCGTGTGCCGCCGCTTCGTCCCGCACGATCTCCGACCTGGTGACACGGCGCTTGGTGGTCGGGTCGGTCCAGCGGGCCCGGGCGCGGATGCCGTAGGAACGGCGCTCCATGTCTGTGGAGACCTTCACACCGATCGGCGGCACCGGCTTGGGCTCGGCGGTCGGTTGCGACTCAGCTCTCCGAGGCATGATCGTGTTCCAACTTGGCCAGCCAGCGGTCCACGGCAGCGAGCCGGTACCGGGCGATCCCGCCGAGTCTCAGGAATGGTGGGCCGGAGCCGCCCGACCGCCACCGCGACAGCGTGGACTCCGACACCTTCAAGTACGCCGCGACCTCACGGCTGTGCATCAGCGGCGAGACCACCGGTGTCTCGGGTCTCTCGTTCACGATACTTCTCCGGCGTCCAGGTCAAGGTTGTTGTAGAACGCTTCCTCGGCTTCGCGGCGGGCGGCCACGTCGGCCATGACGAACTCCACGAACTCGGCGTCGCGGTCGATGATCGGCACGTCCTCGATCGGGTCAGCGGGTTCCTCGCCGGGCCAGACGGTCTGTCTCGTGGGACGGTCGTGGTCGAGCTTGGTGCCGCAGGTTGCGACCCACTCGCGGAGTCTCATGCGGGCGTCCGCGAAGTCCCGGTGCCAGCCGAGCGGTGCGGAGCCGTTCTGCTCGGGGTCGTAAGCGCAGAGCCAGTGCAGATGCAGCGCGCTCAGCTCCCACAGCAGCTCCGGGTGTCTGTACCAGGCGGGCGGGATGACCGTGGCGGGGAGGCCGTAAGTGTGCCTGAGCCAATCCACCCAGCGGTTGAGTTCCAACCACTCGACCTCGGCGTCGTCGGCGTTGAGCAGGTTCCAGTTGATCGGGTGCGGGGGCTCGGCGATCAGCGGGTCGTCGTAGCCCTCGTCCATGTCGTCCAGGTCCGGGTCGAGGCTGTCGCTCACGGTTGCGTCGTCGGGTGCGTCGGACATGCTGTGCTCCTGTCTGTTCCCAAGCCCACGGGTGCGCGGCGGGCTGTGGAAGCGAGGTGAACCCCGAGGCGTCTGGCGATTGCTCAGGCATCGGGGCGGCGCAGCAGCGCCTCGATCTCGGCGCGGTCAGCGGTGAGCTGTGCGGCGTCGGGACGCTTCGGCCACGGATGCAGGTCGGTGACGATCGGCGGTGCGGAGCGCAGCAGCACGATCCCGGTCCCGAACGGGAGCCGGCGGATGCGATCAGGCGGGAAGATCGGCACCCGCCTGATCGAGCGTTGATTGGAACGGGTGCCGTGATCGCCGAGGGTCACGGAGTCGGTGTATTCGTCACGTTCCCCGATCAGGGAGCTGAGGTCTTGCAGATCGCGAGAGCCGGAGGCACCGCCAAGGACGACTTTGACGATCGAGGCATCCCAGATCGCGTTCGCTTGGTTCTCGTTCCACTTGTCGCGTGCTTGGGCGAGGGATTGCAGGACCGGCATCGTCGTGATGCCGGTGCCGCCGCCTTCGGCCATGAGCGTCGGCAGGGACGGCAGAGGGCTGAGGTTGGCTATCTCGTCCAAGGCCAAGAGCATTGGCGGGTCGAGCCTGGCCCCCGGCGAGCGGGCGGCAAGCTGGCGAGCGGTTTCGATCAGGTCCTCTACGAGCGCGGCGACCAGCGCGGCGCTGGCTCCGGCCCCGGAGCCGGTGGCGAGCAGGAACAGGGTGCCGCGCTGCTGGATGAACGTCTCGGGATCGAAGCTCTCGCCGGGGCCGGGTGATACCGCGTCGAGCACCCGCGGGTCGGCCAGCGCCCCGAGCGCAAGCGAGACACCTTGCCAAATGGAATCGCGTGTCCTGGGGTCGGAGTCGATCATCGCTTCCAGGGACTCGGCCCATCCGGTCGCGGCCCGCGGCGAGCTGGTCAGGATCGCCACCGCGTCAGCGGCCGCGGTCGGGTCCAGAGTCCACCGGAACAGCTCGGACGGCGGCCGGTTGTCGAGAGCGGCGGCGTGCAGCAGAGCTTGGAGTGCCACTCTCGTCTTGCCTTCCCAGAACCCGCCGCCGTCAACGCCGCCGGAGGAGAGGCCGGTGCCGGCTGCGAGCCCAGTGGCGCGGATCATCGCGGTCTGCGGGGAATCGCAGCCCCGGATCGGTGACCACCGCATCCCAGCGGGCAGTCCCTCGGCGAGATGCTGGGGGTCGAAGATCGCGACCGGACCGCCCCGGCGTCGTGCGCGCAGCGTGGCGGTGAGGTTGTCCGGCCGGGTCGAGGTCGCGACGACCGCGCCGGGTGCGTCGAGGATCGCGCCGACCAGGATTTGTAGCGACTTGCCGGAGCGCGGCGGGCCGATAACCATGATCGAGTCCTCGACCGACGCCCACACGTCCACCCCTTTCGAGGTGCCGAGCCGGTAGCCCACATCGGTGGGCTTCGGATCAGCCAGACCCGGGCGAAGGTTCCCGGCGCGGCGTAGCAGCGCCTTCGCCGACGCCGCGCTCACCACTTCGTGCCGGGTGGCGACGCCGGCCATCCGGCGCGGGTCCTGCTCGACCTTGTGTGTGTGGCGGCGCATCCGCGACCATGCCCACACGCCGCCGGTGACGAGCGCGGCCAGCAGCAGGCTCGCGACAATCCAGTAGGCGACCGCGTTCAGCCCCGGCGCGTCGAGCGCCGAGGCGGGATCGCCCGGATGGAACAGCACCCCGACGCCGGAGGCCGGACCGCCCGCGGGCTGGTCGGTGCCCGTGACCCACGCCGCGACCGAGCCCGCGCCCCGGAGCACGAGGGCGATGCCGAACAGGACGACCAGGCCGATCATGGCCGCGTTGGTCAGCTCGTCCCCGAACGAGCCTGTCTGCCGGCCCTGGCCGTTCATGGCAGCCGCCGGATGATCGTGGTGCCGGAGATGCGACCGAACAGCAGCACTTCCACGACCCCGCCCGCGGCGTCAGGGGCGAGGCGGGCGGGGTCGATGAGGGCACGGGCCGCGCCGGTCCCGGCGGCATCGGTGTGCCCGGTGATGACGGCGACCGCCACGTCCTCACCCGGCACGAACCCATCGCCCTCGACAGTGAAGAACACCGGAAGCGGTGCCGGCTTCTCGGCCTCGGGCTTCGGCTGGGGCGCCCGGCGACGGCGGGGCGCGATGATGTCGGTGAAGCTCGTGCCGTCGCTCTCGCGAACCTCCACCCGCGCCGCGGTTGTTCGGTCGTTCGTGGCGCGGTCGATGATCTGACCGAACGAGGATCGCCGCCACCGTGGAGCGAACGGGTCCGGTTCCAGCGGCTTCCCATCAACGGTGACGGCCACCGTGCCGTCCGCGTGCACATCGAGCACGACAAAGGGAATGGATACCGGGACGGACTCGGGCTCAGACTTCCTCATGCCGCGAGGTGAGCCAGAACGCGACTGCCACCGCCCATTCAGGATTCGTGAACGTGCGGGGAACCTGTCATACGGGCTGTCGTGTCAAACGCGGCAAGTTCCGCGGGGTGGAGCTGGTGCTGCACGACGAAGCTCCGGTCCTTGATGCGCCAGAGGCCCTGCCCGGTGCCGAGCCCTGGCAAGAGGCGCTGTTCGGTGCCGGTGAGTCCGAGAGCCGCCGCGGTGGGGCCGAGCTGGTCGGTCTCCTGCCGGTACACGATCCTGGTCTCGGCGTTCGCCAGCAGACTGTTCGCCAGCGCCCGGTTCGCCGAGCCCATATCGCCGACGTTCTCCAAGTCGGTCAACTTGTGGAACACGAGCAGGTTTGCGAGCCCGTAGTGCCTCGCGAGTCGCCAGTGGGCGTCCATCCTCCGCAAGAGCGCCGGATGGCTCATCAATCTCCATGCTTCGTCGTAGATCACCCATCTGCGGCCGCCGTTCGGGTCGAGCAGCGCGGCTTCCATCCATGCCGATGAGCAGGTCATCAGCACCGAAATGAGGGTGCTGTTCTCCGTGACGCGGGACAGGTCGAGGCTGACCATCGGCAGCGACGGATCGAACTTCACCGTCGAGGGTCCGTCGAACAAGCCACTGAGGTCACCGAGAACCAGACGGCGCAGGGCGTGGCCGACGAGCCGGCCGTCTTCGGCGAGCCGGCTGTCCGAGTCATCGGCGGGATGAGGGCGCAGCAGCCGCTCGACCACCATTGGCAGGATCGGCACCTCGGCATCGCGCACTGCTCCGGCAAGGGCGGTGTCGATCGCGGTGTGTTCGAGGGGCGCGAGCGGCCGATTCAGCACGGTCTCGGTGAGCGCGCCGAGCAGGTCACGGCGACGAGCGGCGAGGGTGGTGGCCCATTCCTGATCCGAGAGACCGCCGGGCCGGTATCCCTCGTCCAAGGGGTTGAGGCGGTTGCCCATCCCGTGCCCGAGGATGATGGCCTTCCCGCCTACGGCTTCGGCGACGCCGGTGTGCTCGCCTTTGGGGTCGCCGGGGACGTAGACCCTGTACCCGAAGGGCAGGCTTCGTGTGTAGAGGCTCTTGGCGAGCGATGACTTCCCGGAGCCGACGATGCCGGCCAGGATCAGGTTCGGGGCGGTGATGAGGCCCCGCTGGTAGAGCACCCACGGGTCGTAGACGAACGACGAGCCGGAGTAGAGGTCCTGGCCGATGAACATGCCGGCCGATCCCAGTCCGGCCTCGGCGAGAAACGGGTATTGGCCGGCGAGCACGGCGCTGGTGTCCTGATGCCGGGCCAGCCGGAATCTGCCGGGCGAGCGGAGCATCGCCGGGCCAGGCTCACCGGCTGGCGGCAGGTAGATGGTGGCGCGGCGCTCGGCGCGCTCGGCTTCCGCCTTGGCTCTGGCTGTCTCCTTCTCGGCCTGCCGCTGCTCGGCGACCAGCCGCGTGGCCGCCTGGCGGCGCTGCTTTCGCAACCGCCGTCGCTCCGACGCGGGAGCGACGAGGACCGCGGTGTGCAGCTTCTCGTCGCGGCTCACAGCGACCGCCGCCGTTTCCTGGCGACCCAGCCGCCGGGAGGACGCTCGAACCACGACAGGTCAGGCGCCGGCCGTGACTGTTGCTTCAGCGGGTCGGAGAGCTGTTCTTCCTCGGCCAGCAGGGTCAGCGCGTCGGCGTTCTGCCGAGCGGTCTCAGCCGTCCAGCCGGGGAACAGCCCCTGGTGCTCGGGCGTACTGCCGGGGTCGTCGATGGCGTACTGGCGGGCATCGCCGGCGGCATTCAGGAACGCGGCGAGGTCACGCATCGCGCGCTCGGGGGCTACCGAGGCACCGGCCCCGGTGAACAGGTCCCGGCCTTCGAGCATCTGCCCGGTGGCGGTGTCCTCGATGCGGTGGGCGTACCGCTGGTGCTCGCCCAGCGGAGTATCGGGCCAGACCGTCAGGCTGAGCGTCCCTGCCTGAGCGGTCGTGCGAGTGGTGGGCTCTGTGCTGTCCATGCCGAGCAGGTGCGCCCTGCTCGTATCCGGCGCTACATCGACAGGTCGCGAGCCTGCTTGACCGCGGCGACGCCGGGATGCTCGAACCAGCCGCCTTCGCTGACGGCGCTACGCCGCCCGGTCGTCTCGCGTGTCGGGGTCGAGTGTCGCGCCGGGATGTGTGCTTCGGTGGGCGGGTCGATGGCGTCTTCGGCGCGGATCAGGTGCCTGCGGTAGAGGCCGACGTGCCCGGCCTGCGGGTTGTAGGTCATCGCATAGTCGCCGGTCTCGGCCCGTCGATCCCCGGCGTAGGCCGGGGCGCTGTCGTGGACATCGCCGTTGGTCATCGCCGCGTCGGTGGTCTCGGTGCCGTAATCCCACATCGACAGATGCTCGATACCTGCCTCCGCGCCGCCTCGGTCGATGAGGTCGAGCGTCTGGTGGGCTTCCTCTCCTTGGAGGAACACGATGCCGACCCATCGCTCCACCGTCCGGTCCTGCGGGTTCCACACGATCCGGCCCGAGTGGGTCATCGCGGCGTTGAGGCGGTCGTCGGCCTGGTCGATGAGCGTTGCGGCCTGGTGCAGCTCGTCGGCTGCTGCCAACGCCTCGGCCGCGCCGCCGCTGTACTCGCGGGACTCGTCGGTGACGTGATGCTGCCGGAACAGATGGGCGTTCGCGAGCTGGTCCAGCACCTGCCGCATCGCGCGCATCCCGCCCAGCAGCTCGCCGATCACGGCGTAGGTGTCGGACGGGTCCTCGAAGGTGCGGCTGGCGTGGGCGAGTCCGCGCAACGCTTCATGGGATTCGCTGGCATCGCGGGCGGGATCGGTGAACGTGGGCATCGCGGGCCTCCCTCATTGGTGTGTGAGGAAGGTGCGATCGAGCGTCCACGATGTGTGGGGTCGTGGTGGAAGGTACGCGACTATGGCGAGACGATCACGGCGCGGATATAGATGCCAATGCCGATCAGCAGGAGTGACCCGTAGAAGGGCAAGATCGACCATGAGGACCACACACTCCACGCGGGAAACCATCGACCGATCAATGTCCGCAGTCGCTGGCGCCAGCTCGCGGCTTCGGGGATTGGATCATCGGCTTCCGACGGGTCTAGGGAGAACAGAGGAACCTTACGAGTTCCCTTCGCCACTGTGTCGTAGAGGCGTCGATAAGCGCGCTCCTGGCGCAGGTAGTTGGCATCGAGGAACATGAACAGCGCGACGGCGGCGAGCCCGAGCAGGGTGACGGCCCGTGAGTGCTGGGTGAGAGCGAATCCATAGGTCGCAGTCACCACCGGGAGCAACCATCCCTTCGCGCCGGATGAAGCTGCTGACATGCGCGTAACGACAGCTTGGACGAAGTCCAAGTGCTTGCGCCGGTCTTCGTCTGAGGGGCGGCCGGCGTCGGTCACGTCGCACTCACCGCTCTGCATTCGGCGCGAAGAGCTTCCCAGGCGTCGTCCTTCTGTTCCTCCGTGTAGTCGGTCTCTGGTGGCCAGATATGACCGATTGGGTCGCCCTCCCAACGGGGAACTAGGTGGACGTGCAGATGAAACACGGTCTGACTCGCGGCCTTGCCGCTCGATTGGATGATGTTCAGCCCTTGCGGGTTGATGGCTCGCCTGACAGCGGCCGCGAGTTGCGTCGTCGCTCCTGCTAGCTGCTCAGCAGTCGCCCGGTCGAGGGACCAGATGTCGGCGATGTGCTTACGGGGAATCACAAGGGTGTGCCCGAGTGTCGCGGGATTGGTGGGGAAGAAAGCCACCACATTCTGATCGCGGTAGACCTCGCGAGCATCGGGATCGTCCCGATCGACAATCTCGCAGAAGGGGCAATCAGGATCGCTTGTAGGCATTGTCGACCCATGTCGTGATGTTCGCCTTGATGTCCGCATAGACAGCCTGACTGTTCGATCCACTGGGGTTGTATACCGGCACATAGTCTCCGACCGTGCCGCCGCCCTTCAGCGAGACCCTACTGAACGGGTTCTCTCCAAAGGAGTCGGTGTAGCCGTTGCGGTCGGCCAATCCGTGGATGCGGATGCCGACAAGCGGCTTGTGGTTGTCCCATGCGTAGGCGATTTCGTGGCGAACCCAGGGACGACTAGCGGTTTGAGCACCGATCAGGACCACGACTGCCGACTTGTACGCCATCTGGTCGGCGATCCACTTCTTGATCGCCGCGTCGCCCTGCCGCTTGACTTCCTCCCACTTCTGCGCGTTGAGGATGGTCTGCCCCTCTAGGGCGCCCATCTGGATCACCTGCTGGACGCGCCAGGCATCGCGGTCGTAGTGGAAGCTGTAGAAGACTGACTTGGCCATGCTGGACTCTCCCGTGTGTGCGGTCGAGCCTTCCTCAGACCGTTGGATCAAGCCTACGGTGGGGCACCGACTGTCGATGAGCTCTAGGCCGGAGCGTCACTTTGGTCCGCGCGGACTCGATCAGCTCACACGATTCGGCACAGCGGCAGGGCCGCTGCCGTGAACCCGGCGGCCTGCTGACCGACGAGCCGTCGTGTCTCGCAGGAGGCTTGGATCGCGGACTGCTCGATCGCGGCGGTCGCGGCTTCCAGCTCGTCGAGCGTGGGAGCGGAGACGCTGACGAGGCCAGAGACGCGGAGCACGCCATGCCCGGCGGTCAGGTCGGCCTCCTGTTGGAGCACGTCTTGGTACTCCGCCGTCTGACTGGCGTCCTCGATCTGCCCCATCCTGGCGCGCTGCGCCGCGTCCGAGATGTGTTCGACCTTCTTCTTGCGGATGTCACGCGCCGCTTGGTCAGAGCGCATGGGCGTATAGAGCAGCGACACGGACCGTTGGATGCCGGTCGAGAGCAGCACCGGGGCGAGGAAGCCGGGATAGACCATCGACCGCGGCCACTCCGATACCCACAGGACGGTGTGCCAGGCGGAGTCGGTGCGCAGGTTGCCCCACGTCTCGGTGACCGCGACCGGGCCGGCGGCGGCGAGTTCCTGCCCGAGCCGGCCGTGCCGTTCCAGCGTCGCAGCGACGGCCGGGTCATACGCGGAGCGCAGGATAACAGCGACCCGGCCGGGGCCGAGCCACCCGACCGGGGTCAGGTCCGCCGACCGCAACGCCGCGGTCAGGGTCGCCATCTCCTGCCGGAGCACCGCCGCCGCGCCACGGATGCCACCGCCCGCGGCCCTGATCTGCCGGGCCGCGGTCTTCATGTCCAGCGACAGACTGATCGTCGTGGCGTGGCGTTCCCCAGCGGGGCCGGCCCGCTCGATCAGCTCGGCGTAGGTCGTCGCGGCCCAGGAGTCGTCTGCGGTGCCGTGCTCAGCCCACCACTCAGCCAGACCCGAGCCCGAGTCCGGCAAGGTGCGTTCGAGCACTTGCAGGGTCGCGATCCTCCCGGACCGGCACACGGTCGCGAGCACGCGCCCCCAGGAGGTGACCCGCCGCTCCTGCTCGCCGGGGTCCAGCAGCACGAACGCGGGATGCGTGACCTCGCAGACCACCGTGAGCGTGGCCTGGCGGGGGTCGTGGATCATGCACGCCCCGGTCTCCGGGTCCAAGTGCTCACGGAGCCGGGCCATGTCGCCGGGCAGCGCGAGATTCCCCGCCGGGCGGGGCTTGACGATCCGCCGCCGGTAGAGCAGTTGCCCGCCGGTGGAGCGCCACAGCCACCAGAGCGCGACTGGGAGCCATTCGACCATCGGTCGCCCGGCGATGGGCACCCACGTCAGCACGACGGCGAGCAGCCACACCGGGGCGGTGTAGGCCAGCAGCATCCCGGCACCGCCGTAGAACGCGGCCAGCAGCGTCAGCCCGCCGATAGCGAGCGTGATGAGCTGCGCGACCGAGAGCCCGAGCAGCACGCCCCGGCGAGTGAGCCGGCTGAACTTCATCGGCGTCAGCTCGCTCCCCGGCGTCGTCCGTTCCGTCGTTGCGGGCATGGCCGGTCACTCCTTCTTCCACGGCGACGCCGTGGGATTGACTGAGGGCGTGCGTGGCTGCGGTGCCGAGGGAGGTGGCGTCTTCGACGGCGCGGCGCCGGGTTCGTTGGCCGCGCCCGCCGCGGTCTCGGCCTGGCCTGCCACTGCCTGGCCCGCCTTCGGTCCGGCTTCGGCTGCCCCCTTGACGATCTGCGCTCCGACGACGACTGCGGCAGCCGGTCCCGCGGCTGCAGCGCCCGCTCCGGCTCCCGCGCTTGCTCCACCTCCGGCACCGGCACCCGCGCCGGCTGCGCCACCGCCCCCACCTCCGGCGGGTGGCGTCGGCGTCTTGGGCGGCGGTGTCCCACCTGACCCGCTGCCGCCCTTGGGGTCATCGAGGACCTTCTTGGGCTCGCCGCCGCCCATGGGCTTGGACGGGACCGGAATCGGCCGGTTCAGGGCGTTCTTTGCTTCCTGCTCGGTGCCCATCTGCTGGTAGAGGTCGAACCCGAGGAACGACACGAAGCGGTACACCATGTAGGGCGCGAAGGCCGCGATCCCGAGCAGGACGATGCCGGTGATCGGCTCGGTGACCGCGGCGATGTCCAGCTCGATCGGGGTGGCGATCTGCGTGATCGCCAGCAAGAAGATGACGACGAGGACGAGCTTGGAGACGATCAGGGCGATCACGAACGCGGCCCATTTCCCGATCCATCCCTTGGTGGCGTCCCAGGACGCGCCGGCGAACGCGATGGGAGCCAGGACCACGCCGACCAGCAGGAGGGCCTTGCGGATCAGCAGGGAGAACCAGACGATCGCGACGGCGGCGATCATCAGCCCGGCGAGGAAGATCGTGACGATCGCGCCGACGCCGGGTGCGGCGATGTTGATGCCGCTGAGCCCGGCGGCGAGCAGGATGATCTTGTCGCCCATCGTCCCGGTGGTTTCGCCGGATGCCTGGATGATGCCGATGCAGAGCTGGTCCACGATTTCCAGGGCAAGCGCGGTCAACGTGACGACGACGAAGGCACCGAGCACGGACTTGGCCGCTCCAAGGGCGGCGCGAGACAGGGCGGTCGGGTCTCGGTGTATCAGGCCGGTGATGAGTTGGAGGCAGAAGAAGATCAGGACAAGGAAGACCCCGATGCCAAAGATCAGGTTGTAGACGTTGGTGAATCCGTCCGTCTGGACATCGACCAGCGTGGTCGTGTCGAACACGGCCCACATCGCCTCGATCAGCCAGCCAGCCGCGCCGCCCATCGCCTGGGCGAGCCAGTCGAACGGGGCCGCCATGACGGTCGCGGCGGCCTCGCCCGCCACGTCGCAGACGGTCGAGATGATCGGCACATCGCAGACACTCATCACGAATCTCCTGCTGTGACGGCCGGCCTCAGACGGCCTGGCCCATGTTCCAGAAGAAGTTCACGAGCGTCACGCTGGCCCCGCAGACCACCGCGGCGCCGCAGGAGATGAGGACGCCCAGCTTGCCTCTGCCGGACAGGTGCGGATTCGAGCTGTTGGCGCCGTAGGCCCAGACGATCGCGGAGACGATCAGGGCCAGCACCGAGAGGATGAGGCCGACCGTCATCACGGCGCCGACGATGGTGCGGAGCTGGTCGATGCCGGGCAGTCCCGAGCTGTTGGGGTCGATGTCGATCACGGCGGTTACTCCCTCGCAGAAACAGATGGTTTGTGGCGGCGAGGTGAACCAGGGAGCGACTGGCGCGAGCAGGCAGACGAAAGGCCCGCTCCCAACGCGGAGAGCGGGCCTGTCGACTGAGGATCAGAGCTGTTGGCCTAGGGCGATGAGCCAGTTCACCCACGCCACCCCAGCACCGGCGAGCGCGGCGGCGCCGACGCCGACGAGCACCCCGACCCGGCCTTTGGAGGCGAGGGAGTGATTGCCGTGCGAGGCGCCCAGCGCCCAGCAGATCACCGACACGATGACCATGAGCACCGCGACGATGAGCACGAACATCAGCAGGGCGCCGATGACCTGTTTCAGATCACCGATGCCTCCGAGTCCGTCGAAGTCGGGGAACACTCCCATCACGCACCGGCCCTGACGGTGACGTGCAGGTGGTCGTAGTGGCCGCCGGTCACGTCGTCGGGGTCGTGCATCCCGCCGCCGTTGTAGGGGCGCCAGCCTTCGGCGTCGCGGGCCAGGGACCAGATTTGGCCCTGCCAGATCAGGTACTCCACGCCCAGGGCCTCGGCGTGGTCCTTCATCCAGTTCGTCACCCGCCACCCGTCCTCGAGCTGCGCGGGCGTCGGGTGTGTCCCGATCCGGTTCCCGAATGTGATGTCACACGCCCGGCCCAGCGGGTGCTCTGACGTTGTGCCGGGCCGGGGCGAGTAGCAGGCCCAGGAGCTGTCGGGGAACGCGGCACGGGCTTGGGTCATAAGGTGCGCCATCCGCGCGGTGATCTGCCCGTCGCTGGTGGGGTCATCGACCATCTGGTCGGGGTCGCCGTCCAGCGGCGCGGGCTCGCCTGCCGTGCCGCCGGAGGTGTCACACCCGCTCGGGCTGCCGACCGTGGCTTCGGGCAGGTCCGCCGCATCGTGGGCGTTGAGCCACGCCGCGGCATCGACGGCCTCGGCGTTGGTGCCGCCGGGCCGGACCTCGAAATGCAGATGTGGACCCGTCGAGTTGCCGGAGCTGCCGACATCGCCGATGTGCTGCCCGGCGACCACGCGGTCACCGGTCGCGACGTGGATGCCGTGCTGCCACATGTGGGCGTAGGCGGTCGCCATCACCTGGCCGTTGATGTGATGCTCAATGACGATCAGGCCGCCGTAGCCGCCGCTGAACTCGGCGACCGTGACTACACCATCGGCGGCGGCGAGGATCGGGGTGCCATCGGGGGCGGCGAAGTCGGTGCCGGTGTGGAACGAGGGCTCTCCGGTGATCGGGTGGATGCGCGGCCCGAACGAGGACGTGAGCATCCACGTTCCCTCGGGCAGGGGGAACACGACGCGCGCGGCTGCGGCCACTGGCCCCGCGGCGGCCACGGCGCTGGCCGGGCCTGCCTGTCCCACGCCGCCGGATGCGCCGGTGAGGGCATCGAGGATGGCTTCTGCGACCGGCTCGTAGTTGCGGTAGCGGTCCGGGTAGGCGCTGACCTCGACCGCTTGGGCTGCCTCGCCGGGGTCCATCTGCTGCCAGCCAGGAATGTCCAGCAGTCCACGCGGCGAGGGGTAGTTCGGGCCGTTCGGTCCACCGAAGAACGCTTGCGCCTGGTACTGCGGGTCCATCAGCTCCGCGACGGTGCCCCAGCCCGATTGCGGCCTCATCTGAAACAGACCGAGCGAGTCATGGTCGCTGCCATTGCCGTCGTTCGGGAAGTCGCCGCTCTCGGGGTAGGAGCCGGTGTTCGCCAGCATCCGCAGGGTGCTCTCGGTGAGCGCCGCCATCAGCGCGATCGTGATTCCGGGCCGGCCGACGCCTTCGATCCCGCCTCCGACCGTGGTGATCGTCGCCGCGTGCGTGAGCTGGGTCTTGTTCAGCGTGAACGTCTCACCGTTCGCGGTGGTGACGGTCAGCGAGTCTGGGACGTTCCCGACCGGGACGCTGCCGCCGGGCACGACGCAGTTGGCGGCGGCGGGGTTCATCAGCACGCCGATGGCGAGCAGGATGCTGGCCGGTCCGAACAGCACGAGGGCGAGCCCGATGATGAGGAGCTTCTTGACCACGACAACCCCAGTTCACCGAAGCGGGTTGTCGAGCTGCGACAGCCGCAGCACATGGCACAAGCCGGTGCGGAACTGCGGTGCCGGTGGCGGGCAGGCCAGGAACACGGTGAAGGACACCGCGTGCTCCGAGGTCACCGGCTCGCCGTTCCATACGCCCTCGCGGTGGCCGGTGCCCTCGATCGTGATGGCCGTCGCACCGGCGGGGAGCTGGCCGGGGTGGGCCTGCTCGACCGCCTGACCCCACGCCTCGGGCACGAAGGAGTTGTCGATCGTGAGGTGCTGGGTCGTGGCGTACTTGCGCAGCTCGATCCACGCCTCACGGTTGGGCAGGTAGCCGGCGACGTCGGCGGCAAGCCCGGCCTGCTCGTGACCGGAGGGGTCCCCGACTTCCAAGATCGCGGCCGAGTAGTCCAACGGCATCAGACCGGAGCCGGTGTCCCAGGCGAACAGCGCCTCAGCGACGTTGCGAGCGAACTCGTCCGGGTCGTTCGAGGGCACCACCCGCGGCGGCCCCGATCTGCCGGGCTCGGACTCGCCCGGCACGGTGACCGTGGGAGCGGGGTCAGGATTCGGGTCGCCGGGGCGCTTCGGGCCGGTGATGAGCCCGTACACGCCGACGCCGATCAGGAGCAGCATGACGAGGCCGGCGGCGATCACGGCGATCAGGCGGCCACGGGACCAGGAGGCGAGGTTCGTCTTCATGCCGTGAGGTGAGCCCGCGAGCGACTGGCGGCAAGGGGCGCTCAGAGAGCGCGCAGCAGCGACCGCCCGGACTGCGCCTCGGTGCGGGCAGCGCGGAGCCGGCCTGCGAACTCGGTGGTTCCCTCGACCGTGGCGAAGAACGCCTCGACCTGCTCATCGGTGAGTTCGGCCGCCAGCTCGTCCACGTCGTAGTGGGTCCACCACGCTTCCATGTCGCCCCACGTCAGGACGAACGCCCGCACCGGGAACCGTGCCGGCTGATCGTCCTCGGTGATCCGGCCGCGAGGCGGCGACGCCGGCTTCTTGGCCTTGCTCGCCTTAGCAGCGTGGACGCGCGCCAGGGCTTCATCGGCCAGCTCGTGCAACCTGCGGTCCCGGTCAGTGCTTGCCTCGGCGTGCGCGTCGCGCAGACGCTGGAAGATCGGATTGACCGGCGCGCCGCCCTCGATCTGCGCCAGCCCATCCCGCGCCTGCGTCCGCAGCGCCTCCGAGACGGCCGGGTCGTCGGCCAGACGTTGCAGGAACCCGATCTGCTCCAGCCTCGTGTAGGAGGAGGAGCCGGTCACCATGCGGGCCGCCTGCGCCCGGGCGTCCCCGATCTGACCGGGTGCCGGTGGTCCCGCCGAATCGGCGGGACCATGCTTTCCAGGCTCGTGACTGTCTCGGAACTGGGTGGCGGCCTTCCTCCGGGCGGCGTCCTCGGCCATGAGTTCCTTGATTTCCCGGTACAGGGAGGCGGCCTCGACCGGGCCGAGAGGTTTGTGGAGCTGGTTGTCGTCCTGCTCGGCGAGCAGATGACCGAGCCGGTCCGAGATGCCCGAGCGCACCCACACGCTGACTCGTCGCCAGCCGAGCTTCTTGATCGCCGCGAGTCGGCGCAGCCCGCACACCAGCACTCCGTCCGGTGTGATCGTCGGCGGCTGCAACAGGCCGTCGCGGTCGATCGACGCGGCCAGCGCGTCGATGTCGCCCAGGTCGGTGCGGTGGCGGCGTCCGATGACGATGGAATCCACCGCCCGCTCTAGCTCGATGTACCCGGCAGGTGCGCTCATCCCGCACCCCGCGACTTCTTCTTGGCGCTCGGCGTGCTGGTCCCCGGCACCGCCAGGGACAGGGTGAGCACGAGGTCGTCGTCACGCAGTAGCACCGGCAGCGTCTCGCCGATCAGCAACCGCAGCAGCACGCCACGTCCCGCGCCCGTCGCCGCGAGTTCGGGCAGCGGGGAGCCGAGTAGGGCACGAAGCAGTACAGCCCATGACCGGCTGGGCAGATCGAGCAGCGCCCTGGCGTGCTTGTCGCGCCGCAACGTCTCGTAGGCGGTGTGCCGGTTCCCGACACGGGTGAGCGCCACGCAGACGTGCTCGACCGCCGCCCGTGCGGTGCCAACCGGCCAGCCCAGCAGCGTCAGCAGCGCGATCGCGTCCTCCACGGCCGCGCCGGTCGCTGCCGCCCCGTCGTGTTCCGGCTCGGGCAGGTCGTCGTCCTCCCCGTGGGTGTCGGTGACGTGGAAGGCCGGGTGATAGTCGTCCAGCGGGTTCTCGCGGTCCGACAAACGCTCCGGGTCATGGAACACCGAGTAGCGCGGCCTCCGGGCCTGGTGGGTCGAGCACATCAGGCCTTGGCCGCGTTCTTCGGCGACGCAGGTGATCCGTACCGCATGGGTGACGACCGCCCACGGATCGTCGGCGGTGCGGGCGGCTTTGGTGCGCATCACATCGAACGCCGCTGACGCGGCCTCCCACGGGTCGAGCCGGTGCTTATGCGCCAGCGCCGCGTACTTCTCCGCGGCGAACGTCATCAGCTCTGCTGCCACGGCGTCGTGCTCCCACGCGCCACGGCCGGCCGAGTGGAGCCGGTTCAGCAGGGTGCGCAGGCCCTCGCTGCTGCGATAGTCCTCAGCCGGCCGATCGTCGCTCGCGCCGGTGGTTCTGGTGTCGTTGGTCATGGTCGGGGCACCTCCTGGCGGCGAGGTGCTCCCGCAGCCGTCTGCGGGTTCTGCCTCGACCAACCGGGCGTCCACGACTCATCACCACACCGGGCTACCGCATACCGACCCCGGACCGGACCTGGCCCTGGTCGCTGCCGCTGCGGCGTCCGAACGCTGACAGTGGCGGCAGGTGTCGGGCGCGCTCACCGACCCACCGCGCGCCCTTCTCGATTGGTGCGCGCAGCCTGCGACTGCCCGCGGCGGTGAGGTCAATGCCGCGCCGAGACAATGCCCCGCCGCTCTGCGAGAGCAGGTCAGCCGGGCGCACCCAGTCCACACCCCGGCCCCGCACCTGCGCCAGCTTCTCCTTCGCCGCCCTGCGGGTTTCGGACTCCTTGATCGCATCCGGTGTGCCCATAGCCTCGGCGTCCTCGGCAGGGTTCGGGGTCTTCTGCACCCGCTGAGCCGGTTCGGGCTCGGGGTCACGGTGGTACTGCTCAGCCAGGTTCGTCTGGTCGCGGTCGCTCATGGTGCGGTTCCTTCCATCGCGGGCTCAGACCCGGACGGGTCGGCCTCATCGGTGTGGTGAGCACGAGCCGTACCGGCGTGCTGCGGACGGGGCAGCCACCGGCCGACCGTCGAGGGATGCACGCCCAGGTGCCGCGCGATGGCCTTGTTCGACCACTCCTGCGCACGCAACTCCGCCGCCAGCGCCCGACGATCTCGCCATCCGTCCTCAACCGCCTCAGCCGCGCCGGGCTCGGCATCGGGCAGGTCGGGCGGTTCCGCCTCGCTCTGTGACGACACGGCCGGGATCGGCGCAGCCGCCGGCGCATCGGCGGCTCGGGCCGCGGCACGGGTCAGAACAACGGTGAGGTGGGTGATCGCCAGCAGCACCACCGGCGGCACCGCGGCCACCGCAGCCGCCAGTGAGCCGGGTACATCGGGCTCCGCGGCGACGACGGCGTGCAGGCAGTTCGCGGTCACCGACACTGCCGCGCCGCCGATCAGCAATGTCCACGGATACCAGGCGGCCTTCTCGCCGGCGAGCGCGACCACGGCGACGGTGGACACCACGATCACGCCATCGACGATCAGAGGCCATGCCCACCCCTGCCCGGCCCCGATCCCGGAGCGGAGGGCGAGGTCAGCCAATGCGGTGAAGGACAACCAGAACGCGCCGGCCGCGATGAACACCGTCCCGGCAACCGAGGTGATGGCGGCCCAGCGCCGCCCCCGAACCCTGCTCATGCCAGCCCTCTCGACGCGGGCGCCGGCCGTGGCGAAGCATGACGGCCGAACCCGCCGACGGCCTGGTGAGTAGGAGCGGCGGGGCGTTCGCGGTGCGCGTCTCCGGCGCCGACGCTGCGATACGCGCTGTAGACGGTGCGGGTGATCTCTCGTTCCCCGAAGTCGGACTGCTCGGCCCGGACCAGCGCACTCAGGGCATCGGAGACGGGTACGTTGCCCTCGGCCAGGCGGCATGCGGCCCAGAACAGCTTGTAGTTGCGATCACCCTTGACCTGACGGGACAGCCACGCGGCCAGCCGGTCGGCATCCTCCCGCCCGGCCTCCCGTGGCCCCTCCGGCGCAGTCCGGCGAGGCGGCGGCGGGGCGAGAAAGCGACGCAGCCGCGCCGCGTCCACAGGCTCCACCAGCCCGGAGGCGACCTGCTCGACCCGATACGGGACGCGCGAGCCATCCAGCCGAAGCGCCGACGGCGGAGCGATGATGTAACCGCCATCACCGCGGCAATCGACACCAGCCCAGCCGACCGCCCACGACCGCTGCTCACGTGCCGGATCGGCTGGGAAGTAGGCGTGCTGGCCACCCGTGGGCGTGGCGACTGTCGCCAACGGTGCCTGGATCAGACCGGCGCGCGCCGCCCGAGCATAGGACGCATATCCGTTGACTCCATGCACGTCGACGTCGATCACGACCAGCCCCGACGCAGCGCCGGTGGGGACGCCGATGTTCGCATGCGGCTGCCATCGCCACCAGCTCTGCACCCGCCGCAGATCACTTGTCGCCTGCTGGAAACCGGAAGCGACCAGTGGGGTCTTCTCGCCCGGCGCGCAGGGAAAGACCGGCACCCCAGCCTGCGCCAGTTCGCGCGCAGCCAACGGCAACGGCAGACCGTCGAGCCGGTCAAGGGCGGCGGCGAGCACTCCGGGGGCGACCATCACAGCCCCCGCCCCGGCACCGCCTGCACCCTCCGCGGCTCGCGTTCGGGCAGCCGTGCTCGATCCGGTGCCCGTTCGGGTTCCGAGTGTTCGTGTCCGGCATGTTCGGGGGCGTCGATGCGTAGCGATACCGGGTTGCCGTTGCCGAGCTGGATCGTGTCGAGTTCGCCTAGTACCTCTGTGGCGGTGCGACGGACCTTCTCGCCGGTGTCGCGGATGACCTGTACCGGGTCCTTGCCGTCCACGTTCGCCGCCCATCCGGCGACGTAGGGGATCGTGTAGTGGCTGGTGTCCATGCCGTGCGCGGCGGCGATCATCAGCGCCACCGACTCGGCCTCGACCTCACCGATGCCGCGATGCTGGCGGGCGTCCTGCTGGGTGGGCCCGTGCAGGCGGACGTGACCCAGCTCGTGGGCGAGGGTCTTCACCTGCGCGGCGGGGTCCATGTCGGTGCGCACGAGCACTTGTCGGGTCTCGTAGTCGGTCATGCCGTTCGCGCCGCGGATCGCGTCGCTGTCCGGCATCCGCAGCACCTCGTAGCCGCGCGACTCGACCTGGGTCGCCAGCCCTTCCCACAGTCCGGCGGGTGCTTCGCCTTCTAGGAGCTTCGGGCTCGGCAGTTCCGGCAGTTCGGCGCCGTGAGTCCGGGACACATCCCAGACATGGGCCGGCACTACGTTGACGACGCGCCGTTGCACGACTTCGCCTGGACGCGGCTTCTCGCCCTTCATCAGACGTCGCCACGAAGCCGGGTCCTTCGGCGTCGCCGTCGCGAACCTCACCCGCACCGGGCTGCGAATCTCATAGCCGCCGCCGGCCTCGGCCCAGCGGCCCATCTTCTTCCAGTCCTGAAACCCGGCCACCCACGTCGGCGTAGGCGTGGGCACTCGGCCTTGCTCGTATGCTTCGAGGTGCTGAGCCCAGATCAGCAGTGTGTTGTTGAACGAGCGGGACCGGAACCGCGCGGCGAACTCCATCGCCTGCCGCCAGTCGTCACCGGACACCAGCTCCTCGACTGAGCGCACGATGCGTTCTTCGAGAGCTTCGAGCTTCGCTTCCCGCGTCTCGTTCCTCATAGCCATCGCCTGACCTCCCTCCGCCGGGGCCGCCCCGAGAGGGAGCAGCCGTGCGACCACGAGGTACGCCGGGCGGATCAGGAAGACGAGACGGACGACGGAACGATGCTGGCGACCGTCAGGCTCCGCGACGAACCCGACGAGTCTCTACCGGACTACCGGAGCGACGGTGTCCTCGGTTGTCGCACGAGCTGATGCTGCGGTTATCGCCGGGGCAGATGCGCGTTTCCGCCGGTTGATTGCGGAATCTTCTCCGTTTCTCAAAGCCCGATAACCGGCGGGAGTCAGCCCGACGCTACGGCGGAACTGGCGCGTAGCGAAATCTGAATCGCTCCAACCCACCTCGCGAGCAATCAGAGCGATCGGCGCATCGGATTCGCGCAGAAGCGCGGCCATCCGCTCGGTGCGAAGCATCGTGAGATAGGCGATAGGAGACTTCCCGAACGCCTCCACGAACAAGCGGCCGAGCTGCGACTTTGACAGATGTACCTCGTCAGCAAGCTCAGTCGTAGACCATCGCCGCTGGGGTTCAGCACGCAGGAGATCAGCTGCCCTGCGAACTTCCGCTCGCAATGGTGCGAATCGGCGATGTCGTGGCGCGGACGGCCACGTTGTAGCGCGCTGCGTCGGCGACACTCGCACCTGCGAAGTCTTGACGAAGGGCGCGATCACATCGACCAGGCTGAACCAAAGAGCCTGCATCCGGTAGAAGTTCTTCGCGGAACGTCCTTCGATGCTTAATGCCGCCAACTCATCGAGCCAGGGCATCAGCCTCTGGGCGCGATCCTCCCCGAGACGGAGTACCTGCGCAGGTTCGGTGTACATCGTTGCTGCGAAGTCGTGGGCGTCGAGACGGTGGCACAAGCTGCCGACGTGCTGCCAGAACACCTGGTCGATCACATAGTCCGTGTCTGCGTAGATCGTCGTTACCGTGATGTGCCCCTCGGGCTCGCTGCCACACAGAGTGTTCGCGCCCAGCAGGATCACGTCGCCGGGCCCGACGGGCTGTTCACCAAACTCGCTGAAGAGGATCGCCGAGCCATCGCGAACGACGATCACCTTCACGCAGTCGTACGCGACCGGCACCCGGGCACGGGAGATGGTTGCAGTACGAACTATGAGTGGTTCGTACCGCAACCCTCGCCCGCTTCGATCAAACGAGCTGTCCGAGGACGCCATAGAGCACCTCGTCCATCGCATTCACGTGCTCGCGGATGCCTACGAACTGCCCATCGAGTCAGTGTTCGTGACTTCTACGTTGGGAAGAGCAATTCGCGCGGCAACGCCGCCTGCGATACAGAGACCAATGATCGCGAGTCCGCTGCTCAGTACGTAGGGCGATATCCCGTGGACGATCGACGTAAAGCCCAATCCGATGTAGACGGTGACCCCCGCGGACCCGCCGAGCTGGTCGGCGGCCCGCTGGATGCCGGATGCGACTCCCGCATCCTCTTCCGTAACCTCCGTGACGGCCGCGTACTGCAGTCCAACGAGCCCGAATCCCATACCTGCGGCGATGAACAGCATCGCTGGGGTCAGCAGCCAAGCGGGGGCTTCGAACTGCGCGGCTACAGCGATCACGATCATTCCTACGCCTGCGGAACTCAGCCCGACAACGATGCAAGATCGCGCTCCCCAGCGCCCCAAGAGGCGGGGCACGATGGTCACGGCGGCGATGAGTGCCACGGCAAGGGGCAGGAGTAGCAGACCGGCTTCCAGTGGGGTAAGACCGAGTTCATCCTGTAGGTAGAACGTGAACAGCAGGAACGATGTCGAAAGCGCTGCGCTCAGCAGTGCAGTCGCAAGATTTGCTCGTACCCGTGTTCGATTGTGGAAGAAGGTCAGAGGAACCAGAGGATTCGCGGCTCGGCGTTCCACGGTGACGAACAGGCCTGCGGCGACACTCGCTCCTACCAGCGCGGCGATTGCTAGCCATGGCAGATTCCCGGTGTTCTCTCCGGCTTCGACCACCCCGAATGCGAACAGCAGGGGTGCGCTCGTCAGCAGAATCGATCCAAGGAAATCCAACGGGGCGCGCTCTTGTTTCTGGTCGCGCGGCAGGAGGACTACCGTGGCGAGCAGTACGAACAGAAGGAATGGAACCGCGATGAGGAAGATCCATCGCCACCCCAGGTGTTCGGTGATGATTCCTGAGAGCACGAATCCCAGTACGAGACCGCAGCTCGCCACTGCCGCCCAGACGCTCAGCGCACGGCTGCGAGCCTTCCCTTCGGGGAACAAGAGCACGATCGTTGCCATCGCAGCAGGCAGGGCGAGTGCTTCGCCTGCTCCCTGGAGCAACCTGGCGATGACGAGTAGCGCGAAGGAATCTGCGAGCCCTGCCATCAGCGAGGCCGCTCCGAAAATCGCGGTACCGGTGAGAAGGAGGCGGCGGCGGCCAAAGACGTCCCCCAGGCGGCCACCGAGCATGAGCAAGCCGCCGCCTGCGATGGTGTAGCCGACGACCACCCATGTCAGGCCGCGTGGGTTAACGCCCAGATCATTGCCAATGGAAGGCAGCGCTACGTTGACCACGGTGACATCGACGGCGATGAGGAATTGCAGGACAGACAGGCACACGAGGACTGCCCAGGAACGCGCGGCCGACACTTGCGCTGGCCGCGATGATGAGGTGCTAAAAGACATAAGAACTCCGCTGCTCGAATGAAGAATCGGGCGACAACATGTGTCGCTCCGAACCGACGATCAAGCGACGGAACGTGGAACTGAAAAAGTGAGAAGACGTTCCGCCGCTAGCGGAGCGTCTCCGTCACAGCGGCAGCGGCCGCAGCAGAAGCACCTGACATGCCTCGCATTCTAGCCGACAGCAACTTCGGATGCTTCGGCCCTGCTGTCCTACGTCCCCGGTTGAGACGCCCCGTCGACGTCGCGCCGGACTGCGCCAGCAAGCCGTCACCATCTCGCAGGCCACCAGAGCCACCACACGTCTTTCAGACGAGGCGCGAGCCGTCCCGAGTCGCATCGGATGCGACCGGGCTCGCGGGCTCACCTGCCCTCCGTACAGCGGCGGAAGGAGCGGACCAGGTGACGGTTTCGATGCGCGTGATGAGCGCGGGCGATGGCTACAAGTACCTGTTGAAGTCCATCGCTGCGGGCGACGGCGACCGGAGCCTGAGCACGCCGCTGACCCGCTACTACGCGGAGGCGGGGACGCCGCCGGGCTTCTGGCTGGGTTCGGGGCTGGGCCAGCTCGGGCACGGCGAGCTGGTCGAGGGAGCGCAGGTCTCGGAAGCTCAGCTCGCGCTGTTGATCGGGATGGGCCATGACCCGATCACGGGCGAGCCGCTGGGCCGCTCCTACCAGCAGTTCGCGTCGGTCGCTGAGCGGATCAAGCAGCGCGTCGACGCCCTCGACCCCGAGTTGGGGCCGGCGACTCGAGCGCAGGAAGTAGCTGCGATCGAGGCGGAGAAAGCCGAGCGCGGCACCCGCCGCGCGGTAGCCGGTTACGACTTCACGTTCAGCGTGCCGAAGTCGGTCTCCACGATCTGGGCGGTTGCCGACGCCGGCACCCAAGCCCTGATCGCGGACGCCCATCATGCGGCGGTTGCAGAGCTGGTTGCGTTCCTCGAACGCGAGGTTGCCGCAACCCGCGTCGGTGCAACCGGCCCGGACGGCGCGGTTGCACACGTCGATGTCGCCGGAGTCGTGGCCGCGGCGTTCGATCACTACGACAGCCGCGCCGGCGACCCGCAGTTGCACACCCACGTCGTCATCAGCAACAAGGTCCTGACCGTGCAGGACGGGCGTTGGCGGACCCTCGCGGGCCGCCCGATGCACGCGGTGGTCGTCGCGGTCTCCGAGCTCTACAACGCCGCTCTGGCCGACCAGCTCACCCGCGTCCTCGGCGTCGAGTGGGAGGCCCGCGAACGTGGCAGGGATCGGAACCCGGCCTGGGAAATCGAGGGTGTGCCCGACGAGCTCGTGGCCGAGTTCTCCACCCGGTCCCGGCACATTGAGGCCGAGAAAGACCGCCTCATCGCCGAGTACGCCGCCAAGCACGGCAGGCAGCCCTCCGCGCGGACGGTGCTGAGACTGCGGGCGCAGGCGACGCTCGCCACGAGGCCGGAGAAGCAGGTCCGCTCGCTGGCCGACCTCACCGCCGAGTGGCGACAGCGCGCCAGCCGAGTGCTCGGGAAGGACGCGAACGGCTGGGCGCGCACCCTCACCGCGACGAACGCGCAGGCACCGCGGCGGGTGCTGCGCGCCGATGACGTGCCGCTGGATGTGGTGCGCGAGGTCGGGCAGACCGTAATGGAGACGGTGGGCGAGAAGCGTTCGACCTGGACCCGCTGGAACCTGCACGCCGAAGCATCCCGGCAGTTGATGGGGTGGCGGTTCGCCAGCATTCAGGACCGGGAGGCGATCACCGGGCTCGTGGTCGATGCCGCCGAGCACGCTTCGCTGCGGCTGACGCCGCCGGAGCTGGCGTCGAGCCCGTTGCAGTTCCGCCGCGTGGACGGCACCTCCCGGTTCCGGCCGCACGCCTCGACCCTGTTCTCATCCGAATCCCTGCTGGCCGCCGAAGACCGACTCCTGACACGCGCCGCTGACACCTCCGGGCCGGTGGTGCCGTTGGAGACGGTCGAGAGGATCGCCCGCAGGCCCGACGCGCGCGGCCGGGTGCTCGGCGAGGATCAGGCCGCGGCCCTTGCCGCGATCGCGGTCTCCGGTCGTGTCGTGGACGTGCTGGTCGGTCCGGCTGGGGCCGGGAAGACGACAGCGATGAACGGGCTCCGGCGGGCGTGGGAGAAGGAGCACGGCGCCGGCTCGGTGATCGGGCTCGCCCCCTCGGCGGTCGCCGCGCAGGTCCTTGCCGATGACCTCGGCATCGCTACCGAGAACACGGCGAAGTGGTGGCAGAACCACATCATGTACGGGACTACGTTCACGGCCGGGCAGCTCGTCATCATCGACGAGGCGAGCCTGGCCGGAACGATGTCGCTGGATCGGCTCACCCGTGAAGCCGAGAAGGCCGGCGCGAAAGTCCTCCTGGTCGGCGACTGGGGCCAGCTCCAATCACCCGGCGCCGGCGGCAGCTTCGCGATGCTCGTGCACGATCGCGACGACGCCCCCGAGCTGACCGATCTGCACCGCTTCACCAACGAGTGGGAGAAGACCACCTCGCTCCAGCTCCGCCACGGACGCGCCGAGGCGATCGACACCCTGATCCAGCACGGCCGGATCACCGGGGGCGATGAGGAAGCGATGATCGACGCCGCCTACACCGCATGGCGACGTGATCTTGCCGCCGGGCGCGCGTCGATCCTGGTCACCGAGACCCACGCGACCGTCACCGAGCTGAACGCCAGGGCGCGGGCGGATCGGATCATCGACGGCACCGTTAATCCCACCCGCGAACTGCCGCTGCGCGACGGCACCGCGGTCGCGGAGGGCGATCTGGTCATCACCCGAGAGAACGACCGGCGGCTCCGTAACGGCAAGACGTGGGTCCGCAACGGCTCCCGCTGGATCGTCACCGGGGTTCGGGAGGACGGGTCGGTCAGGATCCGCCCGGCCGGACGCAGGTTCGGCGGCGGGATCGTCCTGCCGGCCGACTACGTGGCCGAGCATTTGGACCTCGGCTACGCGATCACCGCGCACCGCGCCCAGGGCGTGACCACGGACACCGCGCACGCGGTCGTCGCCGCCACCACGACGCGGGAGAACTTCTATGTTTCCATGACCCGCGGAGCCCACAGCAACCGCGCCTATGTCGCCGTCGACCGAGAAGACGTCGAACACGCGGTGCCGCATCCCGGCGACACCCCGAACGTCACCGCCCGCACGATCCTCTACGGCGTCCTGCAGCACATCGGCGCCGAGCTGTCCGCGCACGAGACGATCACCGCCGAGCAAGACCGCTGGGGCTCGATCGCCCAACTCGTGGCCGAGTACGACACGATCGCCCAAGCCGCTCAGCACGACCGCTGGGCCACCCTCCTGCAAGCCTCCGGGGTCACCGCCGAGCAGATCGAAGACGTGCTCGGCTCCGACGCCTACGGCGCGCTGTCGGCCGAGCTGCGTCACGCCGAGGCCAACCACCACGACCTCGACGCGCTGCTTCCGCGTCTGGTGGCGGCGCGGAGTCTGGACGATGCCGATGACATCGCCTCCGTCCTGCACGCCCGCGTCGCGCGCGCCACCGCCCGACCCGCCGGATCGGGCCGAACTCGCAAGCCGCCGAGGCTGATCGTCGGACTGATCCCGCACGCCGGCGGGCAGATGGCCGAGGACATGCGGCAAGCCCTGGACGAGCGCCGCGACCTGATCGAGGCCCGCGCCGACGCCGTGCTCCGCGGCTCCCTCACCGATGAGGAACCGTGGACAGCCGACCTCGGCACGGCACCGAGGGGCGAGAGGCAGAAGGCGGCGTGGTGGCGCGCCGCCCGCACCGTCGCCGCCTACCGCGACCGCTATGGCATCACCGACGACCGGAACCCGCTCGGCCCGACGCCGGAGAGCACCAGCCAGAAGATCGGCGCCATCCGCGCCCGGGCCGCCCTCAACCGCGCCCAAGCCGTCGCTGCTGACAACGAGCCGGCGGAGCAGCAGCGGACGGACGTCGTCGTGCGGCAAGGGACGAGCCTCTGAAACCGCGATCAGCCAACCATCTGTGCTGCATGGTCATTGATCATCGAACGGTACTTGCGGGGTGTCACGCCGATGCTGCGGCGGAACTGACGTGCCGCGAAGTCAGGATCGCTCCAGCCGACCTCACGGGCGATCATCGAAATCGGATCGTCCGTCGTGCGGATGAGGCGCGCCATCCGCTCTGTCCGCAGCATCGTCAGATAGGCGATCGGTGACTTGCCGTAGGCGTCTACGAACAGTCGGCTAACCTGCGACTTCGACAGATGCAGTTCGGCGGCGAGGTCGCCTACCGACCAATGCCGCGCTGTATTGACGCGCAGCAGTTCAGCGCCTCTTCGTGCCTCTCGGCGTAGCGGAGAGAACCGGCGAATGCGCGGAACCGCCGGCCACGTTGTCGCTCGTTGTGTCGATGACAGGCGCATCTCAGATGTTCTGATGAGCGGCGCGATCACGTGCGTTATCGAGAACCATAATGCCTGCAGCCGGTGGAAGTTCTCGACCGGCCGGTGCTCAGTGCTGAGTGCCACCAGCTCATCCAGCCAAGGCTCGAGCGCGCTGGCCCGATCCTCGCCGAGGCGAAGTATCTGCGCGGGCTCGGTATAGATGGTGGCTGCGAAGTCTTGCGCGTCCAGGCGATCCTGCAATTGGCCGACATGCTGCCAGAACACCTGGTCGATCACGTAGTCGGTGTCCGCGCAGATCGTCGTGACGGTCATCTGCTCTTCCGGTTCCCCGCCACAAAGCGTGTTCGCGGCCAGCAGGATCACGTCGCCTACGTTGATCGGTTTCTGTCCGAACTCGCTGAGCAAGATCGCGCTGCCGTCGCGAACGACCGTCACGGTCACGCAGTTGAATGCCAGAGGCGCGACGGCTGCGCGGATCACTCTGGTTCGAGCTACGACTGGCTCGAACCAGAGTGATCCGCCGTGAGGACGTGACATCGTGCTGTCTAACCCCGTCGGTGCACGACGGGTCTTCTTTCCGCGGCCTGTCCTAGATGCTGGTTGCTTGGCGTCGGTTTGCGCTGCACAACCACAGGAGCAGCGCGATGCCGATGAGTACTGCGCTGGTCAGGGCGATGCCGTGGGTTCCGACGAGGTGGAGGGCAAGGCCGCCTGCGATGGGGCCGACGAACGCTCCGATGTTGAGTGCTGCGGTGGAATATGCCCCGGACATGGTTGGAGCCGACTCCGCTTCGGCCATGATCCGAGCGATCAGGGTGCTGCCGACGGCGAAGGACAACGCGCCCTGCGCGAATGCGAGCGTCCACAGCAGGGCGGGGCTGACGGGCGCGAGGCCGAGGGCGACCCAACCGACGAGCAGGATGGGACTCGCGATCCCAAGCAACGGCCGCCAGTGACGGTCCCCGAGCCGGCCGGTCACGGTGACGCCGAGAAAGGCGCCGATCCCGAACAGCGCTAGGAGTCCGGGCATCGCGGCCTCGCTTACGCCCGCCGGTTGGATAGCGATCACCGCCAGGTAGGTGAATGTGCAGAATGTCGCTGCGTTGACCAGTACCGCCAAGGTGATAGCGAGCTGTAGCGGTCTCCGGCGCAGTGCCGACAGCTCGGCGCCAAGTGTTGCCGGGGTGTTGGCTGTGGCACCGGGTTCGGTCCGGGCCGGCGTCGCCACCAGCACGGCCGCCAGCGCGGGTAGACAGATGACAGCGATCGCCCACAGGGTCATACGCCACCCCAGCATCTCGCCGACGAGAGCGCCGAGGGGGACGCCAGCGATGAGTGCAAGGGTGGTGCCGCCGAGGATCACGGCCAGAGCGCGGGCGCGCTGGCCGGCGGGCACGATCCGGCCGACCGTCGACAAGGCGACGGCGAGGAACCCGGCGTTTGCGAGAGCGGCGACGAATCGGGTCAGCAGGAGGATTGCGAAGGAGTCGGTGACAGCCCCGACGACGTGAGCGATCACGAAGATGGCGAGGAACCCGGTCATCGTCCATCGCGGCGACAGTCTCCGGCCGCCGGCGGCCATCGCGGGCGCGCCGATTACCATGCCGACCGCGAATGCGGAGGTCAGCAGACCGGCTTGGCTCAGCGACACGCCGAGTTCAGCGGCGATCGCCGGCAGCAGGCCGGCCAGGACGAACTCGGAGGTTCCCTGGGCGAAGACAGCCAGGGCGAGCAGATACAACAAGAAGGGCATGAGTGTGCTTCCGAAACATGAGAGAGCGGGTACGGGTGCGTATGGCACGACCGGTGTTTCGGATGCGCGAGCTCACACAGACGCGGCGCGAAGGAGCGCGCGAGAAGAGGATGAGGGAAAACGCCAGCATCACGGGCTACCGGTGTACCGGTAGCCCCGCTCTGTCTGATTCAGGCGATCCCATGCCGATAAGACTACCGGAGAAGCATCGCCGACACCTCGACGCCGAAACCACAACGCCTTGATGCAGGGTGACGGAAGTCAGAGCGAGGGTCCCGGTGCGCCCGAGGACGGCCGCCGGTAGCCGAGGTTCCGTCCAAGCTCCGATCGCGCAACAACGCGGTTTGGGGCGTTGGAATCGAGCAGAGCGAGCACGTCGCTGGGCTGAGCGACGAGCACGGCGAAGCCTTGCTTGATGAGTTCGTTCGGCCCCGCGCTTGTGACGCTGGTCACCGGGCCGGGCACCGCGCAGACGCCCCGGCCGAGTTCGCGTGCGGCGAGCACGGTGGTCATCGACCCGGACCGAGGGCTGGCCTCGGGGATCACGGTCGCCCCTGAGAGCGCCGCCAGCAGGCGGTTGCGAGCAAGGAACCTATGCCTGGTCGGTGCTGCGCCCGGCGGGAGCTCGCTCACCAACAGCCCGACATCCCCGATGCGACTCAGCAGCTCGCTGTGCCCGGCCGGGTAGGGGCGATCCAACCCGCCGGCCAGAACAGCGATCGTCTGACCGCTCGCGGCGAGCACGCTCTTGTGCGCGGCCCCCTCGATCCCGTAGGCGCCGCCGGAGACGACGACTCGTTCCTCATCGGCAAGACCTGTCGCCAGCTCGCCGGCGACGTACTCGCCGTAGGAGGTCGCGGCGCGTGAGCCGGTGATCGTGGCCCGATCGCTCAGCGCCGTCGTCAGGAACGAGACCGTGCCGCGTGACCACAGCAGGTACGGCGCACGCTCGCCCAGGTCGTTCAGACCGGCGGGCCATTCCTTGTCGGCCGGGATGAGCGTGCCGAACCCGTGCCGCTCCGCCTGCGCTACCTGATCCAGCAGGCCGGGCACGACCCGCGCCGCCAGCCGTTCGCGCCACAACAGCACGTCGGCGCGGGCCAGGCCAGGCATCTCATCGTCGGACTCGATCAGCCGCAGCGTCTCGACCCCGCCGTGACGAGCCAGGACGTACCCCGTGGTCGGATCATTCGGCTCGGCGATCATCGACAACGCAATCCGCGCCATCCGCTCACCCTGCACCTGCTCCGCCAACGTCGCCATGATCGGTGTCCCTTCCGCTCCAAGGTCACCGACGAGGTACACGCCCGCCTGCCGCCGGGGTTCCCTCTGTCGCGAGTCAGTCGTAGACTCGGTAGCGAGGCAGGTTCAGCAAACTACGCGGGTCCTTCGGGACGGCCCCTCGCGGGCACTCGGTTCATAGCCGCCTCCACGACGGAACACCGTCGCGCTATGACGAGAAAAGAGGCCCGCGATGCTTCGTATGTCTGTGGCGCTCAGCGCACGAGGCTATGGCGTACTCCGCTACGCACCCACCAACCTGCTGCTCAACGCCATCCGTACCAGACGCGGCCTGAAATGGGGCGTCCCTGCGATGCTCCTGGCAGTGGGCTACTTCTATGCGGCCTCGATCTGCACCACGATCATCAACGACGGCGGTCCCGGCTGGCTGTACCTGCTGGTCCTGCTGTTCGTCTGGAACGCCTTCAAGTTCCTCTGGATCGGACCGGTCAGTCTGCTCCTACTGCTTACGTCGAGGACTCGCGGGTGCCGGGAAGACTGTCTGTCGGAGGGAGCCAAGTAGACTGGCGCCAGCGGAGCCTACCCTTCCGCGCGTGGGGAGCAAGGGAGAGGTGGTGCAGTGGTCGGATCGCTGGCGTACACCGTCGATCACGGCGCAGTCTCCGCGACCGGTCACCTCCTTGAAGAGTCGGATGTCGCCGACATCGCGCCTAGTGTGCAATCGATTCTGCGAGATGACACTGGTGTCCAAGAAGCGCGCGAGGCGCTCGCCGACCTGGCAAAGACCGACTTCGAGAACCAGCGTTTGGAGAGCATCCTCACTTCTCCTGACTCCTTCGATGAATGGCGAGTAGGGGAGGCACTCGCCGAACATCATCTGGTCACGGAAGTCGGATGCGAGTTCCCATGGCCGGATAGTCGATCGACGCGAAATCCCAACAGCAGCGGAGGGGGCGTGGACCTTATTGGATTCCACGCGAGCGATCGAGTTCGATTCGTTCTTGCCGAAGTGAAGACCAGCCATCAGCAGGCATGGCCTCCCGGCTTGCTGACGAGCCGAAGCCACGGGCTTCATAGTCAGTTGTCCGGACTCAACGCGGGCGACGACCGTAGCAGGTGGGCGATTCGATATCTGACGATGAACTCGGTGGGCAAATCGTGGCTGGATAGTTTCCGTCAGGCGCTTGCGACTTACCTAGCGGACAGCATGGATGTCGTCATTTACGGCGTTCTCATCCATGCGACCGCACCAAACCAGGCAGACCTTCGTGCCAGAGCGTCCAGCCTTGCCCAATCTGTGAAAGAACCAACCAGCATGGCGCTCGTCGCGATCTACCTAACCGCCGAGCTACTGGCTCAGGTCGCAGACGCTTCGGTCGTATTGGAGACCGCGGCATGACCATCTCCCGCGAGGCAATCAGTCGTCTCAGGTCACACTGGGCAATCGAAGCCCTCGGCGCCGACCGGGTGAAGGCCGCCCACGACGCGGCTGCCTCCATGTACGTCGACTCGAACCTTGGTCGCCAGCTTCACCGCGAAGGCTCTCACGACGCCGCGACCGAGACTCTCATCCAGGACGTCGCTTTCGCCTACGAGATTGTCGCGAGCGAAGGCATCGAGGCCCTCGCCCAGGTGTCGCTGCATTCGGGCGCAGCAGAAGCCGCGGTGGCGGAGGCCGCTGCCCACGAGGCGTTCGCTCTACTTCGTGCGCTTCCGTTGAAGCTCGACTCGTTGGAGGCGCTGGTACATCAAGTCCTCCAGCTCGGCGCGCTCGCGTACTGTTCAGACCGCTGGGCGGAGTTCCGGGCCTGGATGCGCGAGCGCGAAGTCACCCCGGAACTCTTCCAGTCCGACGGCTCATGGGACACACGTGTCCTAAGTGACCTCGGGCAGGTTTGGACTCGGCTACTTCGCAAAGACGGATGGCATGACCTTGAAGGCGTTGCAGAAACCGTGGCGCGGCTGCGAGCCGAACAGAAGGAGAACGAGGAGCTTCTCTTCAACGCGCAATCACGGCCCGAAGACCTGCAAGTCGCCGGGTGGCGCCTCGTAGCCCTGTACCACTGGGCCAGGCTTTCGGAGATGGTTGCTATCTACCTGATGCAGGGGGAGCCAGCCGATGTCGCTACACAACTTGACTTCCACTTCGACCGAGCGATTTCCGCGGCACAGCAGTCTGCCGATCCAGCATTCGTAGTAGTTCTCCAGTGGCAGCGCGCGATGGCTCAGCGCATGGTGGCGGGTGCACTGTGGTCTGTCACGCGAATCGGTCCCGAGATTCGGAGCATCGTCGAAGTTGCGACCCGACAACGCTCCATGTTCGAGATGCTGCCGCCGCAGCGCATAGCGATTCAGGAACAGGGACTCTTGGACCCGGCAAGCGCGGCGGTAGTTGTCGATCTGCCTACGAGCGCGGGCAAGACCATCCTCGCCGAGTTCAAGATTGTTCAAGCGATTAGCCAGTTCAAGCAGGACAAGGGCTGGGTCGCATATGTGGCGCCGACAAGGGCGCTCGTATCGCAGATCACTCGACGGCTGAGGCGAGACCTCGGACCCAGCGGCATTCGGGTCGAGGAACTAACCTCCGCTGTGGAGATTGATGAAATCGAAGCTGGAATGCTCAACGAGTCTCCATTTGACGTGCTGGTGGCAACTCCAGAGAAGCTCCACCTGGCAATCCGCAATGCGGCAATCGATCGCCCCCTCGCGTTGTTGGTGCTCGATGAGGCGCACAACATTGAAGATTCCGACCGCGGCATCCGTATCGAGCTACTGTTGGCGACTGTCAAACGAGACTGCACCCAGGCGAACTTCTTGTTGCTCATGCCTTATGTGCCGAACGGCGACGACCTCGCCCGATGGCTGGCTCCGAGAACTGGAAAGAGCATCAGCCTTGCAACAACCCCTTGGCAGCCCAACGATCGGCTGATCGGCCTTGTATCAGCAGTAGCTCCGCCCTCTGGGCGGGGGAGAGACTGGCGACTGTCTTTCGAGCCCATGCTGACAAGCGGCTCATCAATGAATGTCTCCGGCCTTTACCAGATTGGCGACGCGCCCCAACTTGATCTTACGTTTTCTGGTATCAAGAACAGCCTCAGTAAGATCGCTGGAGCATCAGCGCTAACGCTGTCTGAGCGGGGAACCGCGATCGTTATCTGCCCCACAATCCCTACCGTTTGGACCATTGCCGAGGAGTTGTCAGGAGAGCTTCCGGAAGTCGATGATCCCGACATTGCCCTGGTGCAGCGCTATCTGGCCGCAGAAATCAGCGAGGACTACGCACTCATTGGCATGCTTGCTCGTCGGATCGGGGTGCATCATGCAGGACTCTCCGACGAAACGCGCGCACTGACGGAATGGCTCGCCGAGCAGGGAAAGCTGCGGATTCTAGTTGCCACTACGGGACTTTCGCAGGGCCTGAACTTCCCGGTCTCGTCCATCTTCCTCGCAAGCCGGAATCTCCCCAGCGGCAAGTTCAACCGTCCTATGACGGCCCGCGAGTTCTGGAACCTCGCGGGCAGAGCAGGCCGCGTGGATCAGGACAGCATCGGCGTCGTCGGGATTTCCAGCAAAGAAGGCGATCGAGAGTCGCTAGCGCAGTTCTTGTCAGAACAAGCAGGAGCGCTTGTTTCTAGGCTTGTCGTTCTCCTGGATGAACTAGAAGACGCTGGCCGACTGCTCAACCTAGAACGATCGCTCTACAACGACCAATGGGCGGACTTCCGCAGTTACGTCGCACACCTATTCGCTCAAAAGAAGAACCTTGACGCTGTTCTATCCGAAACAGAGCTGCTACTGCGTAACACGTTCGGATACTCGTCCCTAGCAGAGGCGAGTCCCGCTGAACGACAGAAGGGTCTTAGGCTTCTGGAGGCGACGCGGGCTTATGCTGCTGAGCTTGCACAGAACGTTGAAACAACGACGCTCGCCGATAGCACGGGATTCACTCCCGAGGGCATCCGTTCTGCTATGGGCGAGATGCGTCGGATGGACAAGTCTCTCGATGCGAGTGATTGGCAACCGGGCAGCTTGTTTGGCGATGTCACATCGAGTGCGCTCCCTGACCTCATGCGGGTCATGCTTCAGCTACCGCAGATCAGAGACAGCATCGATGAGCTGAGTGGCGTCGGCGCTGGGATCGGCGAAAGGGCAGCGAAGATTGCTGCCGACTGGGTTGCGGGCGTCTCCATCAAGTCCATCGCCGAGCGATACTTCGGCGATGCGGCGAGCCCGACCGCCGCACTTACGGAGGCGACGAAGGCCATCTACCGAAACCTTGCGACGGCTGGTACGTGGGGCATTACGGCCCTGTCCAAGTTGCCCACAAGCGGTATCGATTTTGAGAACGTCAGCGAGAGCGACCTGCGAAGCATCAACTTGCTCGGTGCGATGCTCTATCACGGGGTCAACACCGAGGCAGGCGTGGTGATGCGGATGAGTTCAGTTCCGAGAACGGCAGCTAACTCGCTCGGGGCGGAGTTCGCACAGGGTCACGAACCAGGGTCCCTTCGTCCGTCAGAGGCGCGTGATTTCCTTTCGCAACTGTCTGACGCTGATTGGGGTCGGCACGTTCCGCGCGGGTCAGACCTAGCCGGTTCTGACCTGAGAGACCTGTGGCAAGTGCTCTCAGGCAGCACCGGCGATCCCGGCGCTCGGTCTGCGGTTGGCACCGCGGAGCAACCTCGTTCAGGATCTTCGTGATTGATGAGGGGGACCAGAAGGGGACCAGAATCATGCAAACCATGCATCCCATGAGGTGTTCTGCATGATCTGACGCCCGGAATCACGCGGAATCCGGTCCGGCCGAAGTCTTCTGGACGCCTGGGGGTCAAGAGGTCGTGGGTTCGAATCCCGCTAGCCCGACAATCGAGATAAACACGCAGGAAGTCCCGAGACATCGTTCCGACGGTGTCCCGGGACTTCGTCGTTCCCGGGCGATTCCGGGTGAGTCTCTCAGCATGGTGTCACTTCCCACGGGGATCTCATCGTCGTCGACAGAGAAGAGCCGGGTTGAAGGCCGGAACGTGTGTACAGCCCGGGCGCGCCACCTGCCTCCAGCGAGTACCCCTCCTCCGCGATCCCTCTGACGGTTCCGGTTCGATGTCCCCCTGACGGTTCCGGTCCTCGCGTCGAGATCGCGATTCCCTGCTGCCGCGGCGTTCAGATCGCATTGGAATGTGCCGTTTCGCCGAAACCCAGCAGCCAATCGCTCTATGAAAGTCGACGGCCGCAGCCGATCGCTCACTGAACGCCGACGACCTCAGCCGATCGCTCACTCGACGCCGGTTGCAGGGGCCGGACGAGTTCTGCGCTACGGGCTACCGGGCAGGAGGAGCATCCTTCACCCACGTTCTGGCCTTCACCCCGCGCTTCCGTCGCAACATCGCCAAGGGATTCGCCCGGGGAAACCGATTCTCTTTCCTTCTCGCGAAACGGAAAAGGAATCTGTTTCCCTCTTCGAATCCTCGGGCGAACCGCATTCGGTGGCCGGATCACACGGCTGAGGGGCTCGGGGCCGCGGCGCCGTCACCCTTCAGTCCCCGCTGTCACCCCCGCCGTCATTCCTCGGCGCGGGACTCCTGCATCCGTGCGGTGACGGAGTCGAGCCAGGACGTCGAGAGTTCGAGCATCTGCGGGGTCACCTCGGGCGGCAGGCCCTCCCGAACGGCGTCCGCCCACACCTGCAGGAGGAGTCGGAGGTCCTCCTGGGCGAGCGAAGTGCACGAGATCCGCGCACTCCGGGCGTCCTCGAGGTCCGTCTCCCGGACGACCATGTCCTTCTTCATGAGCGTCGCGATCGCCGCGCTCACGTTCGGCCGCCGCAGCCCCGTTCCCCGCGCGATGTCCGAGGGCGAACACGTGGGATTCCGGTCGACGTGCCGGAGCACGAGTTGTTCGGTCGGGGTGAGACGGCCGAGCCCCTCGACGGCGTCGTGCCGCAGGCCGATCTCCCGGGCGAGCGCGAGCACCGAGTGGGCGAACATCGCCGCGATCCGCGTCCCGGAGTCGATGCCGTCCGTCGAATCCTTCCGGGCAGCCGCGGCCCCGTCCCCGGTAGCCGCGCTCCCGGTAGCCAGGTCACCGGAGGTCCCGTCCCCGGACAACCGCTCCCCGGCGGTCCCGGTCGTGCCGTTCCCCGTTGCGTCGTTCCCGGTCGTGCTCGTCATGTCGTCGTCCGTTCGTTCGTTCGATCATCGTGCAGCCCTCGTCCCCGCGCCGTCGGCACCGGCACCGTCGGCACCCGCGCCGTCGGCACCCACGTGCGCCGGCGGAGTCGCCTCGAGGAACGTGCGCAAACCGGCGAGCAGGCGCTCGACATCGCGGGAATCCGTGTACGGGGCGATCCCCATCCGCAGTCCCCGCAGGTCGGGCAGGCCGAGGCGCTGCACCGTCTCCCATGCGTAGAAGTCGCCGGCCGGAGCGAGCACCTCGTGGTCGCGGGCGAGAACCCGGTACGCCTCCGTGACGTCCCGCCCCGGCAGGGTGATGAGGAGCGTCGGAGTGCGTTCGTGCGCCCGCGACCAGAGCACGACCTCGTCGCCGAGGTCGCGCAGACCCTCCTCGAGCGTCGCGAGCAGGGCGTCCTCGTGGGCGTGCAGCGCCGTGAAGGACTCGCCGAGGCGGGCCCGCCGGGAGAATTCCCGCCCGGCTCCGGAGGGCGGCGCCTCGGCCGTTCCGACCGGCGTTCCGACCGGCGTTCCGGATACCCCCGGTCGTCCCCCGGTGAGGTCCGCGAGGCCGGCGAGGAAGTCGACGGCCGCGGTGACGCCGGCGAGCGTCTCGTAGGGCAGGGTGCCGCGCTCGAGCGCCTCGGGAACGACGGAGGTCTGGGGCACGAGCTTGTCGGCGCGCAGCCCGGCGAGGCGCTCCGGGTCCGCCGCGAGCACACCGCAGTGGGGCCCGAGGAACTTGTACGGGGAGCACACGAGGAAGTCCGCACCGAGCGCACCGCGGTCCGGCAGGAGGTGTGCCGCGTAGTGCACCGCATCGACCCACACGAGTGCGCCGTGCTCGTGTGCGAGGTCGGCGATCCACCGGACCGGCGCGATCGTTCCGAGGAGGTTCGAGGCGGCACCGACCGCGACGAACACCGTCGACGGACCGATCGCGTCCTCCACCGAGGCCGGATCGACCTCGGTCGTCGCGGGGTCGAACTCGATCCACCGGACCGACGCCCCGACCCGTTCGGCCGCCTGGATCCAGGGACGGACGTTCGAGTCGTGGTCGAGCCGGGAGACGACGACCTCGTCACCGGGCCCCCAGGACCGCGAGAGGTGCGCGGCGAAGTCGTAGGCGAGCGCGGTCGCCGACCGGTTGTGGACGATCCCGCCGGGATCGGAGGCGAGGAAGTCGCCCATCGCCTCCCGGAACGCGGTGATGGCCGCCGTCGCATTGCGTTCGGAGAGGATACCGACACCCTTGTTCGACACCGGCCCGGTGAGGGTGCGGGCGATCGCCTCCCCGACCTCCCGCGGCGTCTGGGTTCCGCCCGGTCCGTCGAAGTGGGCGATCCCGCTGGCCAGCGAGGGGAATTGGGCCCGCAGCCCGGTCACGTCGTACACGGTGCCTCCCGATCGGTGCTCGTCGACAAGACGGAACGCGAGCGACGGAAGCCTCGGTGATGCAGGGTGCCGGGCAGTGGTCGTGCTCACGTTTCCTGAGGAAAAGAGTAGACGCTTAGGGTGGTGCCCGGACGATCACCCCGCGGATGATCACCACGTGGCGGATCACCACCCGGCGGACGGCGGAAGGACGGACGTGAAGCGGATCGTGGCAGCGACTGCCTCGGCGGCCTCGTGGATCGCGCTCGCGCCCAGCCTCGTCCCCCGCACGTGGTGGATGACGGCGGTGAACGTCGCGGTGAACGCCTACGGCGGGCAGAAAGCGGCCGAGGCGCTCGACGGCCTCGCCGGCCCCGCCCTCGTCCGCGCCCGGTCGGTCCGTCGGTACCTCCGACCGGAGGACCCTGCGGCCGCGCTCGATGCCGCGCTCGCGCCGCACACCACGGATCCCGCGACTCCCCCGCTCGGCCTCTCCCCTGCGCAGGCCCGCCGCTGGCGGCGCCACACGCTCGCACTCGCGGTGTCCGCCGTCGGCACCGCCCTCGCCCTCCACCGGTCCATGGACCGACAGAAGGAGGTCACGCGGCTCACCGGCGGCCTCGAGTCCGACTCCGAGCTCGAACAGCTGCTCGGCTACCTCGTCGGCCTCGGCGGATGGTGGGCCCTCGGGACCGCCGCCCGCCTGTCCGCGGGATCCCGTCGGCTCCTCGAACGCCGGGTGAAGAAGCTCGCCCCCTTCGTTCCGTCCCTTCTCATCTCCGCGGGTGCCGGACTGCTGTGGTGGAGCACGTACCGGTGGCTCCTCACCGGCACGCTCACGTCGATCGCGGAGAAGGCCGTGATCTCGGACTTCGCCCGGGAATCCACCGTCGTCCCGCCGGCGGAACCCGAACGCTCCGGTTCGCGGGAGTCCCGGGAGTCCTTCGCCACGCTCGGCTTCCACGGCCGCGGTTTCGTCGCCGGCGGTCCCCGTGCCGGGCGCATCGCCGAGGTGCGGGCCCGGTTGGCCCGGCGCGGGCACCTCGGCGAACAGTCCCCCGGCGAGCGCCGCCCCGCCGAACATTCCCCCGGCATCGCTGCGCGGACCCCGATCCGCGTCTTCATCGGGCGGCTCGCCCACCCGACCCTCGAGGAGGCCGCCGAGGCCGCGGTCGCCGAGCTCGAACGCGCCGGCGCCCTCGAACGGGGGGCGATCCTCCTCGTCACCAACACCGGGTCCGGTTGGATCCCGCAGTGGTCCGTCGAGGCCTTCGAGTTCCTCACGGGAGGGAACTGCGCCTCGGTCGCCGTGCAGTACTCCTTCGCCGGTTCGTGGCTCAACTTCCTCATCGGTCGGGGCCAGGCGATCGATTCGTCCCGGTTGCTCCACGCGGCGGTCACCCGTCGCCTCGCGGCGATCCCGGCGGATCGCCGTCCGAAGCTGTACGCGACCGGCGAGTCGCTCGGTGCGCTCGGCGGCAACGGTGCGTTCGTCTCCACCGAACACATGCGTGCGGTCCTCGACGGCGCCGTGTGGACGGGCACCCCGCGCGCGACCCCGCTCGTCGGACGGCTCATCTCCTCCCGCCGGTACGGGTCCCCGGAGATCCACCCGATGATCGGCCGCGGGGACCGGGTGCGCTTCGTCGTCGGACCCGAGGACCTCGACCGCGATCCGTTCGGCGACGAGTACCCCGCATGGGAGTTCCCGCGCATCCTCTACGCCCAGCATCCGTCCGATCCGATCGTGTGGTGGGAACCGCGCGTCATCTGGCAGCGCCCCGACTGGTTGCGCGAACCCCGGGGAGCGGACGTGAGTCGGCACATGCACTGGCTGCCGTGGGTGACCTTCTGGCAGCTCGCCTCCGACATGCCGCGGTCCGTCAAGCTCCCCGGCGGCCACGGACACAACTACCACGCGGAGGTCGTCCACTACTGGAACGCGGTCCTCGGTTCCGGGGTGAGCGCGGCCGGGTGCGCCCGGATCGCCGATGCGATCGCCGCGGACATGGGTACCCGTTCCGGATCCCTGCCGCTCACCGACCCCGCCCCCTGGCAGGCCGGTGCCCAGGAGGACCGCCGCCGTAACCTCGTCCGGGCACTGCGGGAGAATCTCCGCGAGGGACTGCGCCGGCTCCGCCGTGGAATGGCGCAGGGAGCACCTGGGGATCCGACCCTCTGAGTTCGGCCGACCGCGGACGGGACGACCCCCGTGCCGGACGCTTGCGGCCCGGGCGGTGTTCCACCATGTGAAACGCGTCTCCTGCGGGTGCTAGCCTGTTCGTTTGTTGTGATCCGGGGAACACATTCCCGGGTCGGATTCCCACCGCGAAAGCAGCACCGTGACCCCTTCGTTCACTGCGGAAGCAGCCGCGTTCCTCCCCGATCTGCAGAATCTGCGCCGGGACCTCCACCGCAACCCCGAACTCGGCCTCGACCTGCCGTACACGCAGGGACGCGTCCTCGACGCCCTCGAGGGCCTGCCCCTGCGCATCATCACCGGTGATGCGCTCAGTTCGGTCGTCGCGGTGCTCGAGGGCGGCAGGCCCGGTCCCACGGTGCTGCTGCGCGGGGACATGGACGCACTCCCGGTGACGGAGGAGACCGGACTCGACTTCGCCTCGACGAACGGTTCGATGCACGCGTGCGGTCACGACCTCCACGTGTCCGGACTCGTCGGTGCGGCCCGCCTGCTCGCGGCTCACCGCGAGGACCTGCCGGGGTCGGTCGTCTTCATGTTCCAGCCGGGCGAGGAGGGCCCCGGCGGTGCCGCACCCATGATCGCCGAGGGACTCCTCGAGGTCACGGGCGAGAAGCCGGTCGCCGCCTACGGCATCCACGTCGCCCCCGGCCCGCGCGGAGTCTTCTCCTACCGCCCCGGCCCCGCGATGGCCGGTTTCGGTGCCCTCGACATCACCGTCCGCGGCAGGGGCGGGCACGGGTCGAAGCCGTACATGGCGGTCGATCCCGTCGCCGTCCTCGTCGAGATCGCCCAGGCGCTCCAGACGATGGTGACCCGGCAGTTCGACGTCTTCGACCCCGTCGTGCTGTCGATCGGGAAGATCCATGCGGGTACCGCGAACAACGTCATCCCGGACACCGCGCATCTCGAGGCCGCGGTCCGCATCCTCTCCCCCGCGAACGAGGTGCGGTTCGGTGAGGCCGCCGAACGCCTGGCGGCGGGCATCGCCTCCGCCCACGGCGCCTCGGCCGAGGTGTCCTGGCGCATGGAGTATCCCGTCACGATGAACGATCCGGAGGAGACGGCGTTCGTCGCCGACACGCTCGGCGGGATGTTCGGTCCCGAACGTCTCCTCCCCATGGAGCAGCCCCTCATGGGCTCCGAGGACTTCTCCTTCGTCCTCGCCGAGGTGCCCGGCTGCTTCTTCTTCCTCGGCACCAGCCCCGACGGCGTCGACCCGGAGACCGCGGTGTGGAACCACGCCCCGCAGGTGCTCTTCGACGACGCCGTGCTCGGCGATCAGGCGGCCGCGCTCGCGCGGCTCGCCTGGGACCGCCTCGCCCGCGGCTGAACCCGCGCCGCCATCCGGCCCCGCTCTCACATCCGCCGCATCACCCCCACCCCCGATCCGAAGGTTCCCTTTCCTCATGAGTGCAGTCCTCGCGACAGCCATCGTCCTGGCGTTCATCGCGCTCGGCGAGATCGTCTCGATCGCCACCCGCGCACGCGTGCCCGCCCTGCTCGTCGCCATGCTCTCCCTCTTCGTCCTCGCGAAGATCGGCATCATCCCCACCGAGATCGTCGAGGTCTCGACCATGGTGAGCGTCGGCGCGCTCATCCAGCCGGCGATCATGGTCCACATGGGTTCGCTCATGCCGCTGCGGACGATGCTCCAGCAGTGGCGGTCCGTCCTCATCGCGGGCGTCGGCATCATCGTCGCGACCGGCATCATCCTCGCCACCGTGTGGCCGCTGTTCGGCTTCGAGTACGCGGTCGCCGGTGCCGGTCCGATCGCCGGTGGCATCGTCTCCACCGCACTCACGACGGAGGGACTCACGGAAGCCGGGATGATCGGCGCGGTCGTCGTCATCCCCTCGCTCATCCTCATGCTGCAGTCGCTGCCCTCGATGCCGCTCACGAACTTCTTCCTGCGTCGCTACGCCGCGAAGCTCATCGCTTCCGGTGAACTCGCCACCGGCGCCGACGGCGCCGACGGTGCCGCGACAGCCGGTACCACCGCCGAGGAGCCGGTCGAGAAGAAGAAGCTCGTGCGCCTGCCGCAGGTCCTCGTCGACAACCAGCTCTTCCTCCTCTTCCTCGTCTTCGCCGCCGGTGCGCTCGCGTACTGGATCGGTGAGCTCACCGGCATCTCCTACTCGATCTGGGGCCTCCTCGTGGGTATCGTCCTCACCGCGCTCGGCGTCATCCCCGACAAGGTGATGGAACGGTCGAACTCCTTCACGATCGCCATGGCCGCGATCATCTTCATCGTCGTCGCCCCGCTCATGACCGCCTCCGTCGCGGACGTCATCGCCTCGCTCGTGCCGGTCGCATGCATCCTCGTCATCGGCCTCCTCGGCATCTGCATCGGTGGCTTCGTCGTCACGAAGCTCGTCGGCTGGGACCCGAACCTCGGCATGGCCGTCGCCCTCACCGCGATGTACGGCTTCCCCGCCGACTACCTCATCACCCAGGAGGTCGCACGCTCGACCGGCCGCACCCAGGAGGAGAGCCAGGCGCTCCTCGACAAGATGCTGCCGCCGATGCTCATCGGTGGTTTCACCTCGGTGTCCGCCGGTTCGATCCTCGTGGCCTCGGCTCTCGTGTCGTTCCTCTGACACGGCCCGCAGGAACGGACAGCGGGGCCGCACCTCCCGAGGTGCGGGGCCGCTGCCGTATTCCGGTCGCCTCCGGACGTGTCCGGCGCCGGCGCCGTGGCTCAGACGCGCACGCCGGCCTGGAACACCGCCTCGACGGTCCGCCGGATCGTGCCGACCCCGACGGCCGAGAGATCCGCGTCGTGGAGCACGAGGTCCGCGACCTTGCCGACGGCGAGGGTGCCGAAGGACTCGTCACCGATGAGAGAGGCGGCCACCGAGGTGCCGGCGGCGAGTGCCTCCTCCGCGGACAGGCCGACCTGGGCGAGAAGCTCGATCTCCTCGAGGTTCTCGCCGTGGGGGCCGACGCCGGCGTCCGTGCCCATCGCGATCCGCACTCCGGCCTCGTGGGCCTTCCGCACGGACTCGAAGTGCACCTCGGCGACCATGCGCGCCTTGTCGACGAGCGCCTTCGGCAGGGCCGCGCCGGCCTCCGCGCCCTTGATGACGGCGAGCGGTGCCTGGAGGGTGGGGACGAGGTAGACACCGCGGTCGACCATCATCGTGATCGCTTCGTCGTCGAGGTAGATGCCGTGCTCGATCGACTTCACACCGGCCCGGATCGCGTTCTTGATGCCTGCGGTGCCCTGGGCGTGGGACATGACGTACTTGCCCTGCGCCTCGGCCTCCGCGACGATGACCGCGATCTCCTCCTCGGTGAACTGGGAGTGGCGCGGGTCGTCGGCGGCCGAGAGCACGCCACCGGTCGAGCAGATCTTGATCTGGTCGGCACCGGCACGGAGGATCTCGCGGGCCTTCGTGCGCACGCCGTCGATCCCGTCGGCCACGCCCGAGGGACGACCGATGTGCGGGGTCGTCATCGGGGAGCACTGGCCGGAGGGCTGGAAACCGTCGCCGTGTCCGCCGGTCTGCGACATGATCGACACCGCGGTGAAGGTCCGCGGGCCGCGCACGAAGCCGCGTTCGATCGCGGCCTTGAGTCCCGCATCGGAACCACCCGCGTCACGCGCGGTCGTGACGCCCGCCGCGAGCGTGCGCTCCATGTGGGCGACGGACTTGTAGAACTGGAGCGTGAAGGGCTCGGTGAAGGCCTCGAGGGAGCCGGCGCCCTCGGTCGTGAAGTGGACGTGGCAGTCGACGAAGCCGGGGGTGAGGGTCTTCCCGGTCGCGTCGACGACCTCGGCGTCGGCGGGGATCTGCGCGCTGCCGGCGGGCACGATGTCGGAGATGAGGCCGTCCGTGACGAGAACGTCCTTGAGTCCGCGGACGAACTGGGTGCCGTCGTGGAGGAAGGCCTGGGTGAAAACTGTGGTGGTCATCATGTCTTCTTCATGAGGGGATATCGACCACCTCACTCTATTGCCCACGCACCCGATCGTTCACCCGCCGGTTCCCCGTCACCGCCCGTGTGTACGACTACCCTGAGAAGGTCCTGCGCCGCTCGGCCCGTGCTCACCCGGTCGCAGGACATCGTCCGCTCCACCGAACCCGTGAGGTCCGTTTGACGCACGTCGCCCAGTTCCCCGCAGGCCACCTGGCCCCCGCTCCGCGCACCCTCGTCGACATCGTCCTCGAGATCACGGCGCAGTACCCGGAGGCCCCGGCGCTCGACGACGGTACGACGGTCCTGTCGTACACCGAACTCCTCGAGGCGATGCGGGCGATGGCCATCCGGCTCGCCCGCGCGGGTGTCGGCCCCGGTGACAAGGTCGGCGTCCGCGTCCCCTCGGGCACCGTGGACCTCTACGTGAGCATCCTCGGCACCCTCATGATCGGTGCCGCCTACGTCCCCGTCGACGTCGACGACCCGGACGAGCGCGCGGAGACGGTGTTCTCCGAGGCCGCCGTCGCCGCGGTCGTCACCGCCGGTCCCGTGGAGGAGTCCGCCCCCGCGCCCGAGGCGCTCCCCGGCCACCGCGCGCAGGTCACCATCACGACGACCACCACCCGCGACTTCGCGGACCGTCCGGCGCTGCGTGCACCGGAACCGGAGGACGACTGCTGGGTGATCTTCACCTCGGGATCCACCGGCAAGCCCAAGGGCGTCGCGGTCACCCACCGTTCGGCCGCCGCGTTCGTCGACGCCGAGGCGCGGATGTTCCTGCAGGACGAACCCCTCGAGCCCGGCGACCGGGTGCTTGCGGGGCTCTCCGTCGCCTTCGACGCGAGTTGCGAGGAGATGTGGCTCGCGTGGGGGCACGGGGCGTGCCTCGTGCCGGCACCGCGGTCCCTCGTGAAGTCCGGGACGGACCTCGGCCCGTGGCTCGCGAGCCGTCGGATCACGGTCGTCTCCACCGTCCCGACGCTCGCCGCCCTGTGGCCGGCCGAATCGCTCAGCAACGTCCGTCTCCTCATCTTCGGCGGTGAGGCGTGCCCGCCCGAACTCGCCGCGCGCCTCTCCGACGGCACTCGCGAGGTGTGGAACACCTACGGACCGACCGAGGCGACCGTCGTCGCATGCGGCTCCCTCCTCACCGGCGAGGGGCCGGTCCGCATCGGGCTGCCGCTCGACGGCTGGGACCTCGCGATCGTCGACCCGGCCACGGGGATCCCGGTGCCCGAGGGCGCGACGGGAGAGCTCATCATCGGGGGTGTCGGCCTCGCCCGCTACCTCGACCCGGAGAAGGACCGCGAGAAGTACGCACCCCTCCCGACCCTCGGCTGGGAGCGGGCGTACCGCTCCGGTGACCTCGTCGTGAATGATCCGGAGGGCCTCGTCTTCGTCGGGCGTGCCGACGAGCAGATCAAGCTCGGCGGCCGCCGCATCGAACTCGGTGAGGTCGACGCCGCTCTCCAGTCCCTGCCCGGCGTCCGCGGCGGTGCCGCCGCGGTGAAGACGACCCCGGGCGGCACCCAGCTGCTCGTCGGGTACCTCGTCGCCGAGGTACCACCGGCGGACACCGAGACCGAGGACGCCGCGAAGAAGGAGTGGACCGACCGGCTCCGGGAGTCCCTGCCCCCGGCGCTCGTCCCGCGCCTCGCGCTCGTGGACGACCTGCCGACGAAGACCTCGGGCAAGGTCGACCGGAACGCCCTGCCCTGGCCGCTCGCCTCGGTCGCGGACGACTCCGCTGCCGGTGACCTTCCGGAGAACGCCCGGTGGCTCGCAGGCCAGTGGGCCGACGTCCTCGGTGGCACCCCCGGCCTCGACACCGACTTCTTCGACGCCGGCGGCGGTTCGCTCGCCGCCGCTCAGCTCGTCTCGAAACTCCGCGTCCGGCACCCGCAGGTGACGGTCGGCGATCTGTACGCCCGGCCGCGCTTCGGGGCCCTCGTGGAGATGTGCACGGGTGAGGACACCTCCGCCGAGGCGCCCGCCCCGGTGCACCCGCGGACGGTGGAGCCGGTCCTGCGTCGCACCCGGTTCTGGCAGACCGTCCTCGGGATCCCGCTCCACGTGCTCGCCGGGATGCGGTGGGTCGTCCTCGTCCTCATCGGCTCGAACCTCGCTGCGTGGGCGGGAGCCGCGACCCCGCAGGTGTCCTGGTGGTGGGTGCTCGGCCTCGGCCTCGTGTTCGTCACCCCGTGGGGCCGGATGCTCCTGTCCGCCCTGGCGGCCCGGGTCCTCCTCGCGGGTCTGCGGCCGGGCACCTACCGGCGCTCCGGCGGCACGCACATGCGCCTGTGGTTCGCCGAGCACGTCCAGGACCTCCTCGCCGCGGTCTCCCCCGCGAGCGCCCCGTGGGTCACGTGGTACGCCCGACTGCTCGGCAACGACATCGCCGACGACGTCGACCTCCACTCGGTGCCGCCCGTCACCGGCATGCTCACCCTCGCCCGCGGTGCCGCGGTCGAACCCGAGGTCGATCTCAAGGGGTGGTGGGTCGACGGCGACCTCGTGCACGTCGGCACGATGGAGGTCGGCGAATACGCGACCGTCGGAGCCCGGACGACGCTCATGCCCGGCGCGAAGGTCGGTGCCGGGGCGGTCGTCGAGGCCGGTTCCGCCGTCACCGGGAAGATCAAGAAGAACCGACGGTACTCCGGCTCCCCGGCCGTCCGCGTCGGCAACGCCCGCGGCGACTGGCCGGACCCGCCGCAGCGACGTGCCCATCTGCCGTTCCTCCTCTATGCGCTCGGTTCGCTCGTCCACGCCGCGATCCCGTACCTCGCCGCACTGCCGGCGCTCGCGCTCGTCGCTCTGGTCTCCGGGGTCGAGGTCTTCGCCCGGCCCCTCGTCCTCCTCGCGTGGAGCCCCGTCGCGGCGCTCGTGTGGTTCGCCTCCTGTGCCCTGCTCGTCCTCCTCGCCGTCCGGTCCCTCGGGATCGGGCTCACGGAGGGCGTGTATCCCGTGCGGTCCTTCATGGCGTACCGGGTGTGGGCGACCGAACGACTCATGGACCTCGCCCGGGACCTCCTCTTCCCGCTCTACGCCGGCATGCTCACCCCCGTGTGGCTGCGCCTGCTCGGGACGAAGGTGGGCCGCGAGGTCGAGGCGTCGACGGTCCTCCTCATCCCCCGCATGACACAGATCGCCGATGGCGCCTTCCTCGCCGACGACACGATGATCGGCTCCTACGAACTCGGGCACGGGTGGATGCGGATCGGCCGGGCGAAGGTCGGGAAGCGGGCGTTCGTCGGCAACTCCGGGATGACCGCGGCCGGTCGCAAGGTCCCGAAGAACGCGCTCGTCGCCGTGCTCTCGGCGGCCCCGGCGAAATCACGCAAGGGTTCCTCGTGGGTCGGCTCGCCGCCGGTCGAGATGCGCAGGACCGAGGTCGCCGCCGACGAATCCCTCACCTATGCGCCGCCCACCCCGCTCAAGGTCCTGCGCGGCATGTGGGAGACCCTCCGGGTCCTCGCGGTCCTCGCCGCCGGCGTCCTCCTCGTCGGCGTTCTCGTCGTCCTCCTCGAACTCCTCGAACTCCTCGGGGCGCCGCTCACCGTCGCGGTGTCCGGGATCGTCATGATGGCCGCCGGTGCGGTCGCGGCGGGACTGGCCGTCCTCGCGAAGTGGGTCTTCATCGGCCCGATCCGCTCCGGCGACCATCCCCTCTGGTCGGCGTTCATCTGGCGCACCGAGGTGGCCGACTGCTTCGTCGAACTCGTCGCCGCGCCGTGGTTCACGCGACTGGCATCCGGCACCCCCGCACTCGTGTGGTACCTCCGGGCGCTCGGCGCGCGGATCGGCCACGGGGTCTGGTGCGAGTCCTACTGGCTGCCCGAGGCGGACCTCGTCCACCTCGACGACGCCTCGACCGTGAACCGTGGTTGCGTCGTCCAGACCCACCTCTTCCACGACCGTGTGATGTCGCTCGACACCGTCCACCTCGCACCCGGCTCGACGCTCGGCCCGAACTCCGTCATCCTCCCGGCAGCCGAACTCGGCGAGTCCGCGACCGTCGGCCCGGTGTCGCTCGTCATGCGCGGGGAGTCCGTGCCGGCACACACGCATTTCACCGGGAATCCGGTCGTCCCGTGGACGGACGCCCCGCGCCGACACGTCCTCGACACACAGAACTGAGAGTGTTCTTCCCACGATGCCTACCTCCACACCGCTCGATCCCTATACCCCGCAGTCCGGTACCACGGCCTTCGCCGTCCGGCACTACGACCTCCACCTCGACTACAAGGTGCTGCCGAACCGGCTCGCCGGAACCGCGACGCTCACGCTCGAGGTGCGCGAGGCCTGCCGGTCGTTGAACTTCGACCTGCGGGGCCTGCGGGTGTCGAAGGTGCGCGTGAACGGAAGGCGGTCCCGCTTCAAGCAGACCGAGGCACATCTGAACGTGAAGCCGGAGTCGGCCCCGGAGATCGGGGACGTCCTCGAGGTCGCGGTGGAGTACGCGGGGAACCCGGCACCGGCCGCCGGTCCCTGGGGCGATGTCGGCTGGGAGGAACTCGAGAACGGTGTCCTCGTCGCCGGGCAGCCCAACGGCGCCGCGACGTGGTTCCCCTGCAACGACCATCCGAGTGACAAGGCGACGTGGCACCTGAAGATCCTCGTCGACACCGACTACACGGCGATCTCGAACGGCGTGCTCCTCGGCACGAAAAGGCGGGCGGGGCGCACGCTCTGGGAGTGGCGCTCGACCGAACCCCTCGCGACGTACCTCGCGACGGTGCAGATCGGTCAGTACCGGACGGACGTTGTGGAACCGGGCACCGACCGGTCCGGTGAACGGTACCCCGAGTCACCGGTCCCCCTGAGTGCTGCGGTCCCGGCCCAGCTGTGGGACCGTGCGAGTACGCACCTGGGCTCCCAGCACGGGATGATGACGTTCTTCTCCGAGGTCTTCGGCCCTTTCCCCTTCGACCGGTACTCGGTCGTCGTCACCGAGGACGAACTCGAGATCCCGCTCGAATCACAACCGCTGTCGATCTTCGGGCCCAATCACCTCACGGCCCAGTGGAGCGCCCAACGGCTCGTCGCCCATGAGATGGCCCACCAGTGGTTCGGCAACTCCCTCACCCCGGCCCGCTGGCAGGACATCTGGCTCAACGAGGGGTTCGCGTGCTACGCCGAGTGGCTGTGGAGCGAGCACGCCGGCGAGGGGACGGCCGAGAAGCGGGCGACCGAGTACCGGAAGCGGCTCACGAAGGCGGGCTCGTCGAAGGCCGAGGCTGCGAAGGTGGGCTCGTCGAAGGCCGAGCGAGCGGGTGGGGGCGCGGCGGCCGGCGTCGGCACGTACCGGGAGGACCACGGGATCGGTGCGCCCAGCGGTGCCGTCCTCGCGGATCCGGGGCCGGACCACATGTTCGACGACTGGGTCTACAAGAAGGGCGCGCTCACCCTCCACGCGCTGCGCGGACACACCGGGGACGAGGCGTTCTTCGACCTCGTGCGCGGCTGGACCGCCGCGCACCGGCACGGTTCGGTGACGACCGAGGACTTCCTCACGCACGTCGAGGAGTCGGCCGATCGCGCGGCCGCGGACCTCGTGCGCCGGTGGGTGTACGAACCCGGTCTCCCCGACTGAGGTCTCGGCACGGCGCCGTCTGCTGTGCAATTCGGAACGAATCCGGCATCAGCTGTGCGATCCGGCACGACGCTTCGATCAGTTGTGCGATCCGGCACGACGCTTCGATCAGTTGTGCGATCCGGCACGAAAATCCGGCTCGGAATCGTGCCACATCGCGCAGTTGATCGCGCGCGGGCGTGCGGCGGCAGTTGCGGAGCGAGGATGCGGCTCCGCCGGTGCGGTCAGTCCGTGAGTGAGCGGAGCATGAGGACCTCGTCGTGGCCGCCCCGACCGATCGAAGCGAAACCGAGCTTCTCGAAGAGCGCGAGGGCACCGTTGGCCTCGTCGACCGCGAGGCTCACCGCCTCGACACCCGTGAGCTTCGCGAGTCCGAGGAGCGTCTGCACGAGTTTCCGGCCGAGGCCCTCCCCCTGATGTTCCGGGTGCACCGCGACGAGGAGTTCGGGAACGTCCGCGGACACCCAGCCGGCTCCGGCCTCCTCGGCCGGGAGGCGACGGATCCAGGCCGCGCCGACGGGCGCCTCGGCGGAGGAAGTGGCGGGGCCTTCAGCGGTGGGTTCCGCTGAGCGCTCCGTGGTGGGGGCAGCGGAGTCGTTCTCGCCCTCTTCCGGAACCGAGTACCCGAGCACTGCGAGGTCACCCTCCCGGCCCCAGTCGGTGACGTACCGGGCGAGCGGCCCGGCGAGGACCGGCTCTTCTCCGGCGCTCGGGGAATCGAGCGACCAGCCGTCGACGAGGACGAGGAACGGCAGGAGATCGGCTGTGCCGAACGAGGGAGCGCCGAAGGAAGCGGTGCCGACAGGGTTACCGTCGGAGGCACCGTCGGAGGGGGCAGGCGATGCGGGCGCGGGAACGATACGGAAGTCACTCACGGAGGGGAAGTCTAGTCACCGAGGCACCCCACCCGGTCCAGCGCCCAGCGCTATCACCCCAGCGCCTCCGCCCGGACGATCCATCGCTCACCGCGCACCCGCCACCACAGGCCGACCGCGCGCAGGAGCATGAAACCGATGCTGAAGCAGCCCCAGAGAACGGCGGCGCTGCCGGTCGCGGGGACGAGGACGAGCATGAGCGCGACGGACCCGAGCATCGCGAGGAACATGGCGATGCCCAGATATCGTTGGTCCTCCGCGCCGACGAGGATCCCGTCGAGGGTGAAGACGTAACCGGCGACCGGCAGCCCGAGCGCGAGGACGAGGACGAGCCCGGTGACGGTCGCCCCGACCGCGGCGTCCGAGGTGAAGAGCCGCCACAGGACCGGTGAACTCGCGGCGAGGAGCACCCCGACGAGGACACCGAATCCGATCCCCCACTGCACGAGGCGCCGTGTGATCCGGAGGACCTGCCCCCGGTCCCGGCGTCCGAGTTCGAGCCCGATGAGTGCCTGCCCGGCGATCGCGAGGGAGTCGAGGACGAGGGCGAGGGAGTTGAAGAGCGTCTGCGCGACCTGGATCGCCGCGAGCGAGGCGGTCCCCATCGCGGTCGCGAGGACGACGAGCGTGATGATCGCCCCGCGCAGGCCGAGGCTGCGCAGCAGCAGCCACCCGGACTTCCGCGCGGAGAACCACACCCCGTCCCAGTCGGGCTTGAGCGAGGCCCGGTGGCGGGCGGCGGCCCGCCCTGCGGTGACGAGGTAGACGGCGCACATCGCGACGTTCGCGAATGCGGAACCGAGCGCGGATCCGGCGACGCCCATGTCGAAGCCGTAGATGAACACCGCGTTGAGGACGATGTTGAGGCCGAATCCCCCGACCGCGACGACGAGCGGGGTCCGCGTGTCCTGGAGGCCGCGCAACAGTCCGGTCGCCGCCACGACCATGAGCATGAACGGCAGCGCCCACCACGAGATCGTGAGGTAGTCGCGGGCTCCGGCGCTCACCGCCTCGGATGCACCGAACCACCCGACGACGGTCGGCAGCAACGGCAGCCCGACGACGAGGAGCACCGCGGACGTGAGGAGCGCGAGCCAGATCCCGGAGAATCCCGCCGTGATCGCACCCGGGGTGTCCCCCGCCCCGAGGCGCCGGGCCACCCGCGGAGTCGTCGCGTACGCGAGGAACACCATCATCCCGAGGACCGTGCTCATCACCGTCGTCGCGATGGCCATGGACCCGAGCGCGTCCGGCCCGAGGTGCCCCACCATCGCGGTGTCGGCCATGAGGAAGAGGGGTTCGGCCGCGAGGGCCCCGAGGGCCGGGACGGCGAGGCGGAGGATGTCTCGATCGAGCGTGCGCACGGGACGGAACACTACCGCGCGTGTGTTTCCGCCGGGGCCGAGGCGTTCCTCACCTCCCGGCGCCCCTCACCTCCCGGCAGCGGCTGCCTCGCGCATCTCGCGGCGGAGGATCTTGCCCGAGGCGGTCTTCGGCAGCGCGTCGACGATCCGTACCTCGTGCGGTGCCTTGTAGGCGGCGAGGTGGGCACGGCAGTGGGCGACCACCGCCTCGGGGGTGATCTCCTGCCCCTCACGCAGGGTGATGTACGCGACGACGCTCTCGCCGCGGTACTCGTCGGGAACACCGACCACGGCGGCCTCGAGCACCTCGGGGATCCCGTAGAGGGTGTCCTCGACCTCGCGCGGCCACACCTTGAAACCGGAGGCGTTGATCATGTCCTTCTTGCGGTCGACGATGAAGAGCCATCCCTCGGGATCCATGAAACCGACGTCGCCGGTGCGCAGTTCGCCGCCGGGGATGTTCTCCGCGGTGGCCTCGGGGTTGCCGATGTACTCCTTCACGACCATCGGTCCGGACACGCAGATCTCACCGACCTCGTTCGGACCGAGCTCGGTGCCGTCCTCGTCGCGGATCCGGATCATCGCGGTCTCGAGCGGCAGTCCGCACGAGAGGTTGCCACTGTCCGGATCGACCGGCGCCCGCAGGCCCCGTGGGACGGCGGCGCACTGGGCGGTCGTCTCCGTGAGGCCGTAGCCCTGGCCGATGTACCGGTCGGCCTTCGCCTCGAAACGTTCGACGATCGCCTGCGGCAGCGCGGCTCCCCCGGACATCGTCGAGATGAAGGGAGCGAACACCTCGGGCCCGAAGTCCGGGTGGGCGAGCAACGCCATGTACGCGGTCGCCGGGCCGGCCATGTACTGCGGTCCGTACTGCCGGAAGAGGGCGAGCGCGGTCCCGGTCTCGAAGCGGTAGTTCATCACCAGACCCGCGCCGGAGGCGATGGACGCCATGAACTGCGCGACGAATCCGGTGATGTGGAAGACGGGTGCGAGGGTGAAGATCCGCATGTCCGCGGTGAGACCCTGGTTGCGGGCGACGAGCCCGGCGTTCGAGGACAGCCCGCGGTGGAGGACCGCTGCGCCCTTCGACCGTCCCGAGGTGCCGGAGGTGAAGCCGATGAGTGCCGCGTCGTCGGCGGTGAGCACGGCCGGTTCCACGGTGCGTCCGGAGTACTCCTCGAGGACGGTGCGGAAGTCGGGGCAGCCGGTGGCGATCTCCTCCGGGAAGGACCCGAAGACGGCCTCGGGCAGATCGGTACCGAAGTCCCTCTCCCCCGTCGTCACGACGAGGTCGAGTCCTGCGGTGAACGGCTTCACGCGGGACGCATAGGCCGCCGAGGAGACGACGAGCGCCCGGACGGACGCGTCCTCGAACACGTGGACGAGTTCGTCCTTGTACATGGGGTTGAGCGGAACGACGACGCCCCCGAGCTTCCACGCCGCGAAGGTCGCGATCGCGTAGTGCGGGACGTTCTGCAGATAGATGCCGAGCCGGTCCCCGCGGCCGAACCCCTGGTCCTGCAGGTACGCGGCGAATGCGTCCGTGAGCCGGTCGAACTCCTCCCACGTCGCGCTCCACCCGAAGTACTCGAGTGCGGGGCGTTCCGGGTGTGCGGCCACCGTCCGGGTGAGCACCTCGAGCATCGAGGTCTCGGGCACCGGGACGAGGGTGTCGAGGGATTTCCCGGCCGTCGCCAACCAGGGTCGTTCGTCGAACCAGCTCATGTACTTCCGTGTCCTTCCACATCATCGTGAGTCCCTCGTCGTCGAGGGAGACCTTCGGATCCTACGCCCGTGTCCCGCGGCGGGAAGAATCCGGCGGGCGCGGTCGGGGAAGGTTTCACACGGAGGACACACACGCCCGAGGCGCCGGCCCCCGGGCGGGGTCCGGCGCCTCGGGCGCGGGGATGCCGGGCAGTGTGCCCGGCGCGGATCAGGCGGAGGCGGTCTGCGCCTCGGCGGCGGCGACCTGCCTCATCTCCCGGCGGAGGATCTTGCCGGAGGACGTCTTCGGCAGGGCCTCGACGAACCGGACGATCCGCGGTGCCTTGTACGCCGCGAGGTGCTCGCGGCAGTACGCGACGATGTCGGCCTCCGTGACGGAGGCGCCCGGCTGGAGGGAGACGAAGGCGACGACGTTCTCGCCCCGGTACTCGTCCGGGACACCGACGACGGCGGCCTCGAGGACGGCCGGGTGGGTGTAGAGGGCGTCCTCGACCTCGCGCGGCCACACCTTGAAACCGGAGGCGTTGATCATGTCCTTCTTGCGGTCGACGATGAACACCCAGCCGTCCTCGTCCATGAACCCGACGTCACCGGTCTTCAGCTCGCCGTTCGGGATGTTCTCCGCGGTCGCCGGCGGGTTGTTGATGTACTCCGGTACGACCATGGGGCCGGTCACGCAGATCTCGCCGACCTCGCGGGGCCCGAGTTCCTCCCCGTTCTCCCCGCGGACACGGACCATGACCGAGGACAGCGGCAGACCGCACGAGAGGTTGCCGCTCTCCGGGTCCACCGGGGCACGCATGCCCTTGGGAACGACGACGCACTGTGCCGTGGTCTCCGTGAGCCCGTAGCCCTGACCGATGTAGTGCCCGGTGCGTTCCTCGAACTTCTGGACGATCGCCTCCGGCAGGGGTGCGCCGCCGGACATCACCGAGGTGAACGACGCGAAGGCGTCCGCGCTGAAGTCCGGATGCGCGAGGAGCGCCATGTACGCGGTCGAGGGACCTGCCATGTAGTTCGGCTGGTCCGTGCGGAAGGTGCGCAGGGCGCTCGCGGGGTCGAAGCGGTAGTTCATCGACAGGGCCGCCGCACACGCGGTCGCGGCGAGGAACTGACAGACGAATCCGGTGATGTGGAAGACCGGGGCGAGGGTGAAGATCGTGTTCGTCTCGTTGTAGCCCTGGTTGATCCCGAGCATCTGCGAGTTCACGGACAGTCCGCGGTGCGTCACCTGCGCACCCTTCGACCGGCCCGAGGTGCCCGAGGTGTAACCGATGATGCCCTCGTCGTCCGGAGTGAAACCGGGGTCCGGGACGGACTTCCCCGTGTACTCGGTGACGACCGTCGCGAGGTCGGGGCAGCCGGTCGTGTAGGTGTCCGCGAAGGCGTCGAAGATCGCTTCGGGGAGGTCGACGCCGTAGTCCTTCTCGTTGCACGTGACGACGAGGTCGAGGCCCTCCGTGTAGGGCTTCACCCGGTCGAGGTACGCGGCGGCGGAGACGACGATCGCCTTCGCTCCGGAGTCCTCGAGGACGTGGGCGAGCTCGTCGCGGTACATGGGGTTGAGGGGGACGACGGTGCCGCCGGCCTTCCAGATCCCGTAGCAGGCGATCGAGTAGTGCGGGACGTTCTGCAGGTAGATGCCCACCCGGTCACCGCGCGTGATCCCGCGGTCCGCGAGGAACGCGGCGAAGGCGTCCGCCATCGTGTTCAGTTCCGACCACGTCGCGGTCCAGCCGTAGTACTTGATCGCGGGGCGGTCGGGGTGGTTCTGCACGGCCCGGTCGAACAGTGCGGTCGTCGTGCTCTCGGGAATGGGGCGCAGGAGTTCTTCCCTGTCCCCGTAGGTCTTCATCCAGGGACGGTCGTCGAACCAGCTCATGGTGTCCTCCACGTCGTTGTGGTGTTCAGGTGGGAGAAGAGTAACCGAAGCGGCAGGTCCGTGGCGCCGATGCCGCGGACCTGCCGTCCGGGGGCGGGGCGGGGGTGGTACGGGGTGCGGGTCAGAGGACCTCGAACAGACCCGCAGCGCCCATGCCGCCGCCGACGCACATCGTGACGACGACGTACTTGTCGCCCCGGCGCTTCCCGGCGAGGAGTGCGTGACCGACGGCGCGGGCACCGGTCATGCCGTAGGGATGGCCGATCGAGATCGCGCCACCGTCGACGTTGAACCGTTCGGGGTCGATACCGAGACGGTCACGGCAGTAGAGCGCCTGGACCGCGAAGGCCTCGTTGAGCTCCCACAGACCGATGTCGTCGATCGTGAGTCCGTGCTGCTTGAGGAGCTTCGGCACCGCGAACACCGGGCCGATGCCCATCTCGTCCGGCTCACAGCCGGCGACCGCGATCCCGCGGTACACGCCGAGCGGCTCGAGGCCACGCCGGGAGGCCTCGGCGTCGGACATGAGGACCGAGGCCGAGGCGCCGTCGGACAGCTGCGAGGCGTTACCCGCGGTGATGCTCGGGTGCGTCGAGGCGACACCGGGCTCGAGCACCGGCGTGAGGGAGGCGAGGCCCTCGAGGGTCGTCGAGGGACGGTTGCCCTCGTCCTTCGTGAGGGTGACGACCTCCTCGGAGACCTCCTTCGTCTCCTTGTTCATCACGAGCTTCGTCGACTCGAGCGGGACGATCTCGTCGTCGAAGTAACCGGCTTCCTGGGCAGCGGCGGTGCGCTGCTGCGAGAGGAGCGAGAGCTCGTCCTGTGCCTCACGGGAGACGCCGTAGCGTTCGGCGACGATCTCCGCGGTGTGGAGCATCGGCAGGTAGAGGCCGCGGACGTTCTCCTCGAGCCACGGATCCTTCGCACGGAACCTGTTGATGTGCTCGTTCTGGGTGAGGGAGATCGACTCGGCACCGGCACCGATCGCGATGTCCATGCCGTCGTGGACGATCTGCTTCGCGGCGATCGAGATCGCCATGAGGCCCGAGGCGCACTGGCGGTCGACCGTCATGCCGGACACCGTGACCGGGAGACCGGCCCGGAGCGCGGCCTGCCGGCCGAAGTTACCGGCCTGCGTGCCCTGCTGGTTGGCGGCACCGAGGATCACGTCCTCGACCTCGCCGCCCTCGAGACCCGCCCGCTGCACCGCGTGCTTGATCGCGTGGCCGGCGAGCTCCTGGGCCTGGGTGTTGTTGAATGCACCGCGGAACGCCTTGCCGATCGGCGTGCGCGCAGTGGAGACGATGACTGCGTCTGTCATGAGAGTCCTTCGTGGTTCCGGGGCCCATGGGCCCCTGGGAGTGTCACCGGTGGGGAACCGGTCGCACCTGACGGTTTCCAGCTTAACGAGTGTTCAGCCCTGAAGTGTTCAGTCGTACAGCGGTGTACGGGGGCGGGGCACGGGGTACTGCGTCACTCGACCGTGAGTCCGACGAGCGGGGCGAGTTCCGCCTGCGCGTGTTCGGGCAGACCGAGGATCTGTTCGTCCTGCTTCGCCCGCTTGAGCAGCAGGTGGAGCGGGTACTCCCACGTCATGCCGTTACCGCCGTGCATCTGGACGGCCTCCTCGGTCGCGTGCACCGCGACCGGCCCGACGTAGGCGGCGGCGACGAGGGAGACGAGTTCGGCCTCGGAGAGGGACTCCTCCCCCGCCTGCCAGGACGCCACGGTCCGTGCGGCGTAGGTCGCGGCCGCACCGGCCTGTTCGACCTCGAGCCACAGGTCCGCCATCCGATGCTTGATCGCCTGGTACGAGCCGATCGTGCGGCCGAACTGGCGGCGTCCCTTGATGTACTCGAGCGCGATCTCGAAGGCGCGGGACGCCGCGCCGGCCTGTTCAGCAGCGAGGACGGTGCGCCCGATGAGCACGGTCTCCCCCACCGCCTGTGCGGCCTCGGCGCCGGTCGCGAGGACCGTCCCTGCGGAGTCGTGGAAGTCGACGTCTGCAAGCGGGCGGGACATGTCGAAGGTGAGGAACGGGTGGATCTCCGCGTTCTCGGCCGGCACCGCGATGACCGCGGTGTCCTGACCGGTCCCCACGACGACGAGGAGGGTGTCGACCCCGGAGGCTTCCATGACCCCGGGAACGGACCCGGAGACGGTGACCTCGGAGCCGATCTCCGGGACCCCACCGAGGGCGAGGTCGGACACGAGCGACGAGGAGGTGGCGGTGAACGCGATCGCGGCGAGCGCCTCGCCCGAGGCGAGTGCCGAGGCGAGGTCGTCCGCGCCGGCGCGCACCGCGAGGGAGGTCGCGAGGACCGCGGAGCTGAGGAACTTCACGGGGGCGACGGCGCGGCCGATCTCCTCGGCGACGACGGCCGCCTCGGAGACGGTGGCACCCACACCGCCGAGCGCCTCGGGGACGAGGAGTCCGGCGAGGCCGAGTTCGGTGCCGAGGGCCGTGTCGTACTCCCGGGTGTCGGTGCCGGGGGCGTCGTAGAGCGCGGCGACGGCGTCGAAGGGGATGCGGTCGGCCAGGAGGGCCCGGACCGAGGACCGGAGGTCGTCCTCGAGTTCGGTCGGCAGGAGGTTCGGAATCTGCAGCGTCTGCGTCGTGTCGGTGGTCATTTCGGCAGGTCCTTGAAAGCCACGTCCTTGTCGACCCGGTGCTCGCCGGGCAGTCCGAGGACTCGTTCGGAGATGATGTTGCGGATGATCTCGCTCGTGCCGCCCTCGATCGAGTTGCCCTTGGCGCGCAGGTAGCGGTAGCCCGCCTGGCGGCCGGTCATCGAGTACTCGGACGGGCGGCGGAACTCGTAGACGTCGTAGCGGAGGCCGTCGGCACCGCGCATCTTCATGTCGACGAGTGAGAGTTCCTGGTTGTTCCGGGCGAAGGAGAGCTTCGCTCCGGCACCCTCGGGGCCCGGCTGACCGGCGGCGAGGCGCTGGGCGAGGCGTTCGTTCGTCATGCGGGCGACCTCGGTCTCGACCCACAGGCGGAGGAGTTCGGCGTGCAGTGCGGGATCCCGGTACTCGGGGTTCTTCCGCCAGGCGTCCGCGACGACTCCCATGAACCCGCCCTCACGTGGTGCGCCGGCACCGATCGAGACGCGTTCGTTGTTGAGCGTCGTGTTGGCGACCTGCCAGCCCTGCCCGAGTTCGCCGAGCAGGTTCTCCTTCGGCACCTTCACGTCGGTGAGGAAGACCTCGTTGAACTCCGCCTCGCCCGTGATCTGGCGCAGGCCGCGGGTCTCGACGCCGTCGGCGTGCATGTCGAGGAGAAAGTAGCTGAGTCCCTTGTGCTTGGGCACCGAGGGATCCGTGCGGGCGACGAGGATCGCCATGTCCGCGTTGTGCGCGGAGGACGTCCACACCTTCTGCCCGTTCACCCGGAAGTGGTCGCCCTCGTCGACGGCGCGGGTGGCGACGGCGGCGAGGTCGGATCCGGCGCCGGGTTCGGAGAACAGCTGGCAGAAGATCGTGCGCAGCGTGTAGATGTCGCGGAGGACCTTCTTCTGGTCCTCGGTGCCGTAGGTGACGATCGTCGGGGCGGCCATGCCGAAGCCGATCGTGTTGCAGCCGCGGGCCGGCGCCTCGAGCCCGGCGGCGGCGACGGCCTCCGCGGCGTGGTCACGCAGGGAGCGGGAGACCCCGAGTCCTCCGGCGCCGACCGGGAAGTCGACCCATGCGAGGCCGTGGTCGTAGAGGACCCCGTACTTCTGGGCCTCGGTCATGCCCTCGGTGGTCGCGGCGCGGGCGGCGGCGACCGCCTCGTCGATGAGCGTGGTCTCGTCGGTGACGGTGTCCGTCTTCGTCGCGGTCAATTCTTCGGCCCTCCTGCCACGTAGATCACCTGGCCGGAGACGAAGCCGGCACCCTCGGAGGCGAGGAACGACGCGGTGTGCGCGATGTCCTCGGGCTTGCCGGTGCGGGCGACCGGGATCGCCTTCGCGGCAGCGGCGGTGAAGTCCTCGAAGGAGACGCCGATGCGCTCGGCGGTCGCCTTCGTCATGTCGGTCTCGATGAAGCCCGGGGCGATCGCGTTCGAGGTGACGCCGTACTTGCCGAGCTCGATCGCGTAGGTCTTCGTGATGCCCTGGATGCCGGCCTTCGCCGCGGAGTAGTTCGCCTGACCACGGTTGCCGAGTGCGGAGGTCGAGGACATCGAGATGATGCGGCCGAACTTCTCCTCGACCATGTACTTCTGGACGGCCTTCGTGATGATGAAGTTGCCGTTGAGGTGCACCGCGAGGACCGCCTGGAACTCCGCGAGGCTCATCTTGAAGAGCATGTTGTCCTTGATGATGCCGGCGTTGTTCACGAGGATCGTCGGCGCGCCGAGGGTCTTCGCGACCTCCTCGACCCCGGCGTTCACCGAGGCCTCGTCGGTGACGTCGGTGCCGAGGGCGAGCGCCTCACCCCCGGCAGCGGTGATGCGGTCGGCGACGACCTGGGCGTCCTCCTGCTTGAGGTCCATGACGGCGACCTTGTGGCCGTCGGCGGCGAACCGCTCCGCGATGGCGGCGCCGATGCCGCGAGCTGCACCGGTGACGATGGCGACGCGCTGGGTCATGTGAGTGTGTCCTTCCGTTGCGGAACTCCGGCGGGAGTCCGGGTGGTGGGGTGATTCGTGGGGTGGGTGGCGCCTCAGCGCTTGCGGTACTTCTTGAGTTCCGCGCGGGCGATCCCGCGCTTGTGGACCTCGTCGGGCCCGTCGACGATCCGCAGCGTGCGGGCGTGGGCGTACATCTCCGCGAGCGGGAAGTCGCCGGTGACACCGCCGCCGCCGTGCACCTGGATGGCCCGGTCGATGACCTTGAGGGCGACCTTCGGCGCGGCGATCTTGATCTCGGAGATGAGGGTGCGGGCCTCCTTGTTGCCGACCTTGTCCATCATGTCGGCGGCGTGGAGGGTGAGGAGGCGGGCCATGTCGATCTCGGTGCGGGACTCCGCGATCCAGTCCTGGATGTTCGCCTTCTCGGAGAGCTTCGAGCCGAAGAGCACGCGGGACTCGGCACGTTCGCACATGAGCTCGAGGGCCCGCTCCGCCATGCCGATCGCGCGCATGCAGTGGTGGATGCGGCCGGGGCCGAGGCGCGCCTGGGAGATCGCGAAGCCCTCACCCTCGCCCTTGAGGACGTCCTTCGCGGGGACGTAGACGTTGTCGAACACGACCTCGGCGTGGCCCTCGCGGTCCTCGTACCCGAACACGGAGAGGTTGCGGAGGATCGTGAGACCCTCGGCGCCGACGGGGACGACCATCATCGACTGCTGGCGGTGGACCTCCGCCTCCGGGTCCGTCTTGCCCATGACGATGAGGACGCCGAGGTAGGGGTGCATGCCGTTCGAGGTGAACCACTTGCGGCCGTTGAGGCGGTAGCCGTCGCCGTCGCGCTTCATCGAGAGTTCGATGTTCGTCGCATCCGCCGAGGCGACCGCCGGTTCCGTCATCGCGAACCCGGAGGCCATCGTGCCGTCGAGCAGCGGGTTGAGGTACTTCTCCTTGTGCTCCTCGGTGCCGAAGAGGGTGAAGACCTCCATGTTGCCGGTGTCCGGGGCGTTGCAGTTGAAGGCCTCGGGCGCGATCCGCGGCGACCGTCCCATGAGTTCGGCCAGGGGCGCGTACTCGAGGTTCGTGAGGCCCGGGCCCCACTCGGGGTGCGGGTGGAAGAGGTTCCACAGGCCGCGTTTCTTCGCCTCGGCCTTGAGGTCCTCGAGGATCTGCGGCTGGTGGTGCGGGTTGCCGGCGGCGCGCATCTGCTCGTCGTACACCCGTTCGTTCGGGTAGACGAGTTCCTCCATGAAGGCGCTGACCCGCTCGTGGTACTCGCGGCCGCGTTCGGTGGTCTCCAACATCCTCAGATGGTCCCTTCGTCGAGTTTCTTCTGGTAGCGGCGCATCCCGCGCAGCCAACGGTCGTAGTCGGAGCCCTTCATGCGGTACATGTCGAGGACCTCCGGGTGCGGGAGGATGAGGAAGGTCTCCTCCTCGATCGCGGCGAGGACCACCTCGGCGACCTCGGCGGGTTCGAGGACCCGCCCGGCCTTCGTCACGGCCTTGTTCGCCGAGCGGTCGTTCGAGGAGTCCGCGTGTGCGCCCCCGTTGAGGAGAGGCGTGTTCACTCCCTGCGGGCAGAGGACGGAGCAGTGGATGCCCGCGTCCCCGTACGTGATGTTCAGCCACTCCGCGAAACCGACGACGGCGTGCTTCGTCACCGAGTAGGAAAGTTGCCCGATCTGGGTGAGGAGGCCGGCCGCGCTCGCCGTGCTCACGAAGTAGCCGCCTCCGCGGGCCTGCCACTTCGGCACCATGATCTTCGCGGCGCGCACGTGCTGGCGGAGGTTGATGTCGAGCACCGTGTCCCAGGCGCTCTCGTCCTCCCCGAGGCCGGGAGGTCCGACGATCCCCGCGTTGGCGAAGAAGAAGTCGACCTCGCCGAGTTCGGTCTCCGCCTTCGCGACGAGGTCCTCGAGCCCGGCGACCGCGGAGCAGTCGCCTTCCCAGGCGCTCGCGCCGATGGACGCGGCGACCTCGTGGACGCTCGGGGCGAGATCGGCGATGAGGACGCGGGCGCCCCGGGCGAGGAGCGCCTCGGCGACGGCCCGGCCGATGCCGCTGGCGCCTCCGGTCACGATCGCGACGGTGTCCGACACCTGCATGGGTTCTCCTGTTCCCCGGTGGCTCCATTGCCACCGGCCTCCCTCATCCTGCCGCCCGTCCCGCCGGATTTCAAGCGGGCCGAACGTTCGTTCGGACCGGAGGCGGCGTCCCGCCCCGGGATTGCACGTCTTTTCGGTATCGATCCGATCTGGTTGTTGACGAGGTCCGTGCTCGCGGAGCAGAGTGTGCTCCAGAAACCCGACGACGACGTCGGTTTCGGATTTCGCAGTACTCCTGTGCACCACCCATTCCCGGTTTCCTCTTCCACCTCTGAAGCACCCGTCCCGCAACGGCGCGGAACGGTTTCCTCGGCCGGGGGACGGACGCTCGGCACCGTGTGACGGGTGCGCGGACACCCGCGCACCCCCACCGGGCCGACGCCGTACCGGCCACGATTCGCAAAGGAGCGAACACGTGATGTCGAAGCGCATTCTCACCCTCACCACCGCCGCACTCGCGGTCCTCGGACTCACTCTCGCCGCCTGTTCCGGTGGCGGTTCCGGATCCGGTGGCGGCACCATCACCATCGGGTATTCCGGCCCGCTCTCCGGCGGTGCCGCGGCCTACGGACAGAACGCCCTCGACGGGCTCGAGATGGCGGTGCAGACGATCAACGAACAGGGCGTCACCGTGAACGGTGAGTCCTACACCGTCGAAGTCGCATCCCTCGACGACCAGTACCTGCCGAACAATGCCGCGACGAACGCCCAGCGCCTCGTCGAGCAGGACGACGCCTCGGTCGTCTTCATCCCCCATTCCGGTGGAATCCTCGCCGCCCAGCAGCTCAACGCCGGGCGCACGCCCTTCGTCATCGGCGCGTACTCCTCCGACCCGGCGATCCTCGAGACCGGGAACGAACTGTCCGTGATGATCCCGCCGAACTTCGAGTCCTATGCGACGCCGTTCGTGCAGGAGACGATGTCGCGCTACGGGAAGAAACTCGGGCTCATCGGTACGCAGTCGGAGTACGGCCAGAACTGGGCCTCGCTCGTCACCGAGGAGTGGGGCGCCCAGGGCGGTGAGGTCCTCACGAACAACGGTGTCGACTACTCGACCGTAACGGACTTCGCCTCGACGGTGTCGAAGGCGCTCGCGGAGCAGCCGGACGTCATCTTCGTCGGCGGTCCCTCGCAGCCGACGGCACTCGTCATCGCCGAGGCGCGCAAGCAGGGGTTCGAGGGCGGTTTCATCGTCATGGACCAGGCGAAGTTCGAGGAGATGGAACTCATCACGGATCCGGCGAACCTCGTCGGTTCGGTCGGCGTGCGCCCCCTCCGCGACGGTGACGACCCCGGGGTCGCGGACTTCGTCGAGCGGTACACCGCGGAGATCACGGACGAACGTCCCGCAACCTCGGAGGTCGGGTACCACTTCCAGACCCTCGCGATCATGGTGAAGGCGATGGAGGTGGCCGGCACGACCGACGACCCGGCCGCGATCCACGACGCCGTCCAGGAGGCCCTCGGCCAGGTCGACGACGTCTTCAAGGTGTCGCAGTTCCCCGACCGGATGACCGAGGGCGGACACCTCATCGCCGACGACCTCCTCGCGGTCTACGTCGACGAGGGCAACGCACTCACGACCTTCCCGATCCCCCAGTCCGAGGAGTGAGTCGATGGATCTCCTCCTCCAACAGGTCTTCAACGGCCTCGCGCTCGGGGGCGTCTACTGCCTCGTCGCGATCGGCCTCACGCTCGTGTTCGGTGTGCTCCGCATCCCGAACCTCGCGCACGGTTCGCTCTACATGCTCGGCGCGTACGTCACCTATTTCGCGCTCACCACGCTCGGTGTCCCCTACATCGCGGCCATTGGCATCGCGATCGTCGTCCTCGCGGGCGTCGGCGTGCTCATGGAGCGGCTCATCTTCCACCCGCTGCGCAACAAACCGCACACGCACCACATGATCGCCGCGATCGGGGCGATGTTCTTCTTCCAGGCACTCGCCCAGGCCATCTGGGGAGCGGACTTCCGGCAGATGCCCTCCCCGGTGTCCGGCAACGCCACGATCCTCGGCGCCCAGGTCGACTGGCAGCGGATCATCATCGTCGTCACCGCGGTGCTCATCCTCGGACTGCTCGCGGTCTTCATGAAACGCTCCGTGCACGGGCAGTCGATCGAGGCGATCGAGCAGGACCGTACGGGCGCCTCGCTCGTCGGGATCAATCCCGACCGGGTGTCGATGCTCACCCTCGGTCTCTCCGCGGCCCTCGCGGCGATCGCGGCCGGCCTCGTGGCCCCGATCAACCTCCTCTCCCCCACGATGGGCGTCGCCCTCGACACGAAGATCTTCGCGATCATCATCCTCGGCGGACTCGGTTCCGTCCCGGGGGCCATCGTCGGCGGATTCGCTCTCGGTGTCGCGGAATCGCTCGCCTCCACGTACATCTCCTCGGGGGTCGGTGAGGCGATCGCGTTCCTCGTCCTCATCGCGGTCCTCGCGATCAAACCCCAGGGCCTGTTCACGAAGGCGGTGGCACGATGAGGAAGGCAGGTGCTCTCTCCCAGGTGAACATCACCCGGGGGCTCGTCGTCCTCGGGGCCCTCGTCCTCGTGCTCGCACCGCTGCTGCTCTCGGGCAGCGACTACACGTTGCGGCTCGTCACCACCGCCGTCGTGTATGCGATCGCGGCGTACGGCATGAACATCATCCTCGGCCTCACCGGGCAGCTGTCGCTCGCGCATGCGGGATTCTTCGGGATCGGGGCGTACATCGTCGGCATCCTCACGGTCGACCACGACTGGTCGTTCTGGGCCGCGTTCGCCGTGGCGATCCTCGGGACCGCGGTCGGCGGATACCTCGCGGGCCTGCTCGCCCTGCGGACGAAGGAGGAGTACTTCGCGATCTACACGATGGCTGTCGGCACGGTCATCTACCTCGTCATCGGTCGCTGGGACGCGGTCACGCACGCCCACAGCGGCATCATCGGGGTGAAGTTCCCCGAGGGCGCGGGGATCGTCGACTTCTCGAGCCCCGTCGCCCTCTACTACCTCGCCGTCGTGTTCCTCGTCCTCGTCGTCTACGCGACCTGGGCGATCAAACGGTCGACGGTGGGCCGGAACCTCATGGCGATCCGCACGTCCGAGGACCTCGCGCGGTCGATCGGCGTGAACGTGGGCCTCGGCAAGCAGCTCGCGTTCGCGGCCTCGACGACGGTCGCGGGCCTCGCCGGTGGGCTCTACGCGACGACGATGGGGTTCCTCGGCCCGGCGTCCGCGAGCGTGAACCTCACGTTCGAGATGCTCATGTTCCTCCTCGTCGGAGGGATGGGCACGGTCTTCGGCCCGCTCATCGGATCGGTGCTTGTCGTGTTCCTCTTCGAGCTGTTCCAGGACTTCCAGTCCTACCGGTTCCTCGTGCTCGGGCCGATCATCATCCTCCTCGTCATCTTCGCCCCGCGCGGGATCGCCGGTGCGTGGAGCGCGCTGCTCGGCCGCCTCGGCGGCGGGCGGGTGGGGTCGGCCACCGGGACGGGCGCCTCGGCCCGGGTGGTGCGGAAGGCGGCCACGGCCGCCGGCACACCGGAGGGCGCCGAGGCGCCACTCGCCTCGGCGGACACGGCCCCCGGGCAGGGAGCCGGTGCCTCGGACGGGACCGACTCCGCGGACGGAGTGGGCTCCGCGTCCGCGGACGCACCGACCGAGGACACCGCGCCGAGGGCCGGCGCGTCGACACGAGGAGGGACGTCATGACGATCCTGCGGACCGAGGGCCTCGGGAAGAGGTTCGGTGGACTCGATGCGGTGAAGGACGTGAGCCTCGCGGTCGAGGAGGGGTCGATCACCGCGATCATCGGCCCGAACGGCGCCGGGAAGTCGACGTTCTTCAACCTCCTCGCCGGGTACTACACGCCGACGTCCGGCCGGGTGACCTTCGAGGGTGAGGACATCACGGGGATGGCGCCGCACCGGACGGTGAAGCGCGGGATCGCACGGACGTTCCAGACGACGCACCTCTTCGAGGAGGCGACGGTGCTCGAGAACGTCCTCGCCGGACGGGTCGTGCGGTCGCGGTCGACGGTCTTCGACGCCGTCCTCCACACGCCGCGGAACCGGCGGGAGGAGAAGGAGAACCTCGCGGTGGCGATGGCGGAGCTCGAGTTCGCCGGGATCGCCGGGTTTGCGCACGAACCGGCGGCCGAGGTGCCGCAGGAGGTGCAGAAACGCACCGCGGTGGCCCTCGCTCTTGCGACGGAACCCCGGCTCGTGCTCCTCGACGAACCGGCGGCGGGCATCACGGAGGAGGAGACCGCGGGATTCGCGGACCTCATCCGGGCGATCGCCGCACGCGGGATCACGGTGTGCCTCGTCGAGCACAAGATGTCGATGATCATGTCGCTCGCCGATCACATCCTCGTCCTCGAACGCGGGCGGATGCTCGCCGAGGGCACGCCCGCCCAGATCCGTTCGGACGAGCGCGTCATCGAGGCGTACCTCGGGCGGGACGAGGACGCGGAGGAAGCAGCCGTTGCCGAGGCGGCCGGCGCCGGTCCGACCGGGGCCGGCAGTTCCACAACAGGACCGACGGCACCGGCACAGGAAGGGGCACGCTGATGCTCGAGATCAATGGGCTGAGCACGGGGTACGACGCGATCGACGTGCTCGAGGACATCACGATCACGGCGCCCCCGGGTGAACTCACGGTCATTCTCGGGGCGAACGGTTCCGGGAAGTCGACGTTGTTCCGGACGGTGTCCGGGCTGTTGCGGGCCCGCCGTGGGTCCATCACCTTCGAGGGCCGGGAGCTCACGCGGGCGCGGGCGAGCGCGATCGTGCGGGCCGGGATCGCCCAGGCTCCGGAGGGCCGGCACCTGTTCGCGCGGATGTCGGTCGAGAAGAATCTCACGCTCGGGGCGTACACGCACCACCGGGATGCCGGTCGGATCCGGGAGGGCCTCGAGCGGGTGTTCGCGCTCTTCCCGATCCTCGCGGACAAACGGAAGGACCCGGCCGGTTCGCTCTCGGGCGGGCAACAGCAGATGGTGGCGATCGGGCGGGCGCTCATGGCCGACCCGAAGCTCCTCGTGCTCGACGAGCCGTCGATCGGCCTGGCGCCGCTCGTCACCGCGGAGGTCATGGATGCCGTGAAACGGGTGAACGAGTCCGGGATCGCGGTGCTCCTCGCCGAGCAGAACGCCCGGCTCGCCCTGCGGATCGCGCATTCGGCGTACGTGCTCTCCGAGGGGCGGGTCGTGCAGTCGGGAGCCGCTGCGGGCCTCATGGAGAACGAGGACGTCCGCGCCGCGTACCTGGGGGTGTGAGCGCCCGTGGCACGCGGTGACAAGGGACGTCGGACGCGTGCCGAGCTCGTGGCGGCGGCCCGCGCGGTGTTCGCGGAGAAGGGGTATGCGGATACCCGTCTCTCGGACATCACCGCGCGGGCCGGCTGCTCGACCGGCACGCTCTACACGTACTTCCGGAACCGGGAGGAGATCCTCGCGGCCGTCATCGACGGTACGACGGACCGGGCGATGCTGCCGGGGCCGTCGGTGGAGTCGGGGGCGGGTTCAGGGTTCGGCGCGTCTGCGAGGTCGAGTGCGTCGCCGGACGCACACCCGGACTCCCCCGAGGGCAGGATCCGGGAGGGCAATCGGCGGTACGTCGAGGCGTACGTGCAGGACGCGGACCTCATGCATCTCATGGAGCAGGTGGCGCACGTCGTGCCCGGCATCCAGGAGCAGCGGATGATGCGGGCCAAACGCTTCGTCGACCGGAACACGCGGAGCATCCAGCGACTCCAGGCGGCCGAGTCCGTCGACCCGCACCTCGACGCGCGGCTCACGGCGCAGGCGCTCTCCTCGATGGTGAGTCGCCTCTGCTATCACATCTACGTCGACGACCCGGATCCGTACTACGCGACCGAGGAGGGGAAGGCCCGCCTCGTCGACACGCTCACCCGGATCTGGGTGAACACGCTGGGGTTGCGGGAGTACGCGGGGCAAAAATGGCTCACGCGGCAATCAAGTGCGAACCACTAACGCATTCACTCGGAAGTAATCCGGCTCTTCGCAGTTGAGGGTGTAGCGAGGTAGTCGGCTCGGCCGGCGCGCCGTTGAGAGGAAAGACGTCGAGGTCTCCTCGAAGATGGAAGTTCCTACACAAACCATCCGAGAAAGACCTCGACATGCACCACGGTACCTTCGATCCAGTCGATCTTGCTGCTTTCACGAACCTTCACGAACTCGGCCTGCACGCGACCGGTCAGCGCATCACTGCCTCGCGGGCGTTCCTCGAGTGCAGGCTCACCACCCCTGATCCGTGGTGCACCTTGTGCGGGTGTGAAGGAATCCCGCGCGGGACTCGCACCCGCAGGCTCGCCCACGCTCCGTTCGGACACCGACCCACCACGGTCATCCTGCGGATCCGCCGGTACACCTGCTCCGGATGCGGACGATTCTTCACCGAGGACACCACCTGCCGGGAATCGACGTCCCCGAGGTCGTCAACCTCGTGATGTTCAAGCCCGTCCACTCGAAGACGAAGTTCTGGCAGATGGTGGGGCGCGGCACTCGGCTTCGGCCCGATCTCTTCGGCCCTGGCCTCGACAAGACCGGGTTCAAGGTCTTCGACTTCTGCGGCAATCTTGAGTACTTCGGACAGGACCCGGCCGATGTCCGCTCGTCCCCCTCACCGTCCGTGTCCACGCGAATCTTCGCCGCCCGTGCGAGGATCATCGGCGCGATCGATGATGCGGGTACGGGTCCAGGTGTTCCCGAGGCCCCCGGCGCACCGGCCCTTCGTGCACTCGCCGTCAGTGCCCTCCGCGGTCGGGTGAACGGGATGACGGCCGACAACCTTCTCGTGCGCAAACACATGCGCGAGGTCGAACGGTGGCAGGAGGACTCAGCGTGGACCTCTCTGTCGAACGGTGATGTCGACTCACTCATCGAGGACGTCGCGTCACTTCCGTCGACCGACGAAGACCGTTCTGACGCGCAGGCGAAGCTCTTCGACCTCTCGCTACTCACCCTCCAGCTGGCCGTCCTCACCGGTGAGGAGAACGGCGCGGATTTCGCAGCGCGCAGGGAGCGGATCCGCACGCAGGCGGAGAACCTCCTCTCGCCGACGAAGCAGCGGATCCCGTCCGTGAAAGCCGTGCACGATCTGCTCGTGGAGATCGCCGACGCGGAATGGTGGACGGACGTCACCGTCATGGAACTCGAGAACGTCCGGGCCAAACTTCGCGGCGTCATGAAGTACGTCGATACGATTCTTCGCAAAGCAGTGATCCTCGACTTCGACGACGAGGTGGTGCCGTCCGAGGCCGGTGCGGACGGCCTCGGCGGGACCGGGTTGCCGGGTGCCGGTGGAGCAGCCGTACCGCAGGGAACCCCGGGCGTCGACACGGCGAAGTTCGAGGAGAAGGCCCGTGCCTATCTGAAGGCGCACCTCGACACGCTCGCAGTACAGAAGCTGTATCGGAATCTCCAGCTCCTTCCGCACGACCTCACGGTGCTGTCCGGGATTCTCGTCGACAACGGGATCGGAACACCCGATGACGTCGCGGCGGCGTCCGGGGAAGGGCTGGGAATCTTCCTGCGGCGGCTCGTCGGACTCGACAGGCAGGCGGTCAACGAGGAGATCGAGCGGTTCATCGCCGGCCGGTCACTCACCGACGTCCAGCTGCATTTCCTGCGCTTCATGATCGACCAACTCACGGCGAACGGCGTCATGGAGATGCAGCAGCTCTTCTGCCCGCCGTACACCGGGCTGCACTCCGGTGGCCCCACTGCGGTGTGGAGCGATGACGACATGGAAGGGCTGGCCGAGGTCATCGACATCTTCCGCGCGCGTGCGGCGGTGGATGACAGTACCGAGCCGACTGAGCCGCTGCACCGGTTGGAGGCGTGAGGTTGTACCGTCCCTGCCGCGTGCAGAAAAGCAAAACCCCGGCCGTGTGATCGGCCCTCCGCACAGGGCTACAGGGACGGTTCCGGGGTGTTCAACATCAACGGTACGAGATCCGAGCGAGAAGCGCGAACCGTATTCCGCGGAGTTCAGCACGCTAAGGCAGGCCGCGCCTCGGTGGTTCCCCCACGGCTGATGAGCCGAGTTCGCGCACGACCTCTCGAGCACGCTTGGGGTCCTCGGGATAAGCGCGGGCGGCGAGGGCCGGCGCATCGACCGTCCTCACACGGTCGAGCGTCGCGAGAAGATCACGGTCACGTTGTCCCAGCTCGTGTACGCGCGTGATCTGTTCCGAGGCCAGGGCGATCCACGACTGTGCGGCCGTCGGCGTCATCTGATCGACAGCACGCGCGCCCTCGAACGCGACAGCGGCCTCCGCGCCTGCGCTCTGCAGCCCGTCATCGCGGATGCCGAAATAGCTTCGATCGAACAGCACCGTTCCGGCCCGATCCTCGATAACAAACCGATCAACGGCCCCGGATGCCACCAGGCGTTCGACCGTAGTCACAGCACGGGCGAACGCCTCGTCGTGCGCCGCCGACGGTGTCCACCGGCCTACGCCATTCGCTTCGACCTGACCCGTGTAGCGCTCGATCATCGACAGACGCGAAACCTCGTGCGGCACCGCGACGACACGGAGCTCGACGACGTAACCCGACTGCCGGAAACTCGCAATCGTCGATGCCATCGCGTCCGGCGACCGCAGCGTGGTCTCGATGAGCACATCTGCGCGCTGCTCACGCAAATACTCCGCCGACATGCCGATCCATGTCCGCGAAGCGTGAGCCGTCGCCGCGGGCATTGACAGGGGGTCCTCCCTCATGAGCCGAGCATAGGGAGGATGGAACTGCCGAAGATCGTCGCCAATGATCGGCACCAGTGAAGGTCGCGCTTGTGATGCGCGTTCATTCGCTCGGCTCTTTCCCGCTCCCGGTTGACCTCCCGTATAGACGAGAACGGGCGGCCATTGCTGACCGCCCGTGAACGACGAACGTTCTGCATCGAGATAAGGGATCACACGTCATTCGAACCGCGCTTTCAACTCTTCCGCGGTGAGTTCGGCGCTCATGCGAGGACCGGAGCGTGCAACGGCATTTTCTCCAACTCGACCCGCAACTTCGCCGTGTGCGCTTCAATCGCGGACCGGCTATCGGGATCGACGGCTCGAACCTCGCGCATCACCCGAAAATGCTCGGCTTGCCAATGAGCTTCGTCTGCCTCGGTCGCCGCCTGGTCCATCCACTCGACGTAGCGGCCACTGAATTGCGTCGCCAGCTCACGCATGACGTCGTAGAGCATGGGGCTGAAGTCACGGTCGTCGTTCTCGACACTCATGGAGACTCCCTTCCTGGGCTGCTACAAGTTGACCGGTCGGCCGTGCGCCTCTACAGGAACCGGCTCACGTCGCCGGCGCCCTCGCGGCGGACCTCCACTCCCCCACCGGTGAAGTCGATGACCGAGGTCGGCACGGTACCGGGCACACCGGAATCGACGATGATGTCGACCTCGTGCCCGATCGCGGCGTCGACATCGTCCGCGTGCGTGAGCGGATCCTCGTCACCCGGCAACAGGAGCGTCGAGGAGAGGATCGGTTCGCCCACCTGCGCAACGAGGGCGAGTGCCGTCGCGTTCTCCGGGATCCGAGCGCCGACCGAATGCTTCCTCGGATTCATCATCCGGCGCGGGACCTCCTTCGTCGCCTTCATGATGAAGGTGAAGGGGCCCGGAGTGAGCGACTTGATCGTCCGGAACGCGTGGTTGTCGACGACGACGAACTGCCCGAGCTGCGCGAAGTCATGGCACATGAGCGTGAAATGGTGCTTCGAATCGAGCTTCCGGATCCGGATGATCCGCTCGATGCCCGCCTTGTTGTCGAGCGCGCACCCGAGCGCATAGCAGGAATCGGTCGGGTAGGCGACGAGCCCGCCGTCGGCGAGCACATCTGCCACCTTGGCGATGAGCCGGGGCTGTGGGTTGTCGGGATGGATCTCGAGGATTTCGGCCATACCTCACTGTAGGCGCGAAACCGCGGCCCCGGCACCACCTGCGGGGAACTCGCTTTTGTCCCCAGATCGCCCGAACGTTCGGTGGGTCAGCGTACTTTCCGGAGGAACGCCTCGGACTAGCTCTCGGACGCTCTCTCGTTGACGACCGGGAACTCCCCGGTGGCGGGGACGACGACGTCGCGGCGCCTCGGCCGGTGCATTCCGGGCACCCGGGTGCCGTCCGCCCCCGCCTCAGCTGACGCCTCTCCCCCGTCATCGGCCGACGGCACCGTGCCGTGCACCCCGGTCACGGCCACGGCCTGCCGGGAGGGAAACCCGATCGCGCCGCGCACCGGCAGACCCGAACCCGTCGTGAGGTCGGAGGCGATGAGGTTGTTCACCCAGGTCGCACGCGGGTCCGCATCGACGAGGAACGCCTTGACGAGGAGCGTCGACGGCAGTGCGAGGAGTGCGCCGAGGGGGCCGAGCACCCAGGTCCAGAAGAACAGCGAGAGGAAGGAGATGAAAGGCGTGACGCCGACGGACTCGCCTGTGAACTTCGGCTGGATGATCGATTGGATGACGAAGTTGAGGACGCAGTACGCGATGACGACCCAGAGGGCGTCGATCCACCCGCCGTCGATGAGCGCGATGAGCGCCGGCGGGACGAGCCCGACGATGAAGCCGACGTTCGGGATGTAGTTCGTGAGGAACGCGAGGACGCCCCACACGAAGAGGAGCGGGACTCCGATGATCGCGAGCGCGACCATGTCGAGGACGGCGACGATGAGGCCGAACACCGTGGCGACGACCCAGTACCGACGGACGCCGTCGGCGAAGGAGAACATGGCGGCGGTGAACTCGGGGCGCACCCGACGGGTCATCGCGACCCGCTGCGGGAAGGACATCGAATCCATCGCGATGAAGAACACCGCCATGATCGCGGTCGTGAGGAGACCGACGACCGAGGTCGCATTGCTCAGCACGGAGGTCGCCACACCGGTGAGGCTCGAGAAATCGAAGTTCTCGAGCTGATCGGCGATGTACTCCGGGCTCACACCCCACGAGAGCACGAGCGCGAGCAGGTCGTTCCACACCTCGGTGAGCTGCTCGGTGTACTGCGGCATCACGAGCACGAGTTCTGCGAGGCACCACACCGTGATCGTGAAGAACCCGACGATGATGACGAGGACGATGAGCACCGTCACCATCGCCGCGAGGAACCGCGGCACCCGCGCCGCCTGCAGACGCCGCTGCACGGGGTACGCGACGATCGCGAGGTTGAGCGCGAGGAACACCGGGGCGATGAGTTCCTGGATCCCGCTGACGAACTGGACGGCGAACGCCAGGCCGGCGAGCCCCAGGACAACGAGGAGGAACCGGGGCCACGGCGCAGCCGGTGAAGAACCGGGCCCGCCGTGCTTCCCGGTGTCCACCTCGTCGGTCACTTCCGCTTCCTCTTCTCCCGGATCCTCATGCTGATCTCGATGGGGGTGCCCTCGAAGCCGAAGGTCTCCCGGAGACGGCGCGCGATGTACCGGCGGTACCCGGGGTCGAGGAACCCGGTGGTGAAGAGGACGAAACGCGGCGGACGGTTCGACGCCTGCGTGCCGAACAGGATGCGCGGCTGCTTACCGCCACGCAGGGGGTGCGGGTTCGCGGCGACGAGTTCACCGAGGAAGGCGTTGAGGCGGCCCGTCGAGATCCGGGTGTCCCAGCTCTCGAGCGAGGTCGTCATCGCCCGGACGATGCGATCGGTGTGCCAACCCGTCATCGCCGAGAGATTCACGCGCGGCGCCCAGGACACGTGCGCGAGATCCTGTTCGATCTCCCGCTCGAGCTGCCAGCGCCGGTCCTCGTCCATGAGGTCCCACTTGTTGAAGACGATGACGAGGGCCTTGCCGGCCTCCGTCACGGTCTTGATGATGCGGACGTCCTGCTCGCTCAGGCGGGCGTTCGACTCGAGGAGGACGAGGGCGACCTCGGCCCGTTCGATCGCGGTCTGCGTGCGCAGGGCCGCATAGAAGTCCGCACCGGTGGACTGCTTGGCGCGCTTGCGGATGCCGGCGGTGTCGACGAAACGCCACTGCCGACCCCCGAGTTCGACGAGTTCGTCGACCGGGTCACGGGTGGTCCCGGCGAGGTCGGAGACGAGCACGCGCTCGGACCCGACGAGCTTGTTGAGCAGCGAGCTCTTGCCCACGTTCGGCCGGCCGACGAGGGCGACGCGGCGCGGTCCGCCCTCCTCCCGCTTCTGGTCGATCGCGGAGACTTCGGGCAGGGTCTCGAGGGCGACGTCGAGGAGGTCGGCGACGCCTCGGCCGTGCATCGCGGAGACCGGGTGCGGTTCGCCGAGCCCGAGGGACCACAGTTCGGCGGCCTGGAGCTCACCGCGCTCGTCGTCGACCTTGTTGGCGACGAGGATGACGGGCTTCTTCGAACGGCGCAGCATGCGGACGACGTGTTCGTCCGTCGCGGTCGGTCCGGTCGTCGAGTCGACGACGAAGAGGACGGCGTCCGCGAGGTCGATCGCGATCTCCGCCTGGTCCGCGATCCGCGAGGCCATGCCATTCACGTCGATGTCCCACCCTCCGGTGTCGACGAGGGTGATCTTCCGACCGCCCCAGAACGCCGAGTAGCTCACCCGGTCACGGGTGACACCGGGGACGTCCTCGACGACCGCCTCGCGGCGGCCGAGGATGCGGTTGACGAGCGTCGACTTGCCGACGTTCGGGCGGCCGACGATCGCGAGGACCGGCGGAGCGCCCTCGTCGACCTCGTCCTCGTCCTCGAACCCGTGGGCCCGCAGGAGGGAGAGGTCCTCCTCCTCGAGGTCGTAGTCCTCGAGGCCCGAGCGCAGGGCCTCCGCACGCTGGGCCGCATCCTGTTCGTCGATCGCGGCGACGCGGCTCGCGAGGTCCTCGTCCGGTGCGGCGTCGAATTCTTCGATGTCCGGGGTATCAGCCATTGTCGGTTCCCTGCTCTCCTGCCGCCGCCTGTGCCGACTGCGCTGCCTCGACGAGGCCGAGCACGGCGGCGACGGACTCCTCGAAGGTGATGTGGGTGGTGTCGAGCGTGTGCACGCCGTCCGAGGCGGTGAGGAAGGACGTCGTCGCGGAGTCCTTCGCATCACGGTCGGCGATCTGGGCACGGGTTGCGGCGATGGCGGCGGCGTCCGCCCCGCCCGTGTTCTCCTTCGCGCGACGGGCGATGCGCACGGCCTCGTCCGCCGTCATGAGGATGCGGACGGGGGCGTCCGGGCTCACGACGGTGGTGATGTCGCGGCCCTCGACGACGATGCCCGGTGCCGTGGCGGCGATGACGTCGCGCTGCATCTGGATGAGTTCGTCCCGGGCGTCCTGCACCGCGGAGACGACCTGCACGTTCGTCGAGACCTCCGGGGAACGGATCTCCTCGGTCACGTCGATCCCGTCGACCAAGATCTCCCGGACGTCGGGGTCGGTGGAGATCTCGAGATCCGCGCCGCGCACCTGCTCGACGACGTCACCGGCGTCGGTGACGCCGCGTGAGAGGCACAACCACGCCATCGCGCGGTACATCGCTCCGGTGTCGAGGTATCCGTACCCGAGGCGCCGCGCGACCTCGCGCGAGACGCTCGACTTGCCGACGCCGCTGGGTCCGTCGATCGCGATGACTGTCATCGTTGTCCTTCTTCCGTAGTCGTCCCGACTAGTGGGGAGTCGTGAGTGGCAGTGGTGGAGCCGCCTGCGGGGTCCTCCGCGGCGGCTTCGAGTTCCGATTCGGGCACCCACCAGCCCCGGGCCGTGAGTCCCTCGACGAGGGCGTGGGCCTGGGCCGGGAGCACCGAGATGTCGACGCTTCCGAGCATAATGCCCGGCGCGTGGTCCATCCGCACGTCCTCGACGTTGATGCCGAGGTCCCCGACGTCCGCGAAGAGCCGCGCGAGCGAACCGGGTTCGTCGTCCATGTACACGGTGATGTCGGCGTACTTCGCCGGTGCCTGTCCGTGCTTGCCGGGGATCCGATCGTGGCCCTCGTTGCCGGCGGCGATCGCACCCGCGAGCGTGCGGAGGGCGCCGTCGCGCAGATCGAGAGCCTCGATGACGGCGTCGAGGTCCGCGCGGATCCCCTTGAGGACCGTGGCGACCTCAGGGGCATTGCCGGCGAGGATCTGGGTCCACAGTCCCGGATCCGAGGCGGCGATGCGGGTGACGTCGCGCAGACCCTGCCCGGCGAGGGCAACACCCTCGTCCGGCATCTGCCGCAACTGGGCGGCCATGAGCGAGGCGACGACCTGCGGGGCATGGGAGACCCGGGCCACGGAGGCGTCGTGGAAGTCCGGGTCGAGGTGCGTGACGACGGCGCCGACCGCCTCGGCGATGGCGACGACCTGCGCGAGGCGCTCGGGTGGGGTGTCCTCGTCCGAGCACACGACCCACGGTCGGGCCGTGAAGAGGTCGGCACGGGCGGCGATCGCGCCGGAGCGTTCACGCCCGGCCATCGGGTGCGAGCCGATGTACCGGTCGAGATCGGGCCGGCCGACGTTCCGCCGGACCGCCTCGAACACGGCGGACTTCACGCTCGCGACGTCGGTGACGGTCGCGTCCGGCCAGCGACGCAGTGCGTCGACGATCATGGGGCCGGCGACGTCCGGCGGAGTGCACACGACGACGACCGCGGGAGCCTCGGGATCGGAGACCGTCCCGGCGCCCATGTCCGCGGCGAGCCGCTGCGCGGTCGGCGAGGCGTCCGCGAGGGTGACGGTCCACCCGGCGCGGGTGAGCGCGAGTCCGAGGGACGTGCCGAGAAGGCCCGTCCCGATGACGTGTACTCCGGTCACAGCCCGACGGCCTCCATGAGCGCGGTGATCTCGTCGGGACGGAGATCGCGCATCTTGCCCTGGCGCTGTTCGGCGAGGTTGATCGGCCCGAACTTCGTCCGCACGAGGCGGGTCACCGGGTTGCCGACGGCCTCCATCATGCGGCGCACGACCCGGTTGCGGCCCGAGTGGAGCACGATCTCGACGAGCGAGTACCCGGGGGTCGCGTCGAGGAGCTTGAAGGAGTCCGCCCGCGCGATGCCGTCGTCGAGTTCGATACCGGCCTTGAGGCGGGCGCCGACGTCCTTCGCCACCTGCCCCCGCACCTCGACGAGGTACGTCTTCTGGATCTCGTACCGCGGGTGCGTGAGGCGGTTCGCGAGTTCGCCGTCGTTCGTCACGAGGAGCAGGCCCTCGGTCTCGTAGTCGAGGCGCCCGACGTGGAACAGCCGCTCGTGGCGGTTCTTCAGGTAGTCACTGAGGTTCCGCCGGCCCTCGGGGTCGCTCATCGCCGAGACCACCTGGCGCGGCTTGTTGAACGCGAGATACACCTTGTCGGTGTGCGCGGTGATCACCATCGAATCGACGTGGATGCTCTGGGCCTGCGGGTCCACGCGGGTCCCGAGTTCGCGGACGACGACACCGTCGACCTCGACCCGACCGTCCTGGATGAGCTGTTCGCAGGCACGCCGGGAGCCGAGGCCGGCGTCCGCGAGGACCTTCTGCAACCGCACCCCGTCCTGGCGGTGGACGTCCGGGTGCGGACCGGCGGACTCCGTTGCCGCCTTCATCGCCCGCTGCTTGCGGGTGGGACGCTTGGACTTGTGTCCGGGAGAACGCGGATCTGTGGGTTTCATGGTTCCTATTCTCGCATCCATTCGGACGCCGAGGCGTGTATCCGGGCCCGGAGCGACCCAGGTCTCATTCCTCGCCGGACAGGGACGGGTGACGACCGACGGCAGCACTTTGCCGTCCGAGGCACGGAATGAACCGGTGCCGAGAGAGCAAACCGCTGGAACGGTCCAGTCGCCGAGCGGCTCACCCCCGGCGGTGGCTTATCCACAATTTACGGATGGAGTCTGTTCCTGCCCGAGGCCCGTCGCTAGTGTCGTGGCCATGACCCCGCCGTGCTCCCCGAACTCGCGCCCAGCTTCCGAATCCGCCGCCATCGGCCTGTCCGCGGGTGGACGTGCCGCCGCGGGTCTGGCCGTCGTACTCGCTCTCGCTGCGTGCGGCACCCGCGATGCGGAACCGCACGCGCTCGTCACCCCGACCACGTCGGAGGGCACGTCGGAGAGCACGTCCGTCTCGGTAGCGCCCGGCGTCGACTCCCCCGCCGAGGCGCCCCACACCTCCGGCACCGGCGTCGACTCCGATCGCGGCGGCGACGGGGCAGGCCGCGACGACACGGGTGATGCGCCGGAATACACCACCGACCTCGCGCTGTCGGTCAAGGAGAAGGAAGCCGCCGACGCAGCGGTGACCGCCCTCGAGGAATACATCGCGGTGTCGAACGAGGTGTTCAGTTCCGGCGGCGAAGGAGCCGAGAAGTTCGAGAACGTCGCGAGCGATGCGGTCCTTCTTGAAACCCAACAAACAGCGGCCGACCAGCGTGACAAGGGCACGGTGTTGGAGGGCGAGATCTTCCATGTCAGCCAGGCCGTCAGCTACGTCGATCTCGAGATCGCTGATGAAACGCCGCTTCCCTTTGTCGTCATCGAAGGTTGCGTACCAGAGGCCGCATACACATTCTCGAATAACCCTGAGTTCACCGCCGCTTCGCTTTTCGAGTACGTTGCAGCGAAGTACGACGATCAGTGGCTGATCTCAGAACAAGCCCTAATCGGAGATTCGTGTTCATGACCCGTTCCGCCCGAGCAGTCATCATTGCGCTGATCCTGATGCTCGGCATTACGACTTCGTTCATCCCTGTGCCAGCGTGGGGAGTCCCTTCTGGAGGCTGTGGGTTCGGCCCGAGAACCGGTGGCGGCTGTGGAGTCGAGAGCAAGTTCCAGCCTCCCGCACGCTCGTCTGCGAACGACTCATCAGCTGGAGGCGTATCCAGTAAGAATTCCGAAGGTGGCTCGACCAGTTCCGGATCGGCAAGCTCCTACGACGGTCCCATGCAACAACTCGACACCATGTGCGGGATCGTGAACGTCCCTTCCACCGGCGAACCCGTCGCCTACCTCTGCGATCCCACCGAGGACGGCGGTCCTGCACCCGAACCCGTCGTTCTCCCCTGGATCACCACCACGGACTTCCAGTCCTTCGACATCCCCGCCAGCGACTTCCACGCCGTCCCCGCCTCCTGGGCCGTCACGAATCGCGAAACCGGTTTCTACGCCGACGGCAACACCCGCTACATCGACCTCGAACTCCTCGGCTTCCCCGTCCAGGTCCGCGCCACACCCATCCGATACGAATGGGACTTCGGCGACGGCACCACCTACTCCACCACGAACACCGGCGGCACCCCCGAAACCGTCGACGAGGCCACCATCACCCACAGCTACACCGAACCCGGACCCGTGACCGTCCGACTCACCACCGTGTACTCGGGCATGTTCTCCATCGCCGGCGGCAACTGGATCATCATCGAAGGCACCGCCTCCGTCGAGAGCGAACCACTCCCCCTCGAGGTCTTCCGCTTCCACAAATACCTCGTCGACGAGAACTGCCTCGAGAACCCCGACGGCCCCGACTGCGGCTGACCCCGTCCCACCGGCGAACGACTCGTGCCGGCGAACGACTCCTGCCGGCAGCGCAAAGCCCTGGATTCGCCCGCCGCCGAGGCGCACGGACCGCCCTCATTCCTCGCCCGGCAGGTCCTCCTCGGACGGGAGGAAAGGAGCGATGTCGGGGAGGTCCTCGAGCGACTGCAGTCCCATCGTTGTGAGGAACTCGGGCGTGGTGACATAGCGCGTCGCTCCGCTCACCTCGTCGACCCCGGACTCGACGACGAGGCCGCGCAGGAGCAGCGTCCGCACGACACCGTCGACGTTGACACCGCGGATCGCGGAGATCCGGGCCCGCGTCACCGGCTGGCGGTAGGCGACGACCGCGAGGGTCTCGAGAGCGGCCTGGGAGAGCTTCGACGTCGCTCCCCCCAGAACGAAGTCCTTCACCACATCGTGGTGCTCGGCCCGCGAATGGATGCGCCAGCCCCCGGCCACCCGGCTCAGTTCGAACCCGCGAACCCGGCCGTCGAGGTCACCGTCGTAATCGGCGGACAGGTGGGCGAGCGCGTCCGCGATCGCCGCCGCCGGGATGCCGAGTGCCGGTTCGAGGTCGTTCGGTTCGAGCGGCCGATCGGCCACCATGAGCACCGCCTCGAGAGCGGAGAGCACCTCGGGGGTGACGACGCCGGCGCGCACACCCTGTTCGGCCCCGGTGAGCTCGGTGGACCCCGTGGATCCGCCGGCCCCGGCACCCGTACCGGGGCCGGTACCTGCACTGCTGTCGGTGGTCATGCGGCCTCCTTCTCGGTCGCCTCGACCCACAGCTCCCCGAGCGGGGACGACTGGTCGAGAGTGCACAGGCGGGCGGAGAACAGTTCGAGGAGCGCGAGGAAGCGCCCGATGACGATGAGCGTCGACTCCGCGTCCGCAACGAGCTCGGTAAACTCCGTGCGCCCGTGTTCCTGCAGGTGGGAGAGCACGATCGCCCGTTGTTCGGGCACGCTCACCTGCGGCAGGTGGAGGTGTTCGGTGCTCACGGTCGGTGGCATGTGGTCCCGTTGGAGCACCGCGGCCATCATCTCCGCGAGCACCTCGGGGCCGGCGGTCATCCGCAGCGGCGGCAGCAGTCCGCGGAACTCCTCGGGCGGCCCGATGCGCCTCGGCACCTTCGCACCGGCGGATTCGAAGGCCGCCCGGAGCACCTGGGAGACCGCCTTGTACGCGCGGTACTGGAGGAGCCGGGCGAACAGCAGGTCACGCGCCTCGAGGAGGTCGAGATCGAGTTCGTCCTCGACCTCACCGCCGGGCAGCAGTCGCGCGGTCTTGAGATCGAGCAGGGTCGAGGCGACGAGGAGGAACTGCGAGAGCTCCTCGAGGTTCTCCCTCCCCCGCAGCCCGGCGACGTACGCGAGGAACTCGTCCGTGACCTCGGCGAGGGCGACCTCGGTGATGTCGAGCTTGCGCTTTGCGATGAGCCCGAGAAGGAGGTCGAAGGGTCCCGAGAAGTTCTCGAGATCGACGTGGAACCCGGTGGTCCCGGTTTCCACCTCGTCCGTGCTGGTGCTCAGGGCGCCCCTCCGCGGGCCACGAGTTCCCGGGCGAGACGGCGGTACGCGTCCGCACCCGGGTGGGTCGGGGCGAAGGTCGTGATCGGTTCGGCCGCGACGGAGGAGTCGGGGAACTTCACGGTCCGGCGGATCGCAGTCTCGAAGACCTTGTCACCGAACGCGCTCACGACGGACTGGATGACCTCACGGGCGTGGAGCGTGCGCGGGTCGTACATCGTCGGGAGGATGCCGTCGATCTGCAGACCGGTGTTGAGACGGTCCTGGACCTTCTCGATCGTCTCGACGAGGAGGGCGACGCCACGGAGGGCGAAGTACTCGGTCTCGAGCGGGATGATGACACCGTGCGCGGCGGTGAGCGCATTCACGGTGAGCAGCCCGAGCGAGGGCTGGCAGTCGATCATGATGACGTCGTACTCGTCGGCGACCTTCTCGAGGACGCGCGCGAGCACCTGCTCGCGGGCCACCTCGCCGACGAGCTGGATCTCCGCGGCAGAGAGGTCGATGTTCGCCGGCATGACGTCGACGTTCGGCGCCTCGGTGTGCACGATGACCTCGTGCGGGTCGAGGCGCGGCGACATGAGGAGGTTGTAGACGCTCTTCTCGAGCTCGTGCGGGTTGATCCCGAGGTTCACCGACAGGGCACCCTGCGGGTCGAAGTCGACGAGCAGCACCTTCCGGCCGTATCCGCCGAGCGCCGCGCCGAGGTTCACGGAGGACGTCGTCTTGCCGACACCGCCCTTCTGGTTCACCATCGCGATGATGCGCGCAGGGCCGTGGGACTCGAGAGGTGCGGGTTCAGCGAAGACCGTCCGCGGACGTCCGGTCGGACCGAGGTCCTCGGTTCCCGGGATATCCAACTTCTGCTGAGAGTCGACCACGGAGGTTCCCCACCCTTTCTGTCCGTCGAATGCGCTCGTCACGAACGCACTCACGATGAATGCACTCCACACTATCGCGCCCGCTCAGTGTCTCGCGCGCGGGTGGGTGAGGGCGTACACCTCCCGGAGCGTGTCCCCTGTGACTTTCGTGTAGATCTGGGTCGTCGTCACGGAGGAGTGCCCGAGGAGTTCCTGGACGACCCGGATGTCGGCGCCGCCCTCGAGCAGGTGCGTCGCGAAGGAATGACGCAGCGAGTGCGGGGACACGTGCCCCTCGAGACCCGCGAGTTCCGCGGTGTGCACGAGTGCCGTCCACGCGGACTGCCGGCTCAGCCGCCCGCCCCGCCGGTTGAGGAACACCGCCCCCGCTCTGTCCCGCGCGTGGACACCACGGGCGCGCGCCTTCTCGAACTCCGGCCTGCCCCGGACGATCCAGGCACCGAGCGCGTCCCGAGCCATCGACCCCACGGGCACGAGGCGTTCCTTGTTGCCCTTGCCGTACAAGCGCGCGACACCCTCGCTGAGATCGAGATCGTCGATGTCGAGACCGACGGCCTCGGAGATCCGGGCGCCCGTCGCGTAGAGGAACTCGAGGAGGGCACGGGTCCGCAGCTGGGCCGGTTCGTCCCCCACGACGGCGCCGAGGAGCCGTTCGACCTCGGAGACCGAGAGCGCCTTCGGCAGTCGCTCGGTGTCCGAGGGGGGCGCGACCTCGGCGCCGGGGTCCGTGGGCGTGCGGCCCTCCGCGTGGAGATACGCGTGGAGCCGCCGCACCGCGACGAGTGTGCGGGCGCGGGAGCGGACCGCGAGTCCGGACTCCGCGAGCACCGCGGAGAAGGTCCGGATGTCGTCCTCGCCCACCGCGGCGAACTCCCGCACGTCCTGCTCCGTGAGCCACGTGAGGTACTTCGCGAGGTCACGGGCGTACGCGTCGAGTGTGTTGAGCGAGAGTCCCCGCTCGAGCTCGAGGTGGGTGAGATACGCCGAGGCGTCACGCAGGAGACCGGCCGGCGCCTCGGGCAGGAGTTCGGTGCCGTGGCGCGCCACTCAGGCCCCGTCCGGCAGCGGGGCGACCTCCCGCGCCGGCCACGGTGCGTCCGCCGGGCGCAGACCCGTCCACCCGCGGGCGCGGGCGTGATGGGCGTGGAGGATCGCGAGGGACGCGGTGGCGTTCGCGATCCGACCGCTGAGGACGGCCTCGAGCGCCTCGTCGAGGGGGACCCAACGGGGCACGATGCCGGACTCCTCGGCATCCCGGGCGAACGCCTCGGGCAGGGCGCTCACGTCCCGGGCGAGGAAGATCCGGATGCACTCGCTGATCCCCCCGGGAGAGGACAGCTGATCGGTGAGGACGTGCCAGTTCTCCGCCCGGAGGTCGGCCTCCTCCGCGAGTTCGCGGGAGGCGGCGAGCCGGGGTTCCTCCCCCGCCACGTCGAGGAGACCGGCCGGGATCTCCCACTCCCGCGCACGCACCGGGTGACGGTACTGCTGGATGAGGAGGATCCGGTCGGTCTCGTCGATCGCGGCGACGGCGACGGCCCCGGGGTGCCGGACGAAGTCCCGCGTGAGGGGACGGTCGCTCTCGGGCAGGACGAAGGTCTCCCGGACGACGTCCCACACGAGTCCCGTGTACACGGTCTCGTGGTCGCGGATCTCGGGGACTCCGAACGTATCGGCGAGCGGCGCTTCGTCCTGCACGGCGGCGCTCAGCCCTTGCGTGCGAGAGCGGCGGCGGCGAGACCGGCGAACAGCGGGTGCGGGTTCGTCGGACGCGAGCGGAGCTCCGGGTGCGCCTGGGTGGAGACGTAGTACGGGTGGACGTCCGCCGGGAGCTCGACGAACTCGACGAGCTCACCGTTGGGCGAGGTACCGGAGATCACGAGTCCGGCCTCCTCGAGCTGCGGACGGTACGCGTTGTTCACCTCGTAGCGGTGACGGTGACGTTCCTGGATCTCCTCGGAACCGTAGGCCTGCGCGGCCACGGAACCCGGCAGCAGGTTCGCGGTGTAGAGGCCGAGGCGCATCGTGCCACCGAGGTCGCCCTCACCGTCGACGATGTCGAGCTGCTCCGCCATGGTCGCGACGACCGGCGACGGGGTCTCCGGGTCGAACTCGGAGGACGAGGCATCGGCGATACCGGCCTCGTTCCGCGCGTACTCGATCACCATGCACTGGAGGCCGAGGCACAGACCGAGGGTCGGGATGCCGTTCTCCCGGGTGTACCGGAGCGCACCGAGCTTGCCCTCGATGCCACGGACTCCGAAGCCACCGGGCACGCACACGGCGTCGAGGCCGGCGAGCTGTTCGGCGGCGCCCTCGGGGGTCTCGCAGGTGTCGGAGGCGATCCAGCGGATGTTCACCTTCGCATCGTTCGCGAAACCACCGTGACGCAGGGCCTCGGTGACGGAGAGGTAGGCATCCGGCAGGTCGATGTACTTGCCGACCAGGCCGATCTCGAGCGTGTGCGCGGGGTGGTGGACGCGTTCGAGGACCTCGTCCCACTTCGACCAGTCGACGTCGCGGAAGGGCAGGCCGAGCTTGCGGATCGCGTAGACGTCGAGTCCGCCGCCGTGGAGGACCTTCGGGATGTCGTAGATGCTCGGGGCGTCGACGCACGGCACGACTGCCTCGGGGTCGACGTCGCAGAATGCCGCGATCTTGCCGCGGATCGAGTCCGGGAGTTCCCGGTCGGCGCGGAGCACGATCGCATCGGGCTGGATACCGATCGACCGGAGGGTCGCGACCGAGTGCTGCGTGGGCTTGGTCTTGAGCTCGCCGGAGGGGGCGATGTAGGGCACGAGCGACACGTGGACGAAGATGACGTTCTCGCGTCCGATGTCGGTGCGGATCTGACGGGCCGCCTCGAGGAAGGGCTGCGACTCGATGTCGCCGACGGTGCCGCCGATCTCCGTGATGATGACGTCGGGCGCCTCACCGTCGGTGCGGTTCGCCTGCGCCCGCATGCGTTCCTTGATCTCGTCGGTGATGTGCGGGATGACCTGCACGGTGTCACCGAGGTATTCACCGCGGCGTTCCTTCGCGATCACCCGCGAGTACACCTGACCGGTGGTGACGTTCGCCGAGGCGTCGAGCGGACGGTCGAGGAATCGCTCGTAGTGTCCGATGTCGAGGTCGGTCTCCGCGCCGTCGTCCGTGACGAAGACCTCGCCGTGCTGGAACGGGTTCATCGTTCCCGGGTCGACGTTGAGGTACGGATCGAGCTTCTGCATGGCCACCTTGAGGCCCCGCTGCGCGAGGAGGTGTCCGAGGGACGAAGCCGTGAGTCCCTTGCCCAGGGAGGACACGACGCCTCCCGTGACGAAGATCTGCCGTGTTGTCTTCTGCTCGCCTGAGCTCAACCGATTCACCACGGACCACTATTCTAACAGGCCCGATCCGTCCGTGGGTGGGGTCGGAATGAATGCCGCGACACCTTCCCCGGCGGCTGCTCCCGCCGCACGCCCCCTGCACGTACACGCGCCGAGGCGCCGCGGAGGTGAG
>NZ_BAAANO010000013.1:12606-18179 GCF_039529845.1 Brevibacterium samyangense | reverse complement strand
CTCCGCGGCGCCTCGGCGGGGTGCGGCACGGCCGCTCAGACCCAGGTGGCTCCGGAGAGCAGCCCGGCGTAGAGCGCACGGAGGTCCTCGGCGAGGAAGGCCCCGGAGTCCGCGTCGTCGACCCGGCGGCGGGCCGCGATGCCGGCGGCGCCGCGCGCGGCCGGGCTGTCGATGTACGTGAAGACCGCGTCGAGGAGTTCCTCGGTGGAGTCGGCGGGGGTGGCGAAGGCGGCATCGCCCCACATGCGGGCTCCGCGCTCGGTGCCGACGAAGACCACCGGCTTCGCCAGCTGCATGAGGTCCTCGGGGTCGATGTCGCCCATCCGGTCGCTCGCGAGGACGACGTCCGCCGCGGCGAGGAGGTCGATGGTGTCGTCGTGGTCGGCGAGGACGAGGCCGCGGCCCGGTCGCGCGAACTCCTTCCCGATGAGCCCGCGGAGTCCGCCGGTGCCGCTCAGCGCGACGGTCCACCGGCGATCGGCGCGGTGTGCGGACAACTGGGTCGCCGCATCGACGATCGTCGTGAGCGCGGTGTGGTCGACGAGTTCCACCGGGGAGGCGACGAGCCACGTTCCCGCCTGAATACCGAGCGCCTTGCGGACGGCGGCCTTCGATCGGGTGGGCCGGACGTTCCGGTCGAGGTCCGCACGCATGAGCCGGGCACGCTCGACGGTGGCGACGGAATCGGCGAAGTGCTCGACGACGGGTTCGGTCGTCCCGAGCACCGCCGAGGCGGTCCGGGCGACGAGAGCGGCGTCCGTCTTCGCGAACACGTTGCGGGAACCGAACCGACCGACGGTCGCGACGAGCACGGGCCGGCGACCGGCGGGCAGCCCGGTGAAGCCGAGACCGGCGACGGCCGCCGCGTGCAGACCATGGGCGTGCACGAGGTCGACGTGCCGGTAGTACTTGTGGAGCGTGAGGGCGGCGTCCGGATCCCCCGGACGCGGGCCCGCCGCGATCGCGACGGGGATGTGACGCAGGAGCGCACTCTCGGGCATGTCGAGAGCGGCGAACACCTCGGGTCGGGCGGCGACCGCGACCTCGTGACCGGCCTCGACGTGCCCGGCGACGGCGACCTTCGCGACATCGGCGATGGGCCCGGTGGACTCGGTGAGAACGTGCATGATGCGGGTGTTCGGATCGAGCTCGGGACGTGCGGGGAGCGAGGTGGGGTCCGGGAGTGCGCCGGTCACGGTCATGGAGTCTTCGTCCTTACTGGGGTCGTACGTGCCTGGTCAACATTACCCGCCGCCACGGGCGTGCACGGTCGGGTGGCGAGGACGCGCCCTGCGAGGAGGACGGCGGCGTCCCCCGGTCCGTCCGGCGACCGGCGAGCACATCCCGGTAGTGCGCGAGCAGGGTCTGCGCGACCGCGTCCTCGTCGGGAAGGTCGCGGGACCGCAGCGCCGCGCGGGAGCCGAGCGAGACCCGTTCGTCGGGGTCGTCGAGCAGGCGACGGAGGCCCGCAGCGAGCGCGGCCGAGTCACCGCGGGGCACGAGCACACCGGCGTCACCGAGGAGGCCCGGCAGGCCGCCGACGGCCGTCGCGACGATCGGGGTGCCCGCCGCCATCGCCTCCTGGACGACGAGCGCCCGGGCCTCCCACTCGCTCGTGAGGACGAAGAGGTCCGCGGCACGCAGGAGGTCGCCGACGTCGGAGCGCTGGCCGAGCATGTGGACCGGGAGTCGGCGGGGCCGGGCGTACGCCGCGATGCGTTCGAGTTCGACCGGGTCGGCCGACCCGGCGATGAGCGCATGCAACCGCGGGTGGTCCGGCGCGAGTTCGGCGAGCGCCTCGAGGAGCATGCGGTAGTTCTTCTGCGGCGCCACGCGCCCGACGCTCAGGAGGATCTGCGCATCACGCGGCAGGTCGAGTTCGCGGGTGAGCCGGGATCGCAGAAGGGCGGCGTTCACATCGTCGTTCGTCTGCGCGCGAGGCGCCGCCACCGGGGCGAAGACCGCGTTCCGTGCCCCGAAGGCGCGGGCCTCGTCGACGAGGTCCTCGCTCGCACCGATCGTGAGGTCCGCACCCCGCGCGACGAGCGTCTCCACGGCCTTCTCGGCGAGTCCACGGGCACCGGTCGCCATCGCCCGGTTGTGCCAGCTCACGACGGAGGCGGGTCGCTCGGCCGGGGCGATGCGGGCGATCGCGGACAGCACCGCGAGCCCGGCACGGAAGCCGTGGGCATGGACGACATCCGCACGGAAGGTCGACACGAGCCACGAGAGCCGGCGGACCGTGGCAGTGTCCCGCAGTCCGAGGGACGAGCGGAACTCGACGGGCACGAACTTGATGCGGCCGCGCGCCCCCCGGGTGAACCCGAAGTGGGCATCGGTCTCCGGGGCGCCGATGATGCCGACGGTGTGCCCGGCAGCGGCATAGCGTTCGGCGAGGGACGCGACGTGGGTGCCGACGCCGCCGGTCGAGGTGGTGAGGACGAGCAGGATCCTCAGTGGTTCCATGTCCGGCCTCTCCTTCGCTCGTGATGTGTGGGGTCCCTCGTGCACCGGTCGCGTCATTCCCCGGTGGCGTCCCGTTCGAAGTCTACCGACGAGTCGGCTGCCGACGGGCGGTCCTCCGGTGCATTCTTCCTGCGTGCCAGGAGGACGGGAACCGCCATGACGGCGACGCCGACGAGCGCGAGCAGGATCCCGCGAACGACATGACCGAGCAGCGGCGGCAGACCCGGCACGGCGCCGAGCACGCCTGCGGCCCCGGTGGATGCGGCCACTGCGAGCGCGGCGCACACGAGGAGAGCGACCGCGACGAGTCCCGTGCGCCGCAGCGAACCGAGGCCGAGCACCGTCCGGACGAGCACGACGGCGAGGACCCCGGCGATCGTCATCCCGAGCGCATGCGCTCCCGCGATGACGAGGAGTGTCGCCCCGGGGCTGTCGGTGGCGGCGACCGTGTTCGCCCGGGCCACCCATGCACCGCCACCGAGGGCCACGAGGACCACGATCACCCAACCGAGGACGGGGCCGAACGCGGCGAACCGGGAGCGTTCGTGCGCGAAGAAGATCCGCTGGCCCCAGTTCACGAGGCACCACCCCGGGACCGCGAGTGCCATGAGGACGACACCGGACGCCATCGCGGCGAAGGGGACCTCGCTCGAGGCCGCGGCACGGTCGATGCCGGTGAAGAAGTCCTCGAGGGGGCCGGCGGCGCAGACGAGGACGACGGCCCCCGTGAGACCCAGCCACAGGACCCGGTCCGTCGTGCGGGAGACGGTGCGGGACGCCTCGGCCACGGACTCCTGCCCCGCCCCCGCCGCGGCGAGCTGGGCGGAGAGCTGCTGGAAGGCGATCGTGACGACCGGCACCACGAGGACCGCGTAGGGCAGCAGGTAGACGGCCTGGATGTAGCTGAAGACGACGTACACGCCGGTCCCGCCCACCCGATTCGCCACGAGCATCGTCACGAGGACGGCGGCCTGCTGGACGAGGAGCGCCACGACCCCGGCCGAGGCCAGACGTCGGGCCCGCACGGCGACGCCCGCCGGGAACCGCAGTGTCGGGCGCAGACGCACGCCGACGCGACGGGTCGGCAGGACGAGCGGGAGCGAGAGTGCGAGAACACCGCAGGTCGTGCCCCAGCCGAGGAGCGCGAGGGAGCTCGGCGGCGAGGAGTCCGGCCCCGAGGGCAGCATCCCGTACCCGAGGTACGTCCCGATGACGACGAGGCTCGAGAGGAGGGGCACGAAGGCCGGCCAGAGGAACCGGCGGTGGGCCTGGAGCACGCCGGTGAGCACCGCGCCGACGCCGTAGAAGGGCAGCTGGACGGCGAACATCACGAGGAACGCGGCGGCGACCTCGGTGGCGGCCGGGTCGGGAACGAGGACGGCGGCGAGCGGCCGCGCGCACGCCACGACCGCAACCGCGAGCGGCACCGTGACGAGGAGCGCCCATCCGAGCAGTGCCGAGGCGATCCGGGAGACCTGCCGGGTGTCCGCCTTCGCGAGCGGACCGGCGAGCAGGGGGACGACGGCCCCGGCGAGGGCGCCACCGGCGACGACCTCGAAGAGGATGTTGGGGACCTGGTTCGCCGACTGGTAGGCGGTACCGACGACCCCGGCACCGACGGTCGGGGAGAAGACGAGCCACCTGAGGAAGCCCACTGCCCGGGCGGCGAGCGTGAGCAGGGAGACGAGGAGCGCGGTGCGGGCGAGGAGCCCCGCGAGGCGTCCCACTCAGCGACCCCAGGCGTCGAGGTCCCGCAGCACCGGGGTGTTCTCGATGACCCGTGTGAAGGACACCTTCTCCGAGGCGAGCGTGAGTCCGGCGAGCACGGCGAGCCATGCGGCCAGGCGGGTGCGGTCCGCTCCACCGAGCGCGATGCGGGCACCGAGCAGCGCACCGAGGGCGTTGGCCCCGGTGTCGCCGAGCATTGCCCGGCCCGCGAGGTCGTCCGGCAGTGCGGCGGCGATCGCTCCCGCAGCCGCACCTGCGAGCACGGAGGTCGCGGGGGTCCGGGTCGTGCCGAGCGCGAGGACGAGTGCGCCGGCCTTGAGCGCACGGCCGGGACGGAGGTCGAGCAGGTTGAAGAGATTCGCGGTGCCGGCGATCACTCCCCCGGCGAGGACGGAGTCCGCACACCGGCCGGCGAACGCCGAACCGGCGAGGGGACGGGGTTCGAGCGCCACGGCGGCGGAGAGCACCGAGGCGACGGGAATGCCGATGACCTTGAGCGCCCCGGTCGTGACCTCACCCCGGGCGAGCGCACCGAGGTGGCCGCGGAGGCCCTTCGAGCTCCCGGATTCCCCGAAATCGTCGATCGCACCGAAGGCTCCGGCAGCGGCGACCGACGCGACCGCACCCAGGCGGGCGGGACCCGCGGGAACGAGTGCGGCGGCGGAGGTGAGACCGAGAGCGACGGCCGGTCCCTCGGACAGGGTGACGGTGCGCCCCACGTGGTTCACCCGGTCGAACCGGGTACGGAGCTCCGCCGGAGCGTGCTTGACGAGTGTCATCGTCGCCGCGGTGACGCCGTAGCCGACGACCGCCGCGGCACCGGCGAGGACGAGGCGGGAGATCACTGCTCCCCCTCTCCGGTCCCCTCGGCTCCCTCCGCGTCCGCCTGCTGGGTGGACGCCAGGGGCGACCGGAGTGCCTCCGCGTCGGGAACGACGGTGTCCGCCGCCGAGGCGAAACCGAAGGCGTCGCGCGCACCCTGGTGCGTCGAGGCGACGGAGAGGGCGGTGATGACGGGACCGGAGGTGTACTGCAGCCCGTCGACGGTGGTGACGGGGGCGCCGTCGGCCCGCAGGTCGCCGATGAGTCCGTCCGCGGCGGAGGTCGAGGGGCCGGAGACCGCGGTCGGGGCCAGTTCACCGAGCGCCTCGGTGAAGAGGAGCCGGGCCTCCGGGCCGGAGGTGTCCGGCGTGGCCGTGGCGGTCGGGGTCAAGGTCCCGTCGGCGGGTTCGGTGGCCGGGTCGTCGGCGGATGCCCCGGTCGTGCCTGCGGTGCCGGCAGGAGCGAGCACGAGGACGACATCGGCCGGAGCAGGCTCGTCCGCGGTGATGCGGCCGCCGGCGGCGAGGGCGTCGAGCACCTCGTCGGCCTCCTGATAG